>JAYPXF010000241.1:0-256 GCA_038154405.1 Verrucomicrobiales bacterium | reverse complement strand
ACGGGATGTCCAAATTTCCCTTCCACCACTTTCCAAGGCTCCAACTTGCCCGATTCGAAATCGAACCAGGCCCCTGAAGTCGGTTTGGCCGAGGTTTTCTTCGCGGGATTGGCACTCAATTTCTGAAGTCTGCGATTCTTGGGAGTGCTTCGTACCGGCTGTTTCGGGCGGTAGGAGGTCAGCAAGGCCGCCATCTCCTTCACGACCTCGGGGTATTCGCGATAGAGGTTCCTGGTCTGGTTGGGATCGAATTCGA
>JAYPXF010000240.1:9795-10157 GCA_038154405.1 Verrucomicrobiales bacterium | reverse complement strand
GCCCATAACTCAGCGCTCCTGGTTGAAAGTTAAACGGGGCGGCGATTGGAGAGAAAGCCACCAGACTCCGTCGACCTTTTTCGGCCGAGGAAACGGGCGGCTAGCGGAGCCAGCCGGCGCGGCTGAGGTAACGAACTTCGGCGCCTTTTTACGGCTGGCGCAGCCCAAACTACCAAGGGCAATCCCGGCCGCGACTGCGACCAGCAGGAAGATCCGGTTTCGCTTCATTTACCCAGATTGGCATGAAGCGCGGGAGCTGCGTTACGTCCCCGGGACGGAAGAATTTCGTTGGCAAATTTGACATGATGTCAAATTTGCCATGGCCGGCTTGAACGGATTTAGTACGTCTTCTTCTTTTTCTT
>JAYPXF010000240.1:0-9785 GCA_038154405.1 Verrucomicrobiales bacterium | reverse complement strand
TACCCATTTTGTATTTACGGGGGGGTTGGGTTTTCGTCCCCGGTGACTTATTTTTTTCTTTTCAAATTTTGACTTGTTTTAATTTTGGCCATGGCCGGCTTGAACGGATTTAGTCCGTCTTCTTCTTTTTCTTTTTTCGCTTCCTCTGCCCGCTGTAGTGACCTCCGAGAGGCTTGGTGGAAACAGGGACTCCCTTGTCGGTGATAACTCGAATAAGATCGCTGGTGATTCTGCGCCCGACATTCCTCAGCTGAAACAGGTCTTTCTCGCAGATCTTCGTAAGGGACCGCGGGATGATCCAATTTCGGAAGGTCAGGCCATCTCTGTAGACAAATTTCGCAAAGTATCTTTTCAGAACTTCAATCTGCAGTTCCTTGAACCATTCCTGGAGTTCCTTGGCGATGAACTCGGATCCATTGTCGCTGCGGATGTATTTAGGAACGCCGCGGCGTGCCATCACTTCAGCGAGCGCGTTGAGCACATCCTGGCTGCGCAGTTTGCGATCAACTTTGATGGCTAAGCATTGACGGCTGTATTCATCGATCAGCGTCAGCATCTTCAAGGAAGCCCCGTCGTCGGTGCGGTCGTGAACGAAGTCCCAACACCAGACTTCGTTGAGCTGCGTGGCCCGCGTCGGAGCTGCTGTGGAATGACCCTGGCGGCGTTGCTTGGGACGCTTCCCCTTCACTCCCAGCCCCTCGAACTTGCGGATGCGTTGAACGAACTTCCGGCTGACCTTCCAACCTTCGCTGTCGAGCAACGCCCGGATCCGGCGATAGCCATAGCGAGGATACTTTCGACTGAGCCAAACAATCCGCTTCACCGTCGCCTGAACCTGCTTCAGAGCTCCTTGGGGCGATACTGGCCGGCCGACCGGCTCAGCTTCAAATACCGGCACGCCCTTCGCATGGAACACAGCCCCCGCTGGACAGCGTTCTTAACGGCCTGTCTCTTCTGCGAAGGGCTCACCACTTTTTTGAAAGCGTCTCCTCTAGAACGCGGTTCTTGAGCAGGGCGTCAGCGAGCATCTTCTTGAGTTCGCCGTTCTCATCGCTCAGCTCCTTGAGCCGCTTGGCGTCGGCCATCTCCATCCGGCCATACTTGCGCCGCCATCGGTAGAAGGTCTATTCGCTGATATTGAATTCCCGGCAGACCTCCTCAACGGTCTGCTCCCCGTCCGCGTTGCCGAGAATGCGGATAATTTCTTCGGTCGTGTGTCGCTTTTTCTTCATGTTCAGATTCTGGGTCTTAGCCCCAGAACCTAACATTCTCAATGGCCTGTTTTTCGGCGGTCACCTCACCGGTGGAGTGCCCCCGTTCTTTGATCCAAACGTTATGAGAGATTCTGTTTGGGTTCTTGTTGTTTATGGTTCGGTGAAGGGAGGGGCGGAGCCCCGACCGGAGCCTAACCATGGTTGCGAACTTCGCGGGAGATTGGCCTCTGTAAACGCCGCCCGAAAAGTGCGGCGGGTAGGCGCGCCACTCCGATTTTCCCAACCCTTGAGATCCTTGCCATTGAACAAGGATTTCCAGCCGCCTTTCTCGCCGTCATGGGCGTTGCCAAAAACACCACCACCGAGGATGAGACCGGCAATTAGTAAGTTGTGATCGAATCTCTTTATTTGATTTGATTTCGTCAAAGCGCGGAGATTAACCCTCCGGCATTGCAGAAGAATGATGCTCCACAATCAACCAACGCTGACCATTCCAGCGATAGGCGTAAGTGAAGCGAGCCTGCACGGAGTTGCCGTCGCTGAAGGTGAAGGTGTAGACGCCAGAGTTGATCGCGATGTCCCCAAACGTGCGGACGTTTGATTCATTGATTTCGCCTTTCGGTCCCTTGGCCAAGAAATGGACAAAGTAGTCTTCAATCTCTTCGTGGTTATGGCGAACCTTGTTGGAAACTGTCGGCAACAGGATGGCGTTGGTCTCGTAGAGAGCTGACACGTTCTTGGGTTCCCCAGTTTGAAGGGCTGAGTTCCACTCATCGAAGAGGGCGGTAATATCGCTATCAGGCATTTTTCGTTTCAGTGTTGTTTGATGGTCTGCATTTATTCTGCGGGCAATTACCCATCCAGTCCCGCCCACAGGCGAAAACCGAGAACAGAGGCCGACAATATTGCGCGGCTTGTTTTTTTGGCAATGCTGGAACTCAGCAGGGCGAAAATTCCTCACCTATACCGACCATGGGGATGTCCGTGATTAACGGATTTCACCAAACTGGCAACTTCTGGGGCCATGGAAACTACGCAGGATACAGTAGAATTCGCCGACCGGACCTCGGTCGAGCAGGTTGAGGAAAGCACAGACTTGGCGCCCAAGTTTGATGTCAACGGGGTCATTCCCTGCGTCACCATGCACCATCAAACCCGGGAAGTGTTGATGTTTGCCTTCATGAACGAGGAGGCGCTCAAACTCACGATTACCACAGGTCTGGCCCATTATTTGGTCGCGTTCGCGAAAGAAACTTTGGAAGAAGGGCGAAAGCTCCGGAATGTTCCAGAAGATCGAGCGGATGCTGACCGATGACGACCAGGACTGCGTCGTCATCGAAGTTTCGCTGACTCAACCGGATGCCGGCGGGGCGGAGGCTTCCTGCCATGTCGGATACCGCAGCTGTTTCTACCGGGAAGTGCCGGTGGGTGAAGGCGAGGCCAAGCGGGAACTCAAGTTCATCGAGAATGAAAAGGCCTTCGATCCGAAGGCCGTCTACGGTGACGCGCCCAATCCGACCCAGCTCTGAGCCAAGTCCCCTGCCCTGAAATGATTGTCTTCAAGCGATTCTCCTTCGACGCAGCTCATCGACTGCCCTGCCTCGGGGAGGATCACAAGTGCAACCGTATTCACGGGCACACCTTTCAGTTGGAGTATGCGGTGCGCCAGCGAGGTGGATCCGGAAACCGGCATGGTCGTAGCGTAGGAAGACATCACGGCCGAGCACGGACTGGGTAAGTTCACCAAGTTCATGATCCGTGCGGCTCAAGTAGCCACGAGTCGACGGGAACGATTCCAATGGAAACACTCCGTGGGTGCGTCGACGCTGATGCGCGAGATGCAGAAGAGCTAACCGAGCTAGCCAGGTAGCCCCGAACGACCGACACCCGCACTGGAGGTGGACCTTGAACCATCCACGCTGATCGCTCCAGCGAAGTTCCGAGTTCTACAACCAGCGATTTTGTAGAGATCCGAGCTCGTAAATGAATCCTGAGAGTGTTCCGGATCTGGTCAAACCGTAGTTTTTAAAAATCAATTGGACCCTTTGCGGCCGGTTTTTCGCATGTATTATTGGATCCGTGTTGTCGCGGTTGAGCCACCGATGAGCGAAGCAGCAAAAACTGATTATGAAGTTTTCGATGCCGTACAGGCCATCGACGATCTGGAAGAGCGAAACGAAGCCTTGGAGCGCGAATGCGCCGGCAACCCGAAACAACTCGCGCGATTGCAGGCCTTGCTACACGCTTGGGAGGAGGCCGATGGTTTCATGGAGACCCGGGATCACATACCCGGCACAACCCGCAAACCAGTCGCACCCCCCATCCTCGGCATTGGAGAAACACCCGGTTCCGTGATCGGCAACTACAAGCTGCTGCAGGAAATCGGGGCAGGCGGATTCGGCGTCGTCTACATGGCTGAGCAGCAGAAGCCGATCAAGCGCAAGGTCGCGCTCAAGATCATAAAGCCAGGCATGGATACTCGTGAAGTGGTCGCGCGCTTCGAGGCGGAACGACAGGCCCTGGCGCTGATGTCCCATCCGAACATTGCGCAGGTGTTTGATGGCGGTGCCACGGAGTCAGGCAGGCCATTCTTCGTGATGGAGTTGGTGAAGGGCATCCCCATCACCGAGTTCTGCGACAAGAGCAAGTTAACCACGAAACGGCGCTTAGGCCTGTTCCTGGATATCTGCAGCGCCATTCAGCATGCCCATCAGAAGGGCGTCATCCATCGGGATATCAAGCCCTCCAACGTTTTGATCACGCTCCATGACGGTGTGCCTGTTCCCAAGGTGATAGACTTCGGCATTGCCAAGGCGCTCGATCAGGAACTGACTGAGAAGTCGCTGTTCACCGCGTATGGTCAGATGATCGGCACGCCGCAGTACACGAGTCCGGAGCAAGCCGAAATGAGCGGGCTGGATATCGACACGCGGACCGACATCTATTCGCTCGGCGTGTTGCTCTATGAATTGTTGACCGGCGCAACTCCGATCAGTCGTCAGGAACTCAGCAACGCGGGTATCCAAGAGGTCCAAAAACTAATCAAGGAGAAAGAGCCGACCAAGCCCAGTATGGCGCTGAGCATCATCTGCCGGGAGACCACCACCGTCGCGGAGTCCCGTCGGCAAGATCCCGGTCAACTGATCGACCAGATCAAGGGCGATCTTGATTGGATCGTGTTGAAGGCCTTGGAGAAGGACCGGACGCGGAGGTACGACACGGCCAGCGAATTTGCCGAAGACATCCGTCGCTGTCTGGACCACCAACCGGTAATCGCTTCGCCACCCACCGCGACGTATCTCATTGGGAAGTTCATACGTCGAAACGTGCGCTTGATCGCGGCAATCACGGCCGTATTCCTGGCCTTGTTGATCGGCGCGGTGGGAATGACCGTGCTCTATTTCGACGCCCGAGCAGATCGAAAGACAGCCGAGGAAAAGACGCTAGCCGCAACCCAATCGCAGATTCAGGCCGAGGCCGCGCGGGCCGCAGAAGTGAAGCAGCGCAAACTCACCCAGCAAACCGCCCGACAATTGCAGACCTCACTTTCCCGCGCGGATTTCGCCAGCGGTGTCGCACACATCAACCAAAATGAGCCGAGGAAAGGATTGAGTCACCTGGCGCGATCGTTGCGTACGGATCCGGAATTCCAGCCAGCGGCACAGAGCATTGTCGCCACCTTGCGGGACCGAAACTTTGATATTCAACCGGAACTGACTTTGGAGCACCGGGCGGCGATTCGTGATTTTACGCTGAGTGATGACGGGAAGCATATCCTAACAACCGCCCATGATCGGACGGTGCGGCTTTGGGATGCCGATTCGCTGGCACTGAAGAAGGAATGGGGAACAGAAGATCCAGTAGTCTCAGCGGATTTTGTTGACGCTGGCAGTCACGTGGTGGTCGCCACAGTGGGCGGCCGGATCAGTTTTTGGGAAACTGTGATGAGTCAGACCTCCGGACCCGCGATCGCGGTTCCCGCACCAGTCAGAAAGATCGCGGCATCTCTTCGTTCGCCCGATCACCCGGTGGCGGCGGTGCTGGCGGGAGACCAAAGCCTACGGATGTGGGATGGCCGAAGCGGCCAGCCGATCACTCAGAATCTTGTGATCAAAGATCTCACGGCCGGCGATTGTCATCTGAACTCCGACGGAACCCGACTCTTGGCACGCCTTGGGGAACGTCTGTATCGCTACTATGATGCAACGACTGGCCAACCCATCGCACGAGATCTCATGACCGAATACAGCTTTGCGACTCAGATATCGATGGACCGCGAGTCCCTCATCACATTCGGAAGAAATCGAACCACCTTCACCAGCTTTCAACTTGCTACCGGAACAAAGCTGAACGTTGCCATTCCCGGCGAACAGAAGCTGAAACTTATTTCTCCTCCGGTAGTGAGCGCAGATCAGTCTTTGATCATCTGCGTCTCCCGGCCGACCATCAAAGTGCGAGGAGTCATCGGACGGCAAATTGTTCGGGGATCCAACCTCGTCACCCGGATATACGATCACACCAATGGGGTCTTGATCGCGGCTGCAAACGACGCCCGATCGATCCATGATCCCTTTGTCCACGCTGCTGCCGGCATCAGCGCCCTCCAGATCGACAATTTTTCAGTGCGGATCCGTGACCTAAAAACAACCCGGATTCTGGTGACGATAAATCTTCGGCGAGCGATTGCCCCCAGCAAGCCAGGAAGTCCGAACCTCGTTTTCTCACCGGCGGGTGATCGGATTGCCATTCGCTGCTCTAACTACGGTTTTGCTGTTTATGAAACACTGACCGGGCGATTGCAGGCTGAAGGAGGACGCCGTGAATTGCCGTTTCGAACCATTCAATTCAGTCCCGAAGGCCAGCGTCTTGCAACCACCACTGACAACGGCGTTCTGCAGATTTGGAACGCGTCCTCCGGGCATCCGCTTACCACAGAATTCCAACACAAGGTCTCCATCGGCAAAGTGGTCTTCGATCAAGGCCGTGCGCGGCTGTTCAGTCTGGACCAAAACAAAGCGGGGGCAAATTCGGCCTACGGCGTTCTCAGATGCTGGGACATCCGAGAATCCGCAGCCCGATATCCAGCCATGCGCTTGCCTCTCCTCAGCCTACGTTCAGTAGTCTATTCGGATGGACAGAGAAGTGTCGTCGAAACCAAAACGGGGGAGATCTTGGTGCTTAGTAACGAGAGTCCAGCCCCGATCGTTAAGCTGGCGGTAGCAGATAAAGAACTGAGACTGGCCAGTCTCAGTTCTTTCGGCGGCCGAGTGGCGGCGACGCATGGCCGCGAGGCGTTCGTGTGGAATCTGAACGGGAAGGATTCACCCATAAGCATTTCGTTGAGGAGTGCGCTTCGGAAAGCGAAGCTGAGCGAAAATGGCAGACACTTGGTGACGCTGTCATCGAAGCATCACGTCAGGGTCTGGAACACCAGCGATGGCACTGCGGTCTCGGCGTCGCTTCCTCATGCCGGGCCCGTGCTGGGCATGGATGTCCATACAGCGGCGATGAAATTGGTCACCGCGAGCCAGAAACAGATGCGAATCTGGAATCTGAAGAGTGTGGGTTCAAAAAAGTCGACGGTGACACTCGTAGGCGGTGGTGGCCAGAATACGACGATTGAATTCAGTCCGGATGGAACCTCTCTGCTAACGGCGAAAATGGGCGAAGCACATATCTGGAATGCGAAGACCGGTGAGCGTCTTGATACCTTCACTCATCCGTTCGTTCTGAAGTCGGCACACTTCAGTCCGGATGGCCGGCAGATCGTGGTCACGGGCCCGGATTCGGACGATCGCGTTCCGGGGGTGGCCTTGATCTGGAATATCGCCAGCCACAAACAGATTGCGGAACTGGCACATGAGAATCCGGTATTGGAGGCGTTTTTCGATGAGCGATCAGAGCAGATCGTGACCAAAGACAACCAAGGAACCTTGCGGTTGTGGCATCTCGAAACGGGGCAATGCCTCGCACCTCCGATATGGCACCGCTCACCCGGCAAACATGTCGCCTTTGCGATTGGCTCTGGCGGCCGGGAACTGCTTTGCATGAGCAATGGAAAACTCCGTACCTGGTCAATGCCAGTTCCTCAATCGACGATTCCCGGGTGGCTTGTCCCCTTGGCGGAATCGGTCGCTGGGCTGCGACTGGATGAAGAGGGCAATTCAGCGATTGTGCCGCGGTCAGAGCTTTTGCTCGGGTTGAAGCGACTCACCAATCTAGCTGGCACTGATGATTTCAGTCGCTTCGGACGATGGTTCGCCGCCCCGCGAACAACACGTACGGTGTCACCACATTCCGAACGGGCTGAAGATGATCTCATGGAACAGTTGCTCGGTGATGTTACGGCTGATGGCCTCCGTGAGGCCTTGAGGCTTCAACCACGGAACGCGCTCGCTTTTGCCCGTTTGGCAGCCAAGGTAAAGGCAGAGGAGCCGTTCCGGACCAAGCATTGGCGGAGCTTCCCAGAATGGTATGCCCGGCAGGCCGTCCAAGCGGACCCGCATCTCCCGGAAGCATGGTTGTCCCAGGCCGACGTCCTCGAGCGGCGCGGCAAGTATGTCGACTGTCTCAAGGCAATTTCGGAATTGGAAACGCTCAACGGTCCGTCCTTGGAGTCCGTCTACCTGAAAGCGGTGGCAATCTGGGAGCGGGGGGACGGCGAGGAAGCCTACGGGATTTTCCGCCCGCATCTCGTGAGGCTCCACGGCCGTGAGATCAAGAAAGAGTCGGATGCTGGTCTGCGGTATGTGGCCATGAAGCTGAAATCGTCTCCGCACTCCGGAAAGCACCTCAGTGCCTTGGCTGTTCAATTTGCGCAGGTATCGGGTAATCCGCGCATCTCCCGGGCGCTCGCCGATTGGGTTAGCCGCTGGGCCGTCGAACTCGCGCCGGAAGATCCCATTGTGCTGGCAGACCGGGTGAAGATTTCGAAACTGCTGGGCCAAGACAGTCCGACCGCCAAATTCATTGCTGAGCTGATCCGCAAGAATCCAAAGAGCCCTGATGCCTGGTACTCGCTGGCCAGCCTTAAATACCACGATCGGGAATATGAAGATGCACTGAAAGCCATCGAAACCTCACTGACCCTACAGCCGGAGACCCGGGGCACTACGCGAAGGAAACTCAAGTTACAGGTGTATGAAGCCCTCGGTTTGGCCACGGAAACCCGGAAACTGTATGTGACGATGGGAATCCCGCCACGCGATTACCCACCGTCGAAGGAACTTGTCGATCTGTCTCCTTACTATAACCAGCTACTGAACGAGCCCTGGCCGAAAATAAGTTTCGGTGGACACCGGCTGAGCCTCTCCAAGGCAGGGAAACCGGGGAGCATATATAGTGGCAACTTTCCCCGGCGCCATCGCGTGAATGGCATCACCTTTGACATAAGAGGAGCAATCACTCTCGATGGCACTTTCGGCGCCAGCCTGAATCAGAAGACGAGCACAAATCTTTGGCAGGTGCCGAATTTTCCTGCTCGCCTGCAAGGAATCGCCTTGGGACGAAAAGCCAAATCGCTTCATTTTTTCCACGGGATGCATGGCTCTTCGCGCGCCCAAACAAAGCGCGAATTGGTTGGCAGCTATTTAATTCACTATGCCAACGGAGAAAAACAGGAGTTCCAGATCCAACTCGGGCGTGATGTTTGGCCTATGCTACAACGCCCCGACACGCCGCTGCAGACCGAACGTTCGAAGTTGGCTTGGACCGGACGCATTCCAGTTGATGGCCCGCTTTGGTGCTTCTACCACAGCGAATGGAAGAACCCCCTGCCGGACGTCGAAATAGCGCACCTTGATTTCACGGCCAAATCGAAGCCCGTTTTATTGGGCCTCAGCTGCAAATGAACGAGACCGGCTCCAGCACGGCCGAGGATATCATGCCCGGGGTCTACGAAGAACTGCTCAAACTGGCGGCCAGTAAAAAACTCTAAGGAGGCGCCCGGACAGACCTTGTAGCCCACAGCCCTAGTGCATGAGGCCTGGCTCCGGGTATCCGATGGCGACAATTAATGGGACAACCGCGGACACTTCTTCGCGGCGGCCGCAGAGGCCATGCGTCGGATCCTCATGGGCTACGCCCACCGCAAGAAACCCCCGAAACATGGCGGCAATAAGGCACGTGTGAATGTTGACGGCGTCGACGTGGTCGCCAATTACGACGACGATGAACTCATTGCGATTCACGAGACCCTCGGTGAATTGGAGAAGGAAGATCCCATCATCGCCGAGCTGGTGAAGCTGCGTTACTTCGCCGATGTCACCGTCGTTAAGACCGCATTGGCCTTGGATATTTCGCGCAGCACGGCCAAGCGCAATTGGAACCACGCGCGTGCCTGGCTCTATCTGACGATTAAAAACAAGATGTGACGGCCAATCACTGAAACATAGACTCATCGTCCGCAAAGGGCCGTGAGATTTTCGAAATGGTCGTGGAAACTGACGGAGCAGGCAGCCGCGCTGCAGAGCGTTACGGTTAAGATTAGGGACAGCAAGCCCTCGTTCAAGCACAAGCTCAGAACGTTCAACCTGATCGACGAATACACACGCGAGTGCCACTGCATTCACG
>JAYPXF010000239.1:0-10218 GCA_038154405.1 Verrucomicrobiales bacterium | reverse complement strand
ACCAGTTTCTGCGAAGGCAGATGATAGACATGGATCCGGTTGCCCCGATTGGCTGCGGCGTACTGTCCGTCGTCGGTAAGGGCCACCGAGTAAATCGGATTGAACGTCGGGGCCAGGGGTTGCCAGTTGATTTCAACAAATCCTTTCACTTCACCCATTGCCCCTTGATCGATCCAGAGTTTCATCAACGCCAGCTCATTGGGTTTCAGATCCTTGGCTCCGGATTTGTTTCCCTTCGGCGGCATGACCGGCTCCTCGGCATGGGTCGACACTTCGAACAGAAGACTCTCCGCGCTCTTTCCGGGAACGACGGCCGGACCGGAATCGCCGCCCTTCAGAATCAGTTGCGGCGTCTCCAGATTCAGGTCCGCCTTGGCTTTGGTGGTGTTATGGCACGCCAGACAATTGGCCCGCAGGATCGGGAGAATCTCCTTTTCGAAATCCACCTTCGACGTCCGCGTCAACTTCGCCACCGGCAAGGCCGCATTCGCAATCGACGCGGTCATCAACAAACAGAACAGGCTTTTCAACATGATTACTTTTTCTTCACCGTCACCAGGAACGGCATCGAGTAGAATTCCACCGTCAGATCCTTCGGCTTTACCCTTACTGCCAGATCCTTCGCCTTCTTTTGCGCCGCATCCCGCTTGGCGACGAGATCCTTGGCCACCTTTGCCGCCTCGTCGGCTTCCTTCTTCACGGCGGCAACCTGGTCAGCCGTCAGGCCTTTCACCTTGGCGACCCCCGCCAGTGCCTGCGCATGTTTCTCCGCGACAGTGGCCGCATCGGTCGCCACTTTGGCCGCCGCTTCCGCTTCCTTGATCGCCTTGGAAACCTTGCGGTATTTGCCCTTCGAATTGGTCTTCAGAAAAAGCTGATGAGTGCCTTCCGGCAGCTTGTATTTCTTCAGGTCGATCACCACGTTGCCGGAATCTTTTTTCACGGTTGAATCCGGAACCTTGGCCAAGGTCGCATGCCCGTAGGGTTTTACCTTGAGATCCGCCGCGAACTGACCGCGTCGGGCAACCTTGACCGGCACGGTCACCTTGCCTCCGATGACCGCTTCAATCGGTTTGCCGGCGCCGGGAATCAGTTCCAACGGTGAGACCTCATCGGCGACCGCCAACATCAACCGGTCACTCAACCGGATGCGGGCCTTCTCCGTCGTGGCCGTGCTGTAGTCGATGTCCCAATTCGCTGTGCCGATCCGGGCCTGTCGGGTGACCGCCTTGTCACCGATCTTCGAACGACCGACAATCTCGACGGGTCCGGCCCACTTCTTGGCCGTTTCGGCAGCCCGCAACAACAGCATTCCGGATTTGGTGGAGCCGGTGAATTTCAGCGGCGCGTGCGAAACACCCGCTGGCAGTCCTTCCGCCTCAACCGTGATTTCCCCGGTGAAACCGTCACGACGGAACACCAACACGTTCAGGGCTTCGACATCCCCCTGTCGCAACAACGTATTGGCCTGCCAGACATCGCGGCGATCGCCCTTGGCCTTCCGTGACACCGGATGCGCCACCAGCAGATAGTCCGGTGCCTCCTTGCGAAGGATCAGGCGATACACCCGACGCGGATCCGCCTTGACGCCGTTGAAGAGGTCACGGGCCATGATCCGATAGGTCCCGTCGGCCTTGATCTCCAAGCGGGCGTCGTCGTCCCGATGAAACGTGTCAAAGTCGACTCCGCCAAAATTCCGATCACTGTCGCCCAGCGTAAGCACATCACTCAAGGTGACCTTCCCATCGGCAGCCTTGTTCACCTTCTGGATCACCACCTGAGGATCGGTGGGGAGGCCCAGTCGATGGGACACGACCTCCACGCGGTAGACTTCACCCTTCTTCGCCTCAAAGGTGTAATAATCCCGATCGCGAGCCGGATGAAACTGCCCGGAAATATCACAAGGCAGACTGATCTTTTGAGCCTTGTCCGCATCGTTGTTCGGTTCCGCTTCCAAGACCACCGGCGCAGCGGCGAATCCAATCAATGAACCCTGGTGCCCAAAGCCGGTGACGGTCGCCTGATAATCCGTCAGAGCCACTCCGGCCGGCAGATGTTCGTTCAATGCGGGTGCCGTGAGCTCCATTTCCCGAGCCCCGCCCGGACCGAAAGCCTTCACCTTCGTCTTGCTGCCGGGCTTCACCGCCAAGGGAAGCGTGTAGTCCGCGACAGCTCCGGTCGTGAGCTTCAGGCGATAGAAATAGTAGGACGATCCCCGAAACACCCGATCGTGGACTTTCACCACCATCGTTGTATCAGCGGCGGCCACATGGGAGACGGTTTGTTCATTCGCCGCCCGCGCAATCTCGCGGCCCGACGCATCGCACAGGATCACCACGCCGGCCAGCTGTGAATCAATGCTCTTGTCGAGACAACGCGCCAGCAGTCGCTGGCCTTTCTTGACGGCGACCTTGTAGTGATCCATCGCCTCCTTGTCCGCTACCCCGTTCACCACGGAATTCGCAACCACGGACTGAGCCGCTTCCAATCCATGATTCTTGGCCGCGCCTGCCACCTCGGTCAGGCCGGACACCTGAATTGAGCGCGGATTGGACGCCCCATATTGCCCGGCCACCCAGACGTCATAGACCCCTTCAGGAACATTCTTGGCCAATGAAACGGAAATGCTCCTTCCATCGGCGTTCACCTTGCCCGTAATGCCCGGGTGGGAAAAAAACACCTTTTCGAGCCCGTCCAGATCAGTGCCAGAAACGGACATGTTGACGGTGGTGCCGATTTTGGCTCCCGCCGGATAAACCATGGACATCTTGGCCACCGGCAATTGGGCATGGGCTACCAGGCCGGATAGCAGGCCCACCAGAACAATCAGTCGTTTCACGCTACAGTTCATCACTTTCCAAGGGCTGGGATACGCATCAACGGACCCCCGTTTCGGGCAAATAATTCATCAATTGGTGGGCCATACGGCAGGACGGAAATCGGTCGGCCCGCATGGTTCTCATGGTGAGTGGGATATCGATTCCCGATCAATGATTGAAGAGGAATTCCTTGCTGCTGATCAGTGCCCAGACGATGTCTTCGTAGGCTTCGCGTCTGGCCTTCTTCAGATCGCCCTTGGCATCCTTGGCCTTGCCGAGTTTCTTCTCCACGTGCTCGATGCCAACGTTTGCCTCGTGTGACATGGCCTTGCGGGAAAACGCCCAGAGATAGAGCTCCTGCATCTTCTGCTCATCAGTCATTTTGTCGTTCAAGGCCAGTTCCGCCGGACGGCCCGCATCAGCGGACAACTTGGCCTGAATGTCTTTTGAATTCAGCAGATGCAGACTCTGCGCCAGGCTGGCTTCCTGCGAGCGCTCACAGGCACAGGCACTCGCGCTGTCCGGACGTCCAAACACCTGGAGGAAATAACTGCGGGAATTGAAGTAATTATCCGGCAACTGCACGGCGCGCGTGCCGGCCGGAAGCCCCGTCCATTTCGTCTGAGACTTGGTCAGGATGTTGATCGCATCCAGCAGCACCTCAGCCGACAGACGCTTCGGGTAATAGCGGGAGAAATACTGCTTGTCCTTGGCGTTGTGACTGTTGGGAATCGCACTCAACTGATACGTGGAAGAGGTGACGATATCCCGCACCAATCGCTTGAGATCGAAGCCGGACTTCACAAAGTTGGAGGCCAAGGTGTCCAGCAGTTCCGGGTTCGTGGCGGGATTGGTCTCGCGCATGTCGTCTTCCGGCTCCACCAATCCGCGGTTGAAGAACAGCTTCCAGTAGCGGTTCACCAGGGCATGCGCGAAGAAGCGGTTGTTCGGATCCGCCATCCAGTCGACCAACGAATGCCGGGCGTCGTCATCAGGGGAAAGCTCAAGCGGCTTCGCGCCCAATCCGGCAGGCAACACCCGTTGGCTGTTCTTCTTGTTCGTTCCGGCGGGAACCTTGCGGCTGGCGAAAATCATTTCTTCACCGGGCTGCGAACCGGTCCGGCGGCTCACCTGCGAGAAGAAGGCACCAAAACTGTAGTAATCCGCCTGGCTCCATTTCTCGAAGGGATGGTGATGGCACTGTGCGCACTGCAACCGAGTACCAAGGAACAGCTGGGCGGCGTCTTCCAGTTGTTGATTGGAGGTCTTCACCTGCCGATACCAGGCCACCGGCGGGTTGTGCGCGATGTCCCCGGAAGCCGCGAGCACTTCACGAACGAATATGTCGTATGGCTTGTTCTGATCGATGCTCTCCCGGATCCACGAATGAAAGGCATAGGTACCACGCATGTAGGGCTCCGATCGGCCGCCCACCAGCGACCGCTGGTTTCGCAACAATGCGCCCCAGTAATTGGCAAAGTAATCCGCGTAGTCCGGGCTGGCCAGAAGTTGATCCACCCACTTTTCGCGCTTCTTGGGATCCTTGTCGGCGAGGAACTTCTCCGTCTCGCCCTTCGAAGGCAGGCGGCCCGCCACATCAAGTGTCACCCGCCGAATGAACGTCTCATCATCAGCCAACTCGCTCGGCGGCATGCCCACCTTCTTGAGTTTCTTGAACACCAGCTGGTCGATGTAATTCCGCTCCGGCGGCAGATGCTTCACCGGCGCGCCCAACGGCAGGGATGCCAGGGACACCGCCACCTTGCCCTGGTAGCGCACCATCACCGCCACGTCTCCCGGCTGATGGTGCATGGAAATCAGCCCGTGTTCGCTCACCTCCGCAATCTCGTTGTCGTTCGCCTCGAACAACGCGGCGCGGGTGACATTCTCCACATGGCCGTCGGAGTAGTAGGCGATCACGCTCAACTGTTGCTGCCCTTCCGGCTTCATCACCCGCTCCCGCGGAAAGACCTCGATATGCGTCACCGTCGGGTCATCGGCATTGCCATACGGCAATCCAGCGGCAATCCAGCGCTTCAACAAATCGTAGTCATACGAACCGACTTCCAGTTTCCTGCCGCCGCCATGCGGAACCACCGCCGCGCCCTTGGTCAACAACAGGGAATGATCCGGGGCCGCCGGAAAGATCCGGCGCATGCGCGCTTCCTTCACCAGATACTCGTAGTCTTCCTGCGGTTCGAATCCGAGCAGCGAGAGACGAAAGCCGTTCTGTCCTCCCGACTTGCCATGGCACCCGCCCCCATTGCAGCCGGCCTTCGTGAAGATCGGAACAATCTTGTTGGCGAAGTTGATGTCCTGCACCTTGCCAAACTCCACGACCTCGATCGCCACGCTCGCCGTCTTCCCCTCGACCTTGGCCGTGATTGTCGCCTTGCCGTCACCGATCGGCTCGACGAATCCGGACTTGTCCACTCGGACCACCTTGGCCGGACTCACCGTATACGCGGCTGCACGGGTCACATCGCGGAGCACACCGTTCGTCGCATAGCCGCTGACCAGCAACTGCATGCGATCGCCCGCCCCCTTGAGTCGGAGGCCCGTCGCATCTTTGCCGGTAGGCAACGAATCGAAGGAGATCTTGGCGAAGCCGTCGGCGAACGCCGCGGAACTGGTGCCCATCGCGATGGCGAAGGCAATGAAGTGAACGAGTTTCTTCATGGCTGATGAACGGGTCACACCAATTCTGGCATGACTTTGTGCTGGTAGTCCACGATCGGATGCGGACGACCGGCAAGGTCGGTGAACATGGTTTCGTGCGGGTCGATACCCAGCTGATGGTAAAGCGTCGCGTGCACTTCGCCGAAGTGAATCGCCCGATCGGCAATCTCGCCGCCGAGCCGGTCGGTCGCGCCGATCACCTGCCCGGTCTTCAGTCCCCCGCCGGCAAGCAATCCGCCGCCCACCCGCGGCCAGTGGTCCCGGCCGGCATTGCCGTTGATCTTGGGGGTGCGGCCAAATTCGCCCCACGCCACCACCGCAACATCGTCCTGCATGCCCCGCTGATGAATATCCTCGATCAACGCCGAGATTCCCTGGTCGAAATAGGGCAGATGGGTATCCCGTGCCTCGCTGAAGTTGCTTGAGTGAAAATCCCAGCGGCCGAAATTCAGCGTCACGCAGCGCGCACCGGCCTCCACCAGGCGTCGGGCCATCAGAAAGTGTTCCAGGTTCCGCGGCGCGCCGTCGCCGTAGTTCTTCGTGAATCCCTTGCCATAGCGCTCACGCAGTTTCGGATCTTCCGTCGAGAGATCCAGCGCATCCGCGATTCGACTGGACGTCAACATGCCCAACGCGCGCTGTTGAAAAACATCCAGACCTTCCACCATCCCGCTCGCATCAATGTCGCGACGGATGTTGTCAAAGCCCTCCAGCAAGGTCCGGCGATCGTCCAAGCGCGAACCGTCGATCCCGTTCAATGTCAGGTCCGCCTTGCCCTGCCCGCTCGGACGGAACGCCCCATGAGCCGGACCGAGATACCCCGGATGGCCGGGCGAACCATACGGCGGATGCCCGGCCTTCGGTGCCAAGCCGACAAAGGGCGGAACCGATTCCCGCAGATGCCCCTGCACCTTTGAAATCACCGGACCGATCGCCGGCCAACCACCGGGAGGCGGATTCTGCCAACTGCGTCCGGTATAACAGATGTGTGAATCATGCGCCCCGTTCGGTGATCCATAGACCGAGCGCAACGGCACGCACTTGTCCATGATCTTCGCGAGTCGCGGCATGTGTTCGCAGATGCGAATTCCGGGCACATTGGTCGAAATGGATTTGAACTCCCCGCGAATCTCCTTCGGCGCATCCTCCTTCAGGTCATACATGTCCTGATGCGGCGGCGCCCCGACCAGATAGATCATGATCACGGCCTTGTGCGACTTGCCGACGCCCGAGGCTGCTTCCGCCTGCAGCAGATTCGGCAAGGCCAGCCCACCCATGCCGAGCGCACCGACCTGCAGAAAATCACGTCGGGAAAGCCCGTCGCAGAGTCTGCCGTTTGTCTTGCCGTAAATCCTGAACATTCTCTCTCATACGGCAAACACACGGACCGCCCGTGCGTATCCGTGTGTTGCCTGAAATCTTCTTCCCGCTAGATCAGTTCCTTCATCGGCTGGATCCCCGGATCGACCAGGTGTTGCGGACGGCCCGACAGGTCGTTGATCATGACCTTGTTCACATCGATGCCCATGTTGTGGAACAGCGTCGCGTGAACCTCACCAAATTTCACCGGACGACTGTTCGCCTCACCGCCCAGACGGTCGGTCGAACCAATCACCTGACCGGTGTTCATTCCGCCACCCGCCAGCACTGCGGTGGAAACCCGTGGCCAATGATCACGTCCGGCCTTTGAATTGATCTTGGGCGTGCGTCCAAATTCTCCCCACACGACGATCGACGTGTCGTCCAACATCCCCCGCTGATCCAGATCCTCCACCAACGCGGTCAACGCCTGGTCCAACATCGGGAAATCTTCCCGGCCACGCTTGAAGTTTCCGCCATGCCAATCCCAACGACTGAACGCCAGCGACACACAACGCGCACCGGCCTCAATCAGGCGCCGGGCCATCAGGAAATCATCCAGCAGCTTGTGCGATCCATCCGCCTGTCGCTTGGAACTCCCGCGACCATAGCGTTCTCGCAACTTCGGATCTTCCTTCTCCAGATCCAATGCTTCGGCCAGCCCGCTCGAAGTCAAAATACCGAATGCGTTTTGCTCGAACGAATCCAGACCGGCCATCAGACCGCTGCCGTCGACGTCCCGCCGATAATTGTCAAACGCATCCAACAACCCCCGACGCTGCCCCAGACGGTCAGACGAAATGCTGCTGTTCAATGCGAGATCCGCCTTCCCATCAAAGGTCGGCTTGAACGCCGCATGCGAGGCCCCCAGAAAACCGGGTTCACCCGGATCCCCCCAAGGACGATGCCCACACTGCGGCTGCAATCCGGCATAAGCCGGCGAACCGTTGTGCTTGGCTCCCATCAACTTGGAAACCGTCGCCCCGAATGAGGGCCAACCACCCTGCGGCACTCCCGTCCGGGACGCCCGCGGATAAAGACACTGCTTGGCATCATGACCGCCCCTCGCCCCCACCATCGAACGAATGAACGCAAACTTGTCCGCCATCTTCGCCATGCGCGGAAACTCTTCGCAGATCTGGATGCCATCGACATTGGTGGAGATGGGATTGAACTCGCCGCGAATCTCCCGCGGAGCGTCCATCTTCAGATCCCACATGTCCTGGTGCGGTGGACCGCCCGGCAGAAAGATCATGATTGCCGATTTGTTCGACTTGCCGACACCCGCCTGCGCCTCCGAGCGCAGCAGATTACCGAGCGTCAAGCCACCCACGCCCAATGCGCCCACCTGCAGAAAGTTTCTGCGGGTGACCCCGTCACAAAGGCGATATTCGGATCCAGGAATGGTAAGCATCTGCCAAAAAGGAGGATTATTTACAAAAACCTAGCATCTGACGCCACCAAGGCAATGCGTATTCTAGCCCATCCCGCTCGGGGATTCGCCTATCAAAAACGCCCTCAGCAGCACGATCTCAACACCAATATCGGTCGCTGGGTCGGAATTTGAAGGACGACAAGAAGGAAGAAACTGCGACCCTGCTCGCATATCAAGAAGCCCCATGTACATCAGAATGCCCGACTCCTGACGGAATCGGGCCATCAAACACGCCGAGAACGGTTTCAGATCACATTTGGCCGCAACCATCTTGGCTGCACGTCATTCCACACCATCGTATTCGGGTCAAAGCGCTCAGGCAGGCGCATACATTGCCGAGAACAACACGGATGGTGTAAGTGCGGAACGCCAAAGCCATTCCAGATTGGCCTGCACAGCCCAACGAGGCAGACAAGGCCTTTGGGGCTTCAGCAAGATCGCAGACGAGCTTTGCCATTCTGTCTCGGCTGGCATCCTCGGTCAACAAACTGTCCGAACAGACAAGTCCATATTGAGCGGCACGCCCAGTGCCATCGTTGTCCGGTGTAACTCACAACACTGTTCCCGGTTGCCTCCACCGGCTTGGTAGCGCCGAATGGTGTCCATGCTCCGGCATGCCTCGCTGCAACCATCGCGAGTACTCCACCAAACGATTGGCCTGATCCAAGAACATGACCAGCAAAACTCCGAAGAGGGCAACTCCAACAGTAAAGCGACTGGGGACACGATGTGCTCGCCAGCAAAAGGCTCCAGCTGCAAAGAGTGGAATGAAATACACGAACGCGGTGTATGGCTCCCAACCAGTGTGACCTGAGCCGTTCTGAAACGCGTAAGCCAGAATAAGGACTGAAAAGACAGCTCCAACTGCTGCGGCAATCCAAAGCATCGATGATGCAGAATGCTTCATAATCTCCAGGCGCCACCGTGCCTAATCGAATGCCCCAGATATCGGCGGTATCCTTCCGCACGAATGCTGCTCCAAAACTTGCGCTCCTCTGTGGTCATCGGGTCCATATTCTCAAGAGGCCACCCGTCAAGGGTGACCCGCCGCCTGCAGGCAACGCCACTCCGCAACACGGTTA
Source organism: Verrucomicrobiales bacterium (assembly GCA_038154405.1). Lineage (GTDB taxonomy): Bacteria > Verrucomicrobiota > Verrucomicrobiia > Limisphaerales > JAYPXF01. Next base: position 844 of record JAYPXF010000239.1, on the reverse strand, counting down.
AGGGTTCGGTTGAGAGGATCATGTCGACTCGGCGCGTGTAGGCGGTTGGTGTCCACCCGCTTGTTCGGCGTTCCGATTTCGGGGAAAGGAAGATGCTACCAGTAGGCAGAGCTTTGATAAGTCTGTCCGGTTTTCGTATCGTGATAGTAACTGTGCGCACCACCGTTGCTCGCCGTGTAGGTATACGAAACGGTATTCTCTGTCACTACCCAGCCAAGTGGACCGATTGGTTTGCCAATAGTATCGGTGTGCGCCGGCGACCTCTCCCTGAAAGAATCGAGCGCTTTCCCAGGGCGGGCGAAACGTCTGTCAAGGAAAGTATTTAAGTCTTTCTCAGTTACAGTGTAGATAGCGTAATGATCGAGCAAGTCCCGCCGCAGCGTGATGTCGGCAGCGGTCGGCGGGATTAGATTCCGGCCCCTCTCTGGCCACCAAATACTGCTTCTACTCGAATGGTGTGTATCGACTCCATAGATACGGAAGAGAATCAGGGCGAACACCATTGCCAGTGCGAGAATAACGACGCATCCCTTGAGAACAATTCTGCTGCGCGGCGAACTGGGCAGTGGAGGGGGCAGATCTTCCTGCCCATTGATTGGAGATTCGTTAGCTTGATCCACTGCAGAATGGTCGCATCGATGCTTGGTAGCTGCAACAACGCTCTCATGCCTCATCATACGCACCCACAATCCGCCGAGAGCCAAGTAGGTTTGGAAAGCTGTCGGTCAACCGGACAAACTGATCATGTGTGAGTGCATCTAACTGTAAACTCCGCCCGAAAAGTGCGGTGGGTAGGCGCGCCAAACCGGGCGCTCGAAAAGTGCGGCATGGCTCCTCTAAGGGA
>JAYPXF010000238.1:1529-10333 GCA_038154405.1 Verrucomicrobiales bacterium | reverse complement strand
TTGTCCGCAAACACGACGCTGCTGTCGAACACGCCGTCGCCGTCCGTGTCTTCCAGCACGCGGATGCGGCATTCGGGAGTCTCCGCCATCGCGGCACCACGGATATCCTTGCCGGAAGATTCGGCGATGTAGAGACGTCCTTCGAAGTCGAACGCGCCGAACATCGGATAGGCGATGAGGCCCGGCTTGACGGCGTCCTTCACCATGAAGCCCTCAGGCACGGTGATCGAGGACGCGCCCGGTTCCACGGCGCGGGAAAACGGTGCGCAGACGAGGATTGCAAGGATGGCGACCGGCCACTTTGACAGCATGGCGGCAGGATAAACTGGATTGTCAGGGGGGCAAGCATGATGCAAATTGCGAGCGGAGTCCGATGGCAGACGATTTCAAATCCCTGAAGGGAATGTTGCTGCTGGATGGCGGCAAGCTGCATGGTTCCTGGTTTCATCGCACGGTCGTGCTGATCTGCCAGCACGATGAGGAAGGTGCGTTCGGTCTCGTACTAAACCGTCCGGGGCCCACCAACATCGGCGATGCGCTGGTGGCAGACCTGCCGGATGTGCTCAAGGAAGAGGCGCTGTTCGTCGGTGGTCCCGTGCAGTCTTCCGCGCTCAGCTTCCTGCGGACCGATTCCTTTCTCCCGGACGCCAACGTGATTCCCGGACTGAATCTCGACCATTCGCTGGATGATCTGATTGATTTGAGCGAATCGTTTTCGCCTGCGCAGAAGATCAAGGTGTTCGCCGGATACGCCGGTTGGGCGCCCGGTCAATTGGACGACGAGATGGCGCGCGAGGCTTGGATCACGCATCCGGCGGAGGTGGATCATGTGTTTGCCGGCGATCCGGAAAACCTGTGGCAGGAGATCATGAAATCCAAAGGCTGGCGGTTTCGCCTGATGGCGGACGCGCCGGAGGATATTTCATGGAATTAATCAGGGCACTTTCTCAGCGAGCAGTTCATTGACCGCCCGTTCCAGATTCGAAGACGCATTCGTGTCGCGGACGATGCCTTTTTTGTCGATGAGCCAGAGGGCGGGGATGGTGGTGACGCCCAGGGTGGAGGCGATGCGGTTCTCCTTGTTCTCGTCGTCGAAGAACTGGGGCCAGCCGACGTTCTTGTATTCCACGAAGCCCGCGAGTGACTTCTTTTCCCGGTCGACGCTGATGCCAAGGATCTTCAACCCTTTGCCGATGTATTTGAGTTCAAGTTCGCGCAGGCGATCAAGGTTGCGAATGGAAGAGGCGGCCCACGTGGCCCAGAAATGCACGATGATCACGTTGCCCTTGAGTTTCTCGGAGTCGATTTCCCGGCCTTCAAGATCCTTGAACTTGAGACGGAGCGGCTTGCCGATGCGGGAGGCGCGGCCGAGCATCGCACGGGCGGATTGAACGAGCTTGGTGGACTTGGATCCGGTGATGATCTCGCCGGCGAGATCGGCGGCTTTCTCGGGGCTGCTACGCAGGGCCAAGGTGTGGAGCATCTGGTAGATCTCTTCGCGATTGGAAAAATCTCGTTGCAAATCACGGACACCTTTCTCGTAGGCGATCTGCACGTTGCGACCTTGGGCGGCTGCAACGGCGGATTCGCGTTCCACCGCCGCGCGGCGGACAGAAAACCTTTCTTCGATCGACATGCCCGTATCGGCGAGCATGTCTTTCTCAATCTTTCGGAGCCGATCAATCTCGCCCATTGCGCCGCGGCGAAGGGCGTCGGTAAGCCATTGATGTGCACGGCGTCGAGCATCGGTCGCGCGCGGATTGGCGGGGAAGTTCTTGACGAACTGTTCGGCGACATTGGCGGCCCGGATGGCGGCGACGGCTTCTTTACGTCTTTGGGCCTGGAGTTCTGCCTGTGAAGGAAGGCGCTGTTTCCATTCCGGCGGCGGCGCGGGCGGTTCGTAGGCCTTCAGTACCTGTTGCCATGCGGTGGTGGCATCAAGTGCCAGCTGGGCACGCGCAGGGGGGGCGACAGTGCAAAGCACAAACAGGATCAGAAGTGGCAGCCGCGGGCTCATTCGTTGGTTTCCTCTGCTGCTTTCGCCAATACCTTCTTCAGTTTGTCATTCAACAGCGACCGTCGTCTTGGATTGCCGGCGTTGCCGAACTCTGCTTCGCGAGCGGATTCGCCGCTTCCAGAGGAGTTCAGCCCCGCCACCAGGGTTTCAATCTCAGACGGAGCCAAAGTCAGTTCGACCGGCTCTTCCTGGCTGATGCGGACGACCTTGCGGGCAAACTCCAGCAGAATAGGGCAGGGTTCGAGACAGGGGATTCGTTCGGTATCGAGATCCGGTTGGGTGTCCTCGGCTGAAACCGTCCAGAGGCGTTGCTTGAGACAGAAACGGTCGTCGCAACAGGCATCGGCGATCTGGTTCACCTCTTCATCCGAAGGGTGGGTGGTGATGCGATACATGCCGGTCTGACGATTGGTGAAATCCCGGTAGTTGTGCGACTCGGCTCCGTTCCGAAGTGCGTAACGGTCGGCGATGGCGCCGGGATAGAGATGAGTGAGCGCCGTTTCGAGTTCGGTGACAGTTGTTGTCCGGCAAACCCAACCGCCTCTCAGGTTTGGCGCGGATTTCAGGGGACGAAACTCTGACTCAGCGGTTTGCTGGGACAACTCTCGCAGCGAATCGACGGAGAGTTCTTTGCATACGTCGATGCGGTCTTCGTCTTCGCGGTGATACAGATGGAATCCGTCACCCTTGCGCTCCACCACGACCTCGCCGATCACCGTTCGTTGATCGAACGACTCGACATACTCTTCGATAGCGCGATGCAGTGACATTATTCGATGACTGCCTGCGGACGTTGGATGAGTTCGATCTCGTAGCCTTCGGGTGCGTCGATGAAGGCGAAACCGCCGCCGTTGTCCTTCATTGTCGGGCCGTCGGAAAACTCGATGCCTAGCGAGGCAATATGCCTGCCAAATTCTTCAAGGCTGTCGACTTCGAAGCCGAGATGGGTGAGATCTTCCTGCACCTCGACGGCGCCGCTGTTCGGATAAAAGCAGATTTCAATGAGTTCCTCGCTCTGGGGCGCCTTGAGGAACACGAGTTCAGAGCCGCGGGGAGATTTGCTGCGACGGACCTCTTCGAGGCCAAGGACTTCCTTGTAAAACTTGATGCTGGCGTCCAGGTCGGTGACGCGGTAGCGGGTATGATGCAGTTTGTTGACGATGCTCATGGGCGGCGACTTTAAACGTTGCATTCACGAATTGGCAACGCTGTGATCGATCGCGATGTCGAAGCGCAAAATCGGATTGATCTGCCTGGTCGTCGTTTTTCTGGGGCTCGCGTTGTTGCAGGTTTTCACCATGGGAGGTGGTGGGGTGACGATGCAGACGGTCGTCCTGCCAAGCGGTCACATGATGACACTGGAAAAGGTCGCCTATGGGAAAGTGCTGGAGGATGGAAACCCCTTGCAGAATCGGCTCACCAAGGTGTTGCCCAAGTGGGCAAAAGACAGGCTCGGCATCAAAGATCCACGAAAGCTGCACGACGGAGATCCGGCGTTGGGTGTGTGGTTGCGGTTTCATGGTCCGCAGAAGGACTGGCCCAGGAATTCGAGATTTAAGATCGGCCGGGATGGGGATGGCCCGTCCGGACCGGAACATCGCCATTCCTCACCCCGCGAGGTTGGCGCGGATGAGTGTGAGATTGCGATCGCATTCCCCGTGTTTCCCAGACGGGGAGAGAAATTGAAACTGACCCTGTTCCAGTCTGAAAAAGGCTGGGAGCCGCCGAAAGCCGCGGAGTTTGTTCTTGCGAACCCGGTGAACGAGACCTTCCCGGTGTGGAAGGCGGAATCGCTGCCGGCTATTCGTCGCACCAACAACCTGGAATTCGAACTGACCCGCCTGGCGTTCGGGGTGGGCTGGATCGGGGCGGGCAATCCCCTGACCATGAAATTCGAACCGGCTCGGGAAGCCGAGCGGGTGCAAGCTGTAGCGGTTTTTAAGATTCGCGAGGACGGCAAGGTTTCCAAGCAATGGGGTGCCGATGGTGTGCAGATGCAGGACGCGACTGGCAACAAACAGTCACAGCAGAACTGGGGGCGGATCAACGGTTATGATACTCCCGGTTATTTTTGGTCGCCGACGTTGTGGCGCGACACCGGTGGGATGCGTTTCAAATTCGAAATGACGCGCAATCCGGATGCCGGTTTCAGCACCAATGAAATGATCGTGCTCAAAGACGTGCCCGTGCCGGCGAAAACCAATGTCACCTTGCTGAACATTGTGACCAATCGGCTGGGGCACACCGTTCACATACATGCGTTGCTCGGCGTTCATGCCAAATATCGACCCACCCCCTCGCAACGGATAAACGCGTCCAGTGAGCCGGAGTTGTATGTGGAGGTGAAACCGCCGCTTTTGGACAAGCAGCTCGACCTGATCTCCGTGGTGGATGATGAGGGAAGGGACGGACGATCATCGGGATCGATTAGGTCGCGCCCGTCCGGTACGTATCATTTGCGTCTGAAATATCACAACGAGGCGAAGACCGTGGATATCACCTTGGCGGTGCATCGGAGCCACTACGTGGAATACGTGGTGGAGCCGGAAATCCTGAAACCGGTGCCGAAACCCGCCAAGTAGGGTGGAAAACGGATTTCCAATGTGGGGCGAATTGCGCATGATGCCCGCGATTTCAACCTGGACCACCGAATGGAATTCACTTTTACATGCGCATTGTGTGAGCGCGCCCTCCCGGGAGCGACCGAATACAGCGGACGGGAGATCCAATGTCCCGACTGCAACAAGGTCAACATCATCCCGGCGGTCGAGGACCCGGACGCGTTGATAACGCAGGGTAGCGCGACGATCGTCGACGAACAGGGCAGACCCGTCACCACCATCCTGCCGGCTCCTCCGCCAGCAGCAGATGCCCTGGAGCGGCCGGAAACGGAATACCCGACTGCAGCTCCCGTTCCGATCCCCGAAGCTGCTCCCGTGGCGGAACCGGTCGCGCAGGCGGAACCTGTGGCTCAAGCCCAGCCCGTGCAGGCCGCTCCCGCCGTTGCCAAACCGGCGTCGAAATCGGTGGATGTGGAAACGGCGCAGATGCTTTCGCAGTCCTACCAGCAGATTCGCGCCGAGGTGGCGAAGCTGATTGTCGGTCAGGAGGAAGTGATGGAGCAGTTGCTCATCGCCGTCTTCGCGCGCAGTCACTGTCTGTTGGAAGGTGTTCCCGGATTGGCGAAGACATTCATGGTTAAGAGCCTGTCCGAATCGCTGGCACTTTCTTTCCGGCGCGTGCAGTTCACGCCGGACCTGATGCCGGCGGACATTACGGGGACGGACGTCATTCAGGACGATCCGGCGACCGGGCAGAGACAACTTTCCTTTCTAAAAGGTCCGCTGTTCGCGCAGATGATCTTGGCGGACGAGATCAACCGCTCACCACCAAAGACGCAGGCCGCCTTGCTGGAGGCCATGCAGGAACATTCCGTGACGATTGGCGGCAAGACCTACACTCTTGAAGAACCGTTCTTCGTGTTGGCCACGCAGAACCCGGTCGAGCAGGAAGGCACCTATCCGCTTCCCGAGGCGCAGAAGGACCGTTTCATGTTCCACGTGAAGGTGGATTACCCGTCTCGCGAGGAAGAGCGGGAGATCATCAAGCGGACCACCAGCGCCTACTCGGCGAAGATCGATCCGGTGATCACCGGTGAACAGGTCGTGTCCGTGCAGAAGACGGTGCGGAAGATTCCGGTGCCGGATCATGTGATGGACTTCGTGCTGGATCTGGTGCGGCGTTCCCGCCCGACCGATCCGGATGCCAGCGGCACGGCCCGCGATTGGATCGCCTGGGGACCTGGTCCGCGTGCCTGTCAGCAGTTGATCCTGGGCGGCAAGGTGCGCGCGGTGTTGCACGGCCGGTTCCATGTGACCATCGATGACATCGAGGCGTTGGCAAAACCGGTGCTGCGTCATCGCGTCGTGGCGACCTTCAATGCGGAGGCCGAAGGCGTGAAGGTCGACGAGATCATCGACAAGATCATTGCAGAAACGCCGCGTGGCAAACCGCGCGCGGCCGCCGGCTGATGGCCCACGTTGCGAGCTTTCTCACTCCGTCCGATCTGCAGAAGATCTCCAATCTGCAGATCGTGGCGAAGCTTGTGGTCGAGGGATTCGTGACCGGTATCCACAAGTCCCCGCACAAGGGTTTCAGTGTCGAGTTCGCACAACACCGGCCCTATGTGCATGGGGATGAGATTCGCCGCCTCGACTGGAAGGTGTTCGGCAAGACGGACCGCTTCTACGTCCGGGAATACGAGGAAGAGACCAACCTGCGTGCAACCATCCTCCTGGACCTCAGCGGTTCCATGGCCTATGGCAGCAAGGACGTGTCCAAAGCGGAATACGCCGTGCGCCTTTCCGCGGCGTTGACCTACCTGATGATGCAACAGCGGGAATCGGTGGGGCTGGCAACGTTCGACAAAAAGATCCGCCGCTATATTCCCCCGCGATCCAGCGTGGCTCACCTGAAGGTGTTGCTCGACGAACTCGTGAAGAGCGAGACCAAGGAAGAGACTGAACTGGGCGATGTCTTTCAGACCTTGGTGCCTCGTATCAAGAAACGCGGTTTGCTTATCGTCCTGTCCGACTGCTTCGGCGATGTGAAGAAACTGAACAGCGCGCTGGCGCAGTTCCGCTCCGCACACCACGAAGTCATCATCTTCCAGATCCTGGACAAGGACGAACTGGACTTTCCCTTCAAGAACTGGACCCACTTCGAGTGTCTCGAAAAGGACGGCTACACCAAGACCATCGATCCCGCCTCATTTCGTCGAGCCTATATGAAGAAGCTCGAAGAGTTTCAGAAAGAACTCACCAACCACTGCCACCGCAACCGCATCGAACTGGTGCAAATGGTCACCGACCAACCCTACGCTGACGCTCTGGCGCGATTTATGACGAAGCGCCAGGCTGCAAACGTCTGACGAATCCGCATTGTGATGTAGCCGCGAGCTTGAGCGAGTGGATGTGTTGTCTGAGAATGTTTTCCACCAGTGCGAGTCTGTCGGGATTCTCGGGAATGTGGTAATTCCGATCCGAAAACGATATGGGGAGAACTTAGGTCGAGTTGGTGGCTCGGTCTGGAGACCGGCCACAGCTCTCGCTATTTTCTGCTGTCGAGGCGTTCGTATCCTCGCGAGTTCAAGTGTCTTCGCTCGGCTGTTAGTTACGCCTCGCTGCTGTTTGTTTCACCAGGGGCAAACGAATATCTGACTCCATCAGCTCCCATCTTGTCTATCGCACAGCCGGCTTGACTAACTGCTGAATGGCGACCGGCGTTCAAATGGAATTCGATCTCAGACAAGAAGAAACCTTTTAGCGAAGAGTCGTGAAATTTGGCGAGCGCCCGAAGGACTGACCCGACTTTCGGGCTATCGCTCCGGTTCTGTGCAAAAGAAATCAAGGCTTACCGCAATTCCCCAACTTGTGCATCGGTCAATGTAGTCGCGTCCTCAACCGGCGGCACACCGGCGTAAGTACCAGTGCCACGGTTCTTCTCGATGAACAGCCCAGCTTCCAGAATCCGCTCGTGAGTATCTGATGGAAAAGATGAGCGCAGGGTAGCGAGAACAGGTGAGAGCGGGTCGGTCCTGGTTGGCTTCTGAGGCGCAATAAACCGAGTCCACTCGCTCGCGCTCGCGGCTACATTTTGATGATGCTTCCGCCTACTTCGCAGTGAAGCGGTAGACGGTGGTGGATTCGAACTTCTTGCCGGGTTCGAGGATGGTGCTCGGGAAGGTGGGGTGGTTGACGGAATCCGGGTGGTGCTGGGTTTCCAGGCAGAGGGCGCTGCGGTGGGGATACTTCTTGCCGCCTTTGCCTTCCTGATCCTTCAGGAAGTTGCCGCTGTATAGCTGGATGCCGGGTTCGGTGGTCGAGATGCTGAGGGTGCGACCAGATTTCGGATCGCGGAGCACGGCGGCCAGATTGAGCTTCTTCCCTTTCGCCTGATTGATGACGTAGTTGTGGTCGTAACCGAGCGCGGCGGTGTCATCGAGCTTGGCGATGCGGGCGCCAATCTTGGTCATCTTGGTGAAGTCCAGCGGGGTGTTTTTGACCGGGGCGATCTTGCCGGTGGGGATCAGGGTGTCATCGGTGGGGGTGTAGTTGTCGGCATTGATCTTGAGTTGGTGATTGAGAACGGTCTTGGAACCGGCACCGCCGAGGTTGAAGTAGGCGTGGTTGGTGAGGTTGACCGGGGTGGCTTTGTCGGTGCGGGCGGCGTAGTAGATGCGGAGGGTGTTGTTCTCGAGCAACACGTAGTTCACGGTCACGTTCAGCTTGCCGGGATAGCCTTCTGCGCCGTCGGGGCTGGTCACGGTAAAGCTCACGCCTTTGCCACCGTCCTTGGACGTGATCGTCTTCGCCTTCCATACGAGCTTGTCGAGGCTCTTCTCCACGCCGCCGTGCAGGTGGTTGGGTTCGTTGTTGATGGCGAGCGTGTATTCCTTGCCGTTGACGGAAAACTTGCCCTTGGCGATGCGGTTGCAGACACGGCCGGTGGTGCAGCCGAAATACTGGTTGCCGTCGCCCTGATAGCCACTGGCGTCATCAAAGCCGAGCACGACGTCGGCGAGCTTGCCGTTCTTGTCGGGGACATGCAGTTCGACGAGCGTGGCTCCCAGCGTGCTGATCTTGGCGGTCATGCCGTTCTTGTTCTTCAGCGTGTATAAATGGACCTGCTGGCCGTCCTTGGTCTTGCCGAAGCTCTCGGGCTTGGCGGTGGCGGTGTTCGTGGCGACCAGGGAAAGGGCGACGGCGAGGGTGAGAAGCGCGTGTTT
>JAYPXF010000238.1:0-1509 GCA_038154405.1 Verrucomicrobiales bacterium | reverse complement strand
CGCATGAGCGATGCCGAATCCAATCAACCCACCGTCTCCGCCGCCGATGCGGTTGCCCGGGTGCGGAACATCCTGGTGGGGGAGGAAGTCCGGCATACGGCTGAGAAGTTTGATGATCTGGTGGTGGTGGTCCAGGGACTCGAGGAACGGATGAACCAGATGGAGTCGTCCGTCGTGAGTATGGAGAAGACGCTTGGTTGGCTGAAGGGGGACACCCTTGCGACCTTGGAATCCGGGATGAAGAAGCATCTGGATCTCCAAGCCAAGCGGGCGCGTTCGGAACTCGATACGGAAATTGCCCGGGTGCGCTGCGATCTGGACAGCCTGCGCCTGCGTTATGAGCAGACCGCGACGATGTTGCACATGATGATGGAGACAAACTCCGAGATGGCCGCCAAGATCCAGGAATACGAGTCAGAAAAAATCTGATCAACAGGGTGGGGAGAATCATGTTTGCTATTTGCCCCCGTGGATCCGGAATCACAAAAAGCGGCCCGGCCGACGCGCGAGAAAAAGCCGGAGGCTGAGCCAGACCCGCTGGACGATGGACAGGCCGAAGAGCTCTCCGAGCTCAAGGAACTGTTGATCGACGCGGACGGCGTGAGTCAGGTCCTCTCCCAAGCGGTATCCATCAGCACGGCTTCGGATGATCAGTTGGCACGCGCTTTGCGACCCACCATCGAACAGTCGTTGGAGGATTCGACGCGGCGCAATCCGGGAATGTTGGCGGAGGCGATCTTTCCCGTGCTGGGGCCGGCGATCCGGCGTTCCATCAATGAGACCTTTGAAAGTCTGGTACAATCCCTGCAGACGACTTTGGAGCACAGCATGTCGTCACAGGGGTGGAAATGGCGCTTCGAGGCGTGGCGTACAGGCCGTCCGTTCGCCGAAGTCGTGCTCTCGCACACGCTGCTCTACAAGGTGGAGGCGGTGTTCCTGATACACAAGGAAACCGGCGTGTTGTTGCATCACGTGAAGGGCAAGGCCGGCGTGGTGAAGGATGAAGACATGGTGTCGGGTATGCTGACCGCCATTCAGGATTTTGTCGGGGATTCGTTTGAAGGCGATCGCGGAGACAAGTTGCGAACGATGCAGGTGGGGGATCGTTCGGTGTGGATCGAGGACAGTCCCCGGATGTCCCTGGCGGCGGTGATCACCGGGCGTTGTCCGGTGGAGTATCGACAGTCGCTGCGGGAAACATTGGAGCAGATTGAGCTGGGTTACGCCAAGGTCTTGAAGAACTTTTCCGGCGATGTCGCGGTTTTCGGCGGAACCGAACCGCTGTTGGAGAATTGCCTGAAATCAGAGTCCGCGGTGGAGAAAAAGAAAAGCGGTTCGCCCGTGATGGCGTACGCGGTATTGCTGGTTATGTTTCTGGGCTTGGCGACCTACATCGGGTTTCGGATGTTCGAAGGGAGCCGATGGGACGCGATGGTGACCGAACTCAAGGTGGAGGAGGGACTGATCGTGCTCGACGCCGTGCAGGATGGCGAGGGCTCATATGTGATC
>JAYPXF010000237.1:3300-10390 GCA_038154405.1 Verrucomicrobiales bacterium | reverse complement strand
GACGAAATGGTGGCCGACTATGAAAAGCGCATCATCAGGACCGCGCTTGAGCGCAACCGCTACAGCATCAACAAGACCGCCGAGGAATTGAACGTCACCCGGCACGCCTTGCGCTATCGGATGCAGCGGCTCGACATCACCAACGAACCGGCGGAAGCCAGTACGGCTTGAGCCGCCCATGGAATCCGGCGTTCTCATCCTGCTGGCCGCCGTCATCGAGACAGACGAACCCCTCGCCGGGGCCGGATCCGGAGTCTTTCCTTTTTCCGCCGCCGGCGGCCTGCCGGCCATTCTCATCATCGCGCTAATGTCCGGTCTGGCCACAGTGAGCGGCGTATTCCTGGTGCGAAAACGCCCCCGTCGCAAGCGCACGGTTGACAGGAAAAGGCGACCACGCCAACCATCCCCGCTTCCGGAACTGACTGCCGAAACGATGGCAAATGAAGCGCCGCGCCGCCGTCAGTTTCGGGTCCCCAGCTATGCAGCCGAGCGTCAGTGAACAGGTCACCCGAAACAGCGCCTCCAATCTCGCGCTGGCCTTCGTGATGCTGCCGCGGGACAAGCGCCTCGCCATGACCGCGCTCTATGCCTATTGCCGGGAGGTGGACGACGTGGCCGACGAGGATGACGTCCCGGTGGAAGATCGCCGCCGGCAGCTCGCGCAGTGGCGGGCCGAGACCAAACTCGCCTGCGAAGGAGGCTCGCCGACCATACCAGTCGTTGCCGAACTGCAGCCGACGATTCAGAAGTATTCCCTGCCGTACGAGTTGTTTGATGAACTGCTGCAAGGCGTCGAGGCGGACCTCGACACCACCCGGTATGCGACCTACAAGGACCTTGAGCAGTATTGCTACCGGGTGGCCTCGGTCGTGGGACTGCTCAGCATCGAGATCTTCGGCTACTCAAATTCGAAGTGCAAAGAATACGCCGTCCAGCTGGGTCAGGCCTTGCAGCACACCAACATCCTTCGCGACATCGGCAACGACGCCCAACGGGATCGCATTTACGTACCCTTGGAGGCCCTGCGCGCTCACGGTGTGACGGAACAGGAAATCCTCAACGGTGACAGATCGAAAAGCTTCCGCGGCCTCGCCAAGTCCATTGCCCACCGTGCCCGTCGTTACTACCAGGCCGCCAAAGAGGTTCTGCCCGCGGAAGATCGCAGTTCCATGATCGCCGCCGAACTCATGGGCATGGTGTATTGGAACCTGCTGTTGAAACTGGAAGACGAGAATTTCCCCGTTCTGGATCCCAAACCCACCAAGCTCAGCAAACCCCGCAAGCTTGCACTCGTACTGAACACCTGGTTGCGCCACCTCGTAGGCATGAACGCCTCCAGTTACGGCGTGTGACCTGATGTCGCAGCGAGCAGATTGTCCAAGAGCGGCCCGCTCCCGCTCGTGGCCACGCCGATTCGAACTTCACGGAAGTCTTGCGATCAGCTTCTTCAATCCCTCCGCCAGGACGATCGCAGCAGCCTTCGAATGTTTCTGAAGCGCCATCAATTTGGGAATCATTCGTGGACGCCGCGCCACGTCCATCGCCAACCGCCCGAAGTGAATCCCACCCTTCGACGTCATCAACCGGTTGAAGTCCAAGGGCAGATCTTCATCGGCCACATCCGAGACCACCCTCATCGTCATCGCTGGTATCCCTTCCTCATCACAGATCGTTCGGATCACGCCGGACTCCATCTCCACCGCGTCACAGGAGGTCTGTCGACGAAGCATCTCCTTTTCGTGCGCCGTCACTACCACCCTTTCCGCGCAATGGAAACGACATCGCTCGATCCCGTCGACGGCGCCGGCAAACATCTCATCGAAATCATCGGCGACCAAGAGCGTTCCTCGGTCGATGGCGGGATTCAATGCTCCACAAAAACCACAGGTGATGACGCGCCCGGGCTTTTCCCGCTTAATCTGCTTTCGCACGCCCAAGGCGGCAGCTTCCGCCCCCATGCCGGTCACGCAGACACTCACGTCGGGCAATCTCAGTTTGCGAAACAGCCCCGCCTCCTCCGGAACTGCAAAGGTCACCAACGTCGACATTATCCGTCCTCCAGCCCCTGCGGACACTTTCCCGTTATTTGGCAAACGCGACCATGTCTTCTCCGTTCACGAAACGGATCGAACCGGCCTGGTCCCCTTCACACATCTTTTGATACGTGGCCAACGCGAGCAGCGGCCAGGCATTCCGATACATGTCGTATTTCAGATAGAAAACCTGCGGAAAGCCCGTCCCGGTGGTTTCCAGTTCCGCCCAGGAACCATCCGACTCCTGCGTGCGGCAAAGGTATTCCAGCCCCTTCTTCAAGGCCGGCATGTCGGGATCGTCAAACGTGCAGAGCCCCATCACCGCCCAGGCGGTCTGCGAAGCCGTGCTCGGTCCCTGTCCCTTGTACACCGGGTCGTCATATGTGTTGCATCGTTCGCCCCAACCACCGTCCTCGTTCTGCACACTGATCAGCCAGTCCTTGCCACGCTGCAGCCACTCCTCATTCATGTCGATGTTGAGCGCCCGCATGCCGCGAAGCACCTGCCACGTGCCGTAAACATAGTTCACGCCCCAACGACCATACCAGGATCCGTCGTCCTCCTGCTGGCTCTTGACGTATTTCAACGCCTTCTGCACCTGGGGATCGTCAATCTTGATCCCTTCATAGCCCAGACACTCCAGGATGCGCGCCGTGATGTCCGCACATTCCGGATCAAGCATCGCGTTATGATCGGCAAACGGAACCTTTTCCAGAATACCCTTCGTGCAATCCTTGTCAAAAGCCGCCCAACCACCGTCCTTGCATTGAAAGGCCTTCATCCACGCCAGGCCCCGTTGCAGACATTCGTCGCGGCGCTTTTTGTCATCACCCGGCACCTGGCGGATCGCCATCAGCACCATCGCCGTGTCATCCACATCCGGATTCCACTTGTTGTTGAATTCAAACACCCAGCCGCTTGGCTCCACGTCCACGGGATTCTTATGATACCAGTCACCGCGGAAACGGATCTCGTGATCCATCAACCAGTCGTGCGCCTTCTTGATCCGTGGATCCTCTTCGGACATGCCCGATTCACGCAACGCAATCTGCACGATGGCCGAATCCCAGACCGGTGAGAAACACGGCTCGATCCGCATGTTGTCATCTGTGTGATGCTCCAGGCGATAGAGCTCTTTCAGTTCCCGTTGCAGGATCGGTGAGTCATCCGGATAACCAAGCGCCTTCAACGCGATGATCGAGTTCAGCATCGCCGGAAAGATCGCGGCCAGCCCGTCCGCTCCTTCGAAGCGTTCCAACATGAACTCCTCGCACTTCTTCAAGGCGCGACGCCGGAACGGATGAATTCCCGCCTGCGCCCACAACTCGGCAAACTTGTGCAGCTTGTCCAACCGCAGAAAGAAATTGCGCCACGTGAAAAACTCCGGATCGCGCGGCAGTTGGCAATCTCGTTCGTGATATCCCTCCGCGTACAGCTCATCGAGCGTCACCCCACATTTCCGCGTGGGCTTGAAATGATTGATGATCGCGAGCGGCACGAGCATGGCGCGGCTCCAGTTGCTCATCTCCCAGAAGTTCACATGGAACCACTTGCCGATCAGCAACACTTCGCAGGGAATGGTGGGGACATATTTCCATTCCCACAGCCCCAACAATGCAAGATACAGTTTGGAAAAGGTGTTCATGCGCGGAGGACCGCCCAGATGCTGCGCTATTTCGCGCGCCTTCAGCATGCGGGGATCCGTCGGCGAGATTCCAGCCAGTTTCAGCGCCAGGTAGGCCTTGATGGTGGCGTTCACTTCGGCCGGACCACCGTAGTAAATGTTCCAACCGCCATCCTCCAATTGCTTCTCGAAAATATGATTTACCGCCCGCTTCTGCCACGCCTCATCCACATCACCCGCCCAGTGATGATAGGCGACCATGTCGGCCACCAGCGTCACATCCACCATCAGTTCGCCCACCCAGTAGCCTTCCTCGTGTTGGACGGACATCAGGTAATCCTGGGAAAGCTTCACCGCGCCGGCCACATCCGTGCCAGCCTTTTCGGTCTTTCGCATGCGATTCGACGTCCTGTCCATGAACGCCGGGCTGTCTTTTTCACGAGTTGCCATAAAAGGTCACTATCATTCCCAAAACAGGTCGCAGTAAAGGGAAAATCGGGTTTCCAGCATGGATCAGGCGCATTCGGAAATCTACACCGTTGAGGTCCTTTGGCCGTTTATCCGCCGTGCGACCGTCCGTTCTGACTCCAGAAGCGTATCTCGACAGAATTGAACTGCACGTTGAAACCGCCACAAGAAAGGGAAGCCGTCGATTACTTCCAATCTCAGCGATCCACCTCGCCGAGGACGATGTCGACACTGCCGAGAATCACCATCACGTCAGCCACTTTGTGACCAAGACACATCTCCTCAAGCACGGTGAGATTGACCAAGGATGGCGGGCGCACACGATAGCGGTACGGCTTCGGCGAGCCATCCGCGATCAGATAGAAACCGAGCTCACCTTTAGGTCCTTCGATACGTCCGTACGCCTCCCCAGGTTTGGGACGAAATCCACGAACTTTCGCCTTGGGATCCGTGATCGGGCCTTCAGGCAGGTCCTTCATCGCGAGATCAAGAATCTTCAGCGATTCCCGCATCTCCAGCAACCGCACCATGTAGCGGTCGTAACAGTCGCCGTGATCACCCAACGGCACGCGAAAATCAAAGCGGTCATAAATGCCGTATTGATCCACCTTCCGCAGGTCGTAATCCACCCCGCTGGCGCGCAACATCGGTCCGCTCATTCCGGCATTGACCGCCAAATCAGCTCCCAGCACACCCACACCCTGGGTGCGTGCCATGAGGATCTCATTGTTGGACAACAACGCGTCATATTCGTCGAGAAATCGGGGAAACTCATCCACCACTTTCCGCGCTTCTTCCATCCAGCCGACAGGCAGATCGCAGCGACAACCGCCAAAGCGCATATAATTGCACATCATGCGGGCACCGGTCAGTGATTCGATCAGGTCCAGAATCTTCTCCCGTTCACGGAAGGCATACATCAGCGGCGTACCCGTCGCTCCCATGTCCTGAACCATGAATCCGATCAGGCAGGTGTGATTGATGAGGCGAGTCAACTCGGCGGTGATCACCCGGATGTACTCCGCCCGCTCGGGAACCTGCAACCCCACCAGTTTCTCCACCGCGAGCGCGTAAGCCCAATTGTTTGTCAGGGAACAGAAATAATCCAACCGATCCGTATAAGGCATAGAGCCCAGATAGGTAGTGCCTTCAGCGATCTTCTCGTGATTGCGATGCAGGTAGCCGAACACCGGCTTCAACTTCACCACGGTCTCGCCATCCAATTCCACGTTCATCCGGAAAACACCATGGGTCGACGGATGCTGTGGTCCCATCGAGACCTCCATGAGGTCACCTTCAATTCGTGGCGGCTGGTGCTCCACGACTTCCAGCTGACTGTAGGGGCGTTCTTCCAGCGTGTTCATCGCGATTTCACCCTTTCCAGCACGGAGTCATGCGGCGTCGGCTCGTATTCGTAGTCGTCCGGCTCCTCGTAATCCTTGCGCATGGGATAATCAGTGAACTCCTCCCACATCAACAAACGACGCAGATCCGGATGTCCATTGAAGACAATCCCGTAAAGATCGAAAATCTCCCGCTCCTGCAATTCGCAGCTCCGCCAGACAGGTGTCAGCGACGGCAGGTTGACATTCTCTCCACGATCCTCCGTGCGCAGACGCAACACCACCGGCCCCTGTTTCTTCGAGATTGAATAGAGATGATAGACGGCTTCGAGACAACCTGGGTGGTGAATCTCGGTTTCTTCGGTCACTTCCGTCTCTTCCCCGTCGACCACCCGCTTCACCTTATCCTTCTTCACCTCGACCCGGTCCGGATAATCGACCCCAGTGGCATTCGAACAATAGTCGAGTTGCAATTCCGGATCCTGTTGCAGCCAACGGGCGATCTTCAGACCGAATGCAGGTTTCACGAGCAGCGAGTGTTCGGCACAAGGACTGGCGTTCTCGATGAGCTCCACCGCTTCATCGCCAAACGCTTCCCGAACGCGGTTGCAGGTTTCCGAAGGTGCTTCCATGTCACTCAGACCCGCTGCATCTCCGGCGGCTGCCACACATCTTCATTGCTCCTCGGCAGGAGATCCTTGTTGCCAAACTCCGGCACCGGGAATTCACTCGGCTCATCTGCCTTGAGATGCCGCGGACGATCCTGTCCGGTCAAAGACTGATCATCGATCGCACGCTGCAAGGTCATGAACGCATGAATCAGCGCCTCCGGTCGCGGCGGGCAACCGGGAATATGCACGTCGACGGGAATGTACCGATCAATTCCTTTCAAGACGTTGTAACCCTGCTTGAACGGCCCGCCGGAAATCGCGCAGGCGCCCATGGCGATCACGTACTTCGGCTCGGCCATCTGGTTGTAGAGCCGAACCACCTGTGGCGCCATCTTCTTGGTCACCGTGCCGGACACGATCATCAGGTCTGCCTGCCTTGGTGAAGGCCGAAACACCTCCGCACCGAAACGGGCGAGATCATAGCGGGACATTGTGGTCGCGATCATTTCGATGGCGCAACAGGCCAGACCAAACTGCATCGGCCAGACTGAATTGCGCCGTCCCCAGTTGTAGATCTCGTTGAAGGAACTGACGACGATCCCTTGCTTTGCCAGTTCGCTTTTTAGGCCTTCGTCCATGATCTCACCTCCACTCAAGCACGCCCTTCAGCCAAGCCCAGACAAGGCCTTCGATCAGGAGCAGGATAAAGACAGCCATCGCCAAGAACGCACCCAAAGAAAGACCGCTGTAGGCCACCGCAAACGGCAGCAGGAACACCGCCTCCACATCGAAGATCAGAAACACGATGGCGTAGAGATAATACTCCGACTTGAACTGGATCCACGCGTCCCCCTTCGATTCGACCCCACATTCATAGATCGCACTCTTGTCCTTGCCGGGCTTGGCCGGCGAGAAGCGCAGGGCCCACAGTCGCGCGGCCATGATTGGTCCCACCGCAAATGCAAACGCGATGATCAGGAAGGTGACCAGAAACTGATAGGTGGTGTATTC
>JAYPXF010000237.1:0-3290 GCA_038154405.1 Verrucomicrobiales bacterium | reverse complement strand
TTCCGTAGCCATGCGGAACACTCAGTTTTGGCCCACGTCGTTGCGACGCAGACCGACATCATGCGCGATGTCATCAAATTCCTCGCAACTGACCTCTTCCAAGGCCTTGCCCCGTTCCCGGAGCTTTTCGTTGATCTTCACCGCCTTCTCCGTCATCTCCTCATGCGTCTCCTTCGATCCACCGACGAGGGCAAAATTATCTCCCGTGGTCATCCGCTTGTGACCATCGTCATCGAGCCCGACTCCCAGCATCATCGCTTTGGAGTTTTTGCCTTTCGATCTACCCATGAGTTGAACGTAATAACTGTTGTCTAAACTGCAAGACCAATAAAAAAACGCGGACCTGAGCCCGCGTTTCAAGGTCGGATCTGCAATGATCAATCCGAATGCGGAATGGCCAAGAGTTCTTCGGGCGAATACGTGCCGGCGCGTCCGGCGGTCGCATCACGAATCGCCTTCACTTGTGCCCCGATGATCAGGTCTCCCGATTCATTGCCCCATTCGGCTTCATTGCGAATGTAGGTCACGACAGCCGCGATATCGTCATCCGTCATGGTGGGGCGCCAAGGCACCATTGCGTTGTTGTAATCCTTGCCGCTCACGGTAATCGGTCCTTGGACGCCATCCAGAATGAGACGAATGATTCGATTGGGGCCAACGCCATTCACCCAATCCGATCCAGCCAACGGCGGAAACAGCGGATTGCCCGCACCATTGGGCTGATGACAGGCCGCGCAATTCCGACCATAGATGGCTTTGCCCTTGGCTTTTGCTATGTTGATCGGCGAGCCACCCAGATTGGGCGGCGGACCGTCGAGGTGACCGAGCTGCACCATCTGATCAAAACTGCCTCCGTGACTGTCGAAGTAGTGCATGCCGCCCCAGAGAATCGCCACGAACAGAATAAACGGCGTCGCGGGAGTCACCCGCGAATTCGCGGTCGGCTCACGGTTTTCCGGTGCGGTGGCGTTCGGGTTGTTGTCGGAATCACTCATTGCTTGGCGGCCTGATCCGCTGCGGCATCAGCCTTTTTTGGGGGAGCGGGCTTGAAAGGCTTCTGTATCGGCGCCTCAGGCAAAGATACGTCATTGCGCTGACTCAGCAACCAACCTACCAGTGCTTTGGCGGCGTCGGTCGGAATAACTTCCTTGCCGGCTGCCGGAGCGAATTGTTCAGGCAGATTCAACGCATCCGAAGACGGATTGGCTCCGATTTCACGTTCTTCAAAGAGGAACTTGTAGGACGGCATGGTGGATTTCGGAGCCTTGATTTGAGGATTGTATAGGTGCAAGAGGTGCCAGCGCATCCGCTCCTCAGTGCGTGCAACCACGTTGGTCTCATGGGCGACGAAACTCCATTTGCCGACAAAGTCTTCCGGGGCACGCACGCCGATGTTCGCGAGGTCAGGACCAATCCGCAGACTTCCCAATACCGCGTCTCCATCCAGAACGTAATCTCGGGAAACCGATTGCCGCTCGCCCCAACCGCGTTCCAGATCCGCACCGTGATTGTGCACGGTGACCTCGATCTCCGACTGGGTGGCCTTGATGAGTTCTTCGGCCCGCTGGGCGTAGAAAGGACCCACATCTGACACCACCTGAATCGGAGGTTTCTGTGAGGCAAGATCGGAAGCTTCCTGCTCGGTCAAGGTCGGATCGACCTTTATCAAGGTTGCGGCTAAAATGGCGGTATTGGTCGTCGGCTTGGTGATGCGTGCCCCGAACCAGAGTTCATCCTGGGTGGCAAAGCGGGTGTGACATTGATTGCATCCGAGCGAGCGGTACACCTGCGCGCCCTGCACTGCCTGGCCGGAACGATTAAGCGGATAGATCTCCCCGGTGTTCTCGTCGACGTGAACATCCAGCGAACCGACCTGCACCACCGGTCCCATGACCAGCGCCCCCCAAGCACCCAACAGTGCGATCAACCCGGCAACAAATACGAAAGGTCCATTCTTCATTCCGCACCTCCTTCCGAGGCAACGTCCGAATCATCCCTGAACCATTCGAGGAAAGGATATTCGGCATAGAGTGCCCGTCCGATGAGTGTCAAGCAGCCGAAGAGGAACAGTCCTGCTGCTGCCAGCAGAACCAGTGTTCCGAAGGTCCCGAGTGCCAACATCCCCTGGGCGGCATCAACCGAAGCCTGAAAAGCCCGACCGCCGTCCTTCAAGGCAAAGCCTTGTCGAAGTCCGGCCAATGCGTTCCCACCGAACGTCAGCACCACGCCTCCAAGCAGAGCGAGAAGCACCATGCCCTGCCCGTTCCCACCGCATTCCTGTCCGGTCAGACGGGGCAGGATCACACAGGCGGCTCCGATCAAACTCATGCCCACGAAACCATAGAGGAAAAGATAGTTCTGGGCTGTGGCAAAGTGGGTAAATTGAACCACGTTCCCGAAGCCAATGAAACCAGAGCAAATCTCCAGCAGCGTCCAGACGGAATAGGCTGCCAAGCCCACCAGCAGGGATTTGCCGGCCGGGCGATTCGTGACCGTCGGCAGATCGGGTGCCACCGTGGAGTAGACGTTGTAGAGGACCACGATGAGCAGAAAGCCAGCTGCGGAACTGACGCCGGCAACCCAGGCAGGCAACGGCAACTTGCCGGTGATACCGGCCCATCCACCAACAAAAACGAGCAACCAAAAGCCGGTCAGGGCCAGTTCCTTGCTGTGCAAAGGACGTGATGCCAACTGGGGAACAAAATACAGGATTGCTCCGACACCGGCACCACCCAAGACGATCTGGAACACATTGTTCACGTACCATTCGCTCACCACGAGTTGTACGACTCCTCTTACCGGCTCCAATTGCAGAACAACGATCGCAGTCGACAGAGCCCAAAGGAACCATAGCCCGGCAGCCCCCAGGTAAAGTTGGGAAACATAGAACTCACGTTCCGTGCGATAGTGCAGTGCCAGGAAGGTCTTCAACAGGATCACCGCAAATGAAAGGAAGAGAACGACGGCCGAATAAAACGGAATGGCGAAGAACTCGTGACCGGTTGAGTCACCGATAAAGATTCCGACCACGCCAAGCAGAACCCCCAGATTCCAGAACTTGTTTGCGACGAACACGGTGAACGAATGGCGCAAGGCCTTGCGAGACAAACGACAGACCACGTAGAGCATGACCCCGATTGCCATCTGCAACGCGAAGCCGTAGAGCAACGCGTTCCATGCCGCAGTCTTGGTCTTGCCATGGTTGAGATAGCTGCAGTCCGCGAAGACTCCCGGTGAATGCAGCTGAAGTGAGGCAATGAATGCCAGGAGGGTCCCGATGACCATCCAGA
>JAYPXF010000236.1:0-10740 GCA_038154405.1 Verrucomicrobiales bacterium | reverse complement strand
CTGTATGGAAGTCTCTGTGCGCTGCCGCAACGGAATCTCAAGCGTCTGCTGGGCTATTCCAGTATCGCCAGTGCGGGATACCTGCTGATGGGGTTCACGGTGATGAGCGCATCCGGTTCGGTGGCGATCATCTATTACATGGCCGGCTACCTGTTTACGGTCATGGGCGCCTTTGCGGTGATCGCGGTGGTGGTCAAGGAAGCAGGGCTGGAGGATTTGAATTCACTGGCCGGTCTTGGTCAACGTAGTCCGCTGCTGGCGGCGACGTTGGCCTTGGCGATGGTTTCGTTGGCCGGCATTCCCCCCTTGGCCGGCTTCTTCGGGAAATTCCTCTTGTTCAAGGCGGTGCTGGAGCAGGCGGTGCATAATCACGAATTTCTGATTCTGATCGGGGTGGCCGTTGTCGGCGTGCTGATCTCCATCTGCTATTACTTCAATGTCATCCGTGCCATCTACTGGTCCAAGGATCCGGCAGACCTCACCCCACTCACGATCAGCGGTCCGATGCGTTTGGTGATGGGGGCCTGTATGATCGGGATGCTCTGGCTCGGATTGATGCCGGAGAAGGCTCTGGGCATGGCAACGAAGGCGATCTCCACCCTAGTTTTTCCATAGTTGACCCGGTGTGTCTCCCTTTAGTTTATAACACTGTGTTTGGTGGCGGAGTCATCATTCGCGGCGTGGAAGCTGAACGAAGTTATGAAATCATCAAGATTGCTTCTGGGAGCTTGGCTGGCTTGCGCCGTCGTGATGGGTGATCGCTCCCTGTGGGCGTCCGACGCGGATGACGGTGATTCGTTGATGGCGCAATCCTTGGTCGGAAATTCGATCTACGTGCTGGATCTGAGCACAAGGGTGGTACATCTCGGCAGGGCGGATCAGACCGGATTTCAGCAGGCCTTGGGGATCGACTACTACACCAAGGTGAATTCCGCCTACCGCGACGTTGCCACGGTCAATTTCCAGCTGTACCTGATGCGGATTGACAACCTTGCCCGACGCCCGGGCTTCTTTGAGGGCGAGGACGATTGGGAGCTGATGCCGCGGATCTGCAATGTGAATCTGCACCTGCGTGATGATCGCCGTCTGAATCTTAAGGTGGGACGCATGGAAATTCCGTATGGTGTGGAGGTGCCGATCAATTCCAACGGCACGCTGCGCCAGTTGATGCACGGTCCGAATCTCGGGGTGAAAGCCGATTGGGGACTGACTGTCAACGGAACCCTGGCGCCGGTGCAATACGAGGTGGCTCTGACGCGGGGCAGCGGGATCGAATACAACTCACCAGGTGATCCCTATGTCGTGGCCGGCCGGATCGGCAATGCGATCGATGCGGAATCCTTCTACGGCTTCAACTCCGCCGGGGTGTCCTTTTTTCGAGGAGATGTGCTGACCCGCACGGGCGCGAAGGTGCAGCGGTGGCGGGTGGGTGTGGATGGGCAATGGTATTACGGTCCGGTTGGCGTGCTGGGTGAGATTTCCCTCGGTCAGAACAACAACAACGACGTCGTGAACACCCTGCTGGAGCTCAACTACGTCAATAGACGCGAGACCGTGTTCGTGTATACTCAGGGTAGACTGATGCGGGCACGGACGGCCACCGGTTGGGACGAGTTTGATTCGTTGCACATCGGTGTGCGCTGGACACCCGACAACCGCTGGGCCGTGAGTTCGGAATTTGTTCAGGAGTTTAGCCGCTTCGGGACAGGCACGACGGAAAGCCTCTTTTCAGGCCAGTTGCGCTATCGGTTCTGATCATGACAACCTGATGAATGCCTCACGATTTGTTTTGCTGTTGGTAGGTGCCGTCACGCTGTTTACCCACGTGTCGGCGACGGCGCAGGCGTTCTGTTCCCTGCGTGATCCGAACAGTTTCGTGCGCGGCTTCTTCCCGGAATCGAGCAGCTATAAATCCATCGTCCGGGAAATCTCGCGCGACCTTGCCCGCAAGATCACCTCGGAAAAGGGCGTGGAATTTGATCCCCGCGAGTTCGGAAACCACACCCTTTACGTGGTCTTCAAGGACAAGGAAATCGTCGGCTTCCTGCAGGCCCACAGTGAGGTTGTGGACTGGGGTGTGGCCGAGGTCGTCTGGGCGTTGGATCGGGATGGGCGTCTGTTGAAGTTCGGCTTTCAGCGCTGTCGCAGTCCGCAACGCAGGAAGGTTGAGGACGAAAGGGTGCAGAAGCTGTTCCGCGGCCTCACGGAACAGCAACTGCGGGGCAAACTTGAGCAGGATGGTGTCGACTGGATGATCAAGGCTGCGGGATTGACGGAGCCTTCCCGGAAACTTCTGGAGGGGATTTCGAATGGTGCGCTCAAGATGCAGGTGCTGTTGCGGGCCGTGTGGGCGGATGAAATTGCGTCGGTGTCGAAACGCTGACGTTGTCCCGCGTCCCGGCTGGCATCCGGGGATGATAGTTGCTTTACTTTTCGCGCATGCCGATCCGGACCTATCTGCTGCTGATCGTCCTGATCTCCACGCTGGGCGGCGTGGCGCTCACCTCGATCCAGTTGCAGCGCAATGCCGAGAGACTCCACGCGGAGGCGGAGATCCGGCATGCGGAGATCTTTGTCACCAGCCTGCGTCCCCTCGAGGACTCCCTGCGGCAGTTCTTCTCAAACTTCGACCTCTACATCGGTTCCGGTCAGTTCTTCATGGAGGGCGGGATCAAGGAAGGGCTCGCGCTGTTCGACGGTTTTTTCGCCGAGGTGGAACGCATGGCCCCGACCGCGGAGCAACAGGAGGCCGTGCGGGTCCTGGCCCGTGACATGGCCGGGTTTGCAAAGTTCATCGCCGCGGTGAAGGAGCACGGCCGGGATCTGCCGAACGATGTCTTGAATGAATTCGATCGCGAGAGCCAGAAGCCGGTGGATGACTTCATGCGCCTGCATGGACTCGCGGAGGCGCATCTGAAGGCGACGGTATCTGCGGCGGCGCAGTTGCGGCAGACCAGTCGGACATCCTTCGTCGTCTCCGTGCTGTGCTTCGTGTTGATTTCCATTCTCCTCCTGCGGTGGGCATTGCGATCCATTGCGCGTCCGGTCACGCGTCTCGCTTTGAGCGCGGAGGCCGCGGTCGAACACGGCAGCCATTTTCAGGCGACGCAGGCAGGTGCGACGGAGATCAACCGGCTGAGCGATTCGATCGGCCACCTC
This sequence comes from Verrucomicrobiales bacterium, assembly GCA_038154405.1. GTDB lineage: Bacteria > Verrucomicrobiota > Verrucomicrobiia > Limisphaerales > JAYPXF01. Next base: position 7,581 of record JAYPXF010000236.1, on the reverse strand, counting down.
ACCAACTCGCTCGAAGCCTTGGTGCTCAAGCGCACGGATGAACTTCATCGGAAGAATCACGAGCTGAACGCCGAAGTAGCCCGTCGCGCGGAGACGGAAAACCGATTGCGCGTAGCCAAGACGGCGGCGGAGGCGGCCAGCGCGGCCAAGAGCGATTTTCTGGCGGTGATGAGTCACGAGCTGCGGACGCCGCTGAATTCCATTCTCGGTTTCTCCGATGTGCTGCGCGAAGGAATCCAGGGGGAGCTCAATGAGGATCAGCAGAAGAGCGTGGACAATATTTCCACCAGCGGGAAGCACCTGCTGTCGTTGATCAACGACATTCTCGACCTTTCCAAGATCGAAGCGGGCAAGGAGACGCTCAATCTGGAATCGCTGGAGGTCGAACCGCTCTGCGAGGACGTGGTGACGCTCTTGGGCAGCCGGGCGGAGAAGCGGTCGATCCGGATTGAGCGTTGGGTGTGCGATGAGGTGGCGCACGTCACGGGGGATCGACGCCGGGTCCGGCAGATCCTCTTCAACCTGTTGAGCAATGCCATGAAGTTTAGTCGTGAAGGTGGCCGGGTCGGCTTGGAGGTTGGCCTCAGATCGAAAGCCGATGGCACGGATGGCATGGTTGAGTTCGTGGTGTGGGACGAGGGCATCGGGATCTCGAAGGAGAATCAGAAGAAACTGTTCGAGCCGTTTGTGCAGGTCGACAGCCGCCTGGTGCGGAATCACGAAGGCACGGGACTGGGGCTGAGCCTGGTGAAGCGGCTCGTGCGATTGCATGGCGGCCAGGTGGAGGTGGAGAGTGAGGAGGGCGAGGGCAGCCGGTTCATCGTGCTGCTTCCGTGGTCAAAGACCGCCACCGGGCGGGCGTCGACGGAATCGGTTCGGGACGAAACGGTGAAGCGGAGTCTGGCGCGCGCACCGGACCGTCGTCCGCTGGTGCTGCTGGTGGAGGACAATGAGCTGAACCAGCAATCAATCACGACCTATCTGGAAGCCAACAGGTTCGAAGTGCTGGTGGCTGACAACGGGGAATCCGCCCTGCGACTGGCCGAAACGCAGGAATTCGACCTGGTGCTCACCGACGTGCAGATGCCCGACATGGACGGGCTCGAGTTGACCCGGGAACTGCGTCGGCGGGAAGCGACCCGCGATGTGCCGCTTATCGCGTTGACGGCGCAGGCGATGAACGACGATCGTGAACGCTGCCTCAACGCCGGCACGAACGATTATCTGGCCAAGCCGCTGGATCTGGCCCGACTCGTCGAACTGGCCAACAAGTTCACCGGCCGCGGCGTCTGACCTTCTGGACGGCCACTGATAACCTCTCCTGACAATGCCTGAACCGGAATCCACGATCCTGATCGTCGAAGATGACCCACGTGGAAGGGAGTTGCTCGCGCTGCAACTGCGGCCGCTGGGATACCGTCTGGAGTTTGCCGGGGATGGTCGGGAAGGCGTGGAAAAAGCGCGTGAGTTCGATCCGGATCTCGTCATCTCGGACGTGATGATGCCCGAGATGACCGGTTTCGACCTATGCCGCGAACTGCGCGCCGATGAGCGGTTGAAAGAGGTGCCCATCCTGTTGATTACCGCGCTGGATGATCGCGATTCGCGCCTCGAGGGGATCGAGGCCGGCGCCGATGAGTTCATCAGCAAACCGTTTGACGGGCATGAACTGCGGGCGCGAATCCGACTGATCGGCAAGTTGAACCGGTTTCGCCGGCTGCAGTCGGAGCAGGAGAAATTCCACCAGGTGGTCGACCTCGCTCCGAGCGGGATCTTCGTCCTGAACGCCCGCTTGGAAATCGTGTTTGCGAACCGGGCGGCCGTGGAAATGATCGGAGGAGGCACCAAGCTGCCGTTGGAAGGCACGCGGTTTCCCTTTCTCATCGATGAACTGCCGTATGCGAAATTCGATGAGGATCTGTTTCATCACGTGAACGAGGTTCGCCGTCCCGTGCACTTCAGCGGTTCCTTCATCCGGCTCGACAACACGCGCTTCTCCGCGGAAGGGGCGGCCGGTCCGTTTGAATGGAACGGCGCTCCCGCCTTGCAGGTGAATCTTTCGGATGTGTCCGCCACGCTCAAACTCGAGCGGGAGCTGCTGCGCTCCCAGCGACTTCACGGCTTGGGGAGCATCGCCGGGGGAATCGCGCATGATCTGAACAACGTGCTCACGCCGATCATCTTGGCCGCAGATCGCCTCGCCAATGCGACCGAGGACGAGAGCGTGCGGGGATTGGTGCGCACGATCATGGACGCCGGAGCGCGCGGTGCGGGACTGGTCCAACAGGTGCTGACCTTCGCTCGTGGAAGGGAGGACGCGTCGATGCCGGTTTCCTTGCGGCATGTGATCGCGGAAACCCGCCGGCTGTTGTCGGAATCGCTTCCGCCCAATGTGCGATTGAAAGTCCGGGAGGCGAAGGGCGGTATGGAGGTGCACGGCAATCCGACGGAGTTGATCCAGGTGCTTATGAACCTGTGCGTGAACGCGCGTGACGCGATGCCATACGGCGGCACCATCGAGATCAGTTGCGAATCACTGGAAGCGGAGAAAGGTGAGCGACGGATCCGCCTTGCGGTCTCGGATACGGGCGGCGGCATGTCATCCGAGGTGGCCGCCAAGATCGGGGAGAGCTTCTTCACGACCAAACCGCAGGGGCAGGGGACGGGGCTCGGGTTGGCGACGGCCTACACCATCCTGAAACGACATGGCGCCGAGATGGAATTCGACACGGAGCCGGGAAGCGGTACCTGTTTCCGGATTCTCTTCCGACCCGCTCAACGCGAGGCTTCCCCGCCCGATGACTCGATTTGCCATGTCCGGGTGCAGGGCAATGGTGAGCTCATCCTCATCTGTGACGACGATACGGCCGTTCGTGAGATCGCGGCCGGCGCCATCGCCTGCCACGGCTTTGAAGTGCTCAGTGCCGGCAATGGCGCGGAGGCCACTGCGCTCTTTTCCCAGCATGGCGACCGGGTGGCGGCCGTGCTTGCCGATTTGCATATTCCGTATCTCGATGGGTTGGGCGTGCTCCGTGCCGTGCGGCGACTGGGGGGACCGGTGCCGTTCGTGGTGATGACCACCGAGCTGACGGATGAGCAGATTGCGGATGTCGCGGACGCAGGCGCGGCGGTGCTCACCAAGCCCTTCACCACCACGGAACTCTTGTCGGCCGTGGCGGAGGCGGTCAAGAATGCCCGATCCGAACCTGATGCCTGAACAAATCGTCAAAGTCGCCGTTGTGGATGACGAGAAACCGATCCGTGACCTGTTGCGGAAATGGTTGAATGATCAGGAAACCTGTCAGTGCGTCGGCGCCTGGTCGGGCATGGCGGAAATCGCTGAGGCGCTGGCCTGGAAGAAGCCCGAGATCGTCCTGCTCGATGTTCACCTGGGATCGGAAAGCGGGGTGGATCTGCTGCCGCAGATTCGGCCGGTGTTGCCCGGCACAAAGGTGATCATGCTGACCGGGGAGGATGATTATTTCTGGATCAAGCAGGCCCTGCAGCGAGGCGCGGACGGCTATCTGCTCAAGACGGAGATGCCGGGAAACCTGACCGCCGCCATCGCCGATGTGCTTCGCGGCGGCAGTCCGTTGTCCGGTCCGGTCGGGCGCCAGTTGATCGATCGCAACCTGCGGGCGCCGGATGACAGTTCCCCCGTCGAGAAACTGAGCCCGCGCGAGCGGTTGGTGTTGCACGAGCTTTCCGAAGGCCTAGTCTACAAGGAGATCGCCGCCAAGCACGAAATCAGCCTGGAAACGGTCCGGACCCATGCACGGCGGATCTTCCGCAAACTGGGAGTGCAGAACCGGACCGAGGCCGTGCTCGCCTACCTGCGTCACTCTTGATTCTCAGCTGTAGCGGAAGATGCGAAATCTTCCAATTCGATTTTTGACCGCAGACGATCAAGAAAGAGATGTTTGGATTTCTGGCGGGCGGCGCTAAGCTGCCTGACCAGCAGCATGAGTGTTCAAGCCACGATTCTGATCGTCGATGATGAGGCCCGCAATCGGGACCTCATCGAAGCCATCCTGAAATCCGGCGGATATCGACTGGAAACGGCGGCGGATGGGCAGGAAGCCCTGGCTAAGACGATTGAGCTGCGACCGGATCTCATCCTGCTCGATGTCATGATGCCGGACATCACCGGTTTCGAAGTCTGCCAGACGATCCGCGAGGACCCGGATCTGGCAGACATTCCGGTGATCCTGGTGACGGCTCTGGACGACCGGAAATCGCGATTGCAGGGCATTGAGGCCGGAGCTGACGATTTTCTCAGCAAGCCCGTCGACAGCATGGAGCTGAAGGCGCGCGTAAAGACGGTCGTGCGGCTCAATCGTTTCCGTCGCCTGAGCGCCGAACGCGACAAGGTGGTCAAGATCGCCGACTTCTCCAGCGACGCATTGTTCATGCTCTCTCGCGACAACCTGATCCAACATGCAAACGAGAGCGCCGGTAGGCTGCTTCATGCCGATCAGCGAAATCTGATCGGGGCAGACTTCAAGGAAGCGACCGGTGCGCGATTCGTATGCCAACCGCCGGAGGCATGGAAGAGCTGGGTGGATTCGGAGAATCCGGATGACCGGGCGCTGCGTTACCTCATGCGGCCGGAAACGGCGAAGGGTCCCGCCGTGTGGTTGCAGGTTCATCTGCTGCATGTGCCGGACGCGGGCGGCGGTGACTGGCTGGTGCGCTTGCAGGATGTCAGCGGACTGATCAATCAGAAACGCAATCTGTGGAACACGCACCGCATGCTCTCACACAAGCTGCGAACGCCGATGAACGGCCTGCTTGGCAGTCTGTCTGTTCTGGTGGAAGCGCTGGACGGAGATGATCGGGACCTGGCGCAGACTGCCTTGGAGAGCGCGGATCGCCTGGATGAACAGGTCAAGGATGTGGTCCGCTATCTCGACGCTCCCAAGCTCGCGCGCGGTGGCGATCGGCTCAACGGGGACGACATCCGGCAGAAGGCGGAAGACCTGGGCGTGCTGGCTGATCCGGCGGAACTGCAGATACAGGTCTCCAACGAACTTTCCGGTTTGTCCTTCGACCTGGGTTCGCTCGCGATGGACGTCGTGTTCGCCGAGTTGTTTGCCAATTCGGCAAAATTCCATCCGGACGCCAAACCACGGATCAAGGTGGTTGCCGATCGAACCGCTGAAGGTGGCTGCGAAATCCAGGTGATGGACGACGGCCGTCACATTGAGTCCGATGTGCTGCGGGACATCCGCAAACCCTACTTTCAGGGAGAAACGAAACTGACCGGTGAAGTTGCGGGGATGGGGCTCGGTCTCGCGATGATCTCTTCGATCATCTGGGAAGTCGGTGGCACCGTCAAAATCGGGAATCGCGAGGACTCCCAAGGGGTTCGTGTGGCCCTCCATATCCCTCCTGCGAAAGCGGACTAGGCTGAATCAAGATTCTTCCAGGTGAATCAGAAGTGCAATCAGGCGCGTAACGCCAAGACATGAATAGCCGTGGTTGAGCACAGCGAGGCCACGGTAGGTGAAGCCCAATTGACAGCCTCGTAGTCGCGGCACGTTCGCGAAGGTGTCGCCGCATCGGTCTGAATGTCGCAGCAGCCTAATTCAGCAGCAGGCTCGACGGTGGTTCAACGTCCCCCACCGAGAGATAACGGTCGCGCATGTCGTTCAGCGCAATGCGCGTCTCGTGGAATCGTTCGCCCAGTTTCTCATACACCTCCGTCACTTCAAACTCATCCGCCAGCCGATGATGACTTGCAGCCAGGAAATTCGCGGCGCCCATCTGTTCGTAGTAGCTGATGTCCGGGGCGCCCTTGCGCCACGTCCGTTCCTGAAGATTCTCGGCAAAGATGCCCGTCATGAAAAGCGAGCGATTGCCGATGTGTGCGCGGATCTGAAAGGCGGTTTGATCATCGGCTGCCTGGAGCGCTGCCATCATCTCAAAGAGGTAGCTCGAGTCCTTGACATTGTCCGGCAAAGACTGGCGACACCCGTCCGTGTCGGTGAAGTCCGTCAACACTTCGGCCACGTAGTCGGAAAGCTGGCGATCGTCGATGCCGGCCCGGCGAAGGGTCTGCCGCACCAGGACGTAAAAGTAGAGATGCGGCGTGATGTGGAGAAACTTGGGATTGTCCAGGATCACATCGCGCAGATTGTCCTGGTCCAAGATCATGTCGCGCATCTCCGGATCGGTGAGCAGCTCCATCAGGAACTTGCGGTCAGTCTCGGATCCGAGCGCCTCGGTGATGAACGAGAAATCTTCGGCGGTGAGTTGGTCGCGGCAATTGGGTCGGAGCAATTTCATAAGTCCTCCAGTTTTGGTTACCTATCGAACAGTTGGCGGTTCCTGTCATTACACGTTTTACCGGAGGGCAGAGGGGCACTCCGATATCAGATAGAGCACAACGTTTGCCAGATTTCATCCGCCGAACCGGGAGAGGCAAAAACGGAGGATTTTGCTCGAAAAATCGGGAGATACTGAAATAGGCCAGATTGCGTCGTTTCCACGTATGCGCAATTGGGAACAATTTATCGATGTTGCCGCACCGCCACCCAAGCCCCCGTCAAGGCGCCGCAAAGGTGACCTTCCCATGACACCAATCCGTCGCGTGGAATGACGCCGTAGAAGATTCCGCCATAAAAAACGAACACGCCGATCGCCATGAAAATCGCCCGCCAGCTCTCCATTCGGAAACCCGCGACGATTAGATAAGCGACCAATCCGTAGATCAGCGAACTGGCACCGATGTGAACCGTCGGTTCCCCTTGAAATTCCCGACGTCCCAACAGCCACGTTCCCAGCCCGCTCACCAGCCAGATCGTAGCGATGGTGGAGCCCGGCTTGTAGTTCCGGTCCCACAACAGAATCGTCAGCAGCACGAACAGGGGCGTTGCATTGGCGATCAGATGCGCCGTGCTGCCGTGAAGCAGCGGGCTGAAGATGATTCCCAGGAGACCGTAAGTGTCGCGCGGCAGAATTCCGTAAGGATCCAGTCGCACCCGCAGGACAATCTCAGCCGCCTTGACGGCAAAGAGAATGCCGACCAGCCAGAAGCTGATCTGCATGGCATCCAGGAGGCTGCGGTTGCGTGCGGTTCGGCGAGGCACGCGCGAATTGTGCGGTTCAACCGACCGGTTGAAAAGAATCAGAACGGCTTGCCTGAAATTTTTGGAAAATGTCGTGACACGAAAAGCCGAATCCATATAGTTCCCGCCCCTGACGACCCTATCGTCTAGTGGTTAGGACACCGCCCTTTCACGGCGGTAACCGGGGTTCGAATCCCCGTAGGGTCGCCATTCTTCCTTTCTCCCCTGTTTGCTGGGGATTTCCTGCTTCCAATGGATTTCAAGCACTTCAGGTAAGAATGGAAATAAGAATAGAAACGTCTATAACGGACTCTGAAATGGCCCTTTTGTGAATCTCCTGCTCCTTTAAGAACCCATTACTAACGACACTCTTCGGCTACTCTCTTTTTAAGTAGCTCCAACTTTTTTACTGTAAACGCCGTTCCAATAGTGCGGCACAGGGCGGACGAAAAGTGTGGCAGTTGGTTGATCTTAGGATTCATCAGTAAATTGGGTCAACGGCTCAGTCCGC
>JAYPXF010000235.1:0-10777 GCA_038154405.1 Verrucomicrobiales bacterium | reverse complement strand
TTCAGGTCGCGGCTTTCGAACAGGCGCAATGCGTCGACGTCGTCGATGCGCTCTCCATCGGCGACCTTCTCGAAGATGTCCTTCAAGTCACTGCTGCGAATTGCGATGTTCATCCGGTCATTCGAAAATCGGGGAAGATGACCTCAATGGCCGTGAGGGCCACGAAGGCGACGCTGATCAATGCGTTCAGTCGAAAGAAGGCGTTCTGCACCCAGTTGCCCTTGCGTCTTCGCGCGAGCCAATGCTCCATGACGAGGCAGCCGAGGATCACCACGATGCCGAAGTAGTAGGCGAGTTTGAAACCGCAGATGACACCGAAGATCGCCAACAATCCCCACATCACCAAGTGCGCAAGAAAGGCCGCGTGCAGCGCGTTTCTGGGGCCCCAACCGACGACCAGGGAATGGAGGCCTGCTTTGCGATCGAATTCGAAATCCTGCAGTGCGTAGATGATGTCGAAGCCGATGAGCCAGAAGACAACGGCGGCGGCGAGAACGAGCGGTTGCAGACCGGTCAGGCCGTTGCGCGCGATTGCCTGGCCGATGGAGCTGGAACCATGGGGCGGCTCCATCGCTTCAAAACCGAGGCCGCCGCGCACGGCCAGCCACGCTCCGATGGGGGCCAGTGCCAAGGCTATGCCGAGCCAGACATGGGTGAAGTCCGTGAAGCGTTTGGTCACCGAATAGAAGCAGACAAAGAAGAGTGCGACGGGTGACAGATAGAAACAGATGGGGTTGATGAAGAAGGACGTGGCGATGAGTCCAACGCCGCTCATGATGCAGAGTGTCCAGGCGCTTTGCAGGCTGATGGTGCCCGCTGGCAGATGACGATTCGCCGTGCGCGGGTTTTCCGCATCGAATTTGCGGTCCATGATGCGGTTGAACGCCATGGCGCAGGTGCGGGCGCAGAACATCGCCAGAATGATCAGCCCGAACAGGCGAAATCCCGGCCATCCGCGCGTGTCCCTCGCCGCCACCATCATGGCCGAGAGCGCAAAGGGCAGGGCGAATACCGTGTGCGATATCCGAACAAAACTGCCCCATTTTTTCATTTCACCGAACATGGTCGATTCAGCCGGCGCACGATGAAGCATTTTGCGCGACGGGCGAAAAGGATTTTATTCCGGCTCCTCCTGCCAGCGCGGCATCGCGTCGTTGGAAACATCCAAGTGATCGAGAACGCGAGCGACGACCGTGTCCACCACGGCTTCGATTGTCTGGGGGCGGGAGTAAAATGACGGATTGGCCGGGATGACTGTGGCTCCGGCGAGGGTGAGAAGCTCAAGATTCTTGATGTGGATCAGGCTGAGCGGCGTCTCGCGCGGAACGAGCAGGAGCTTGCGCCTTTCTTTGAGGACGACATCCGCCGACCGGAGCAGGACATCATCACTCACGCCGTGCGCGATTCGGCCTAATGTCCCCATCGTGCACGGAATCACCACCATGGCGTCCGCCGGATTGGAGCCGCTGGCAAACGGCACATTCATGCTTTTCAATCCGTGTTCCTGCGCCCCGGGGGGGAGTCTGAGCCCATCGGCCAGTTCCTCCGCCACCACCGCTTTGGCGTAATTGCTCAGAATCACGTGAATCTCGTGTTCCGCGGGATCCAGCCGGTCGAGCAGGCGTTGCGCGTAAATCGATCCGCTGGCTCCGGTGATGGCGACAATCAGTTTCAAGCTGCCGGAATATTGCGGTGAAGCGGTGTAGGGACAAGGGGAATGGGAAAATCCTAGCTGCAAACTCCAAAATCCAATGACCTGACGGAGGGCGGGGTCTGTCGAAATGCCCTCATACTGAGGGTTGGAATTTGGAGCTTGGAGTTTTGCCATCCTTGTTCCTTTACGTACACCGCCCCCCTGTCTACCCTCCGCGATCATGGCGTCCGATTTCGATTCCACCGAGTTTGTTGATACCGACGTGCAGACCGCTTCGCATCGGGTTCCGTCCACAGCGACCGAACATGCCGATGCCGGGGCGGCTCCCTCGAGCGAGGAACTCGACGGCCGATCTTCTGAAGTGCAGAGCCAGCTGGTGTCCTTGGAGAAGAAGCGGGAACAGTTGGAGCGCGAACGTGGTGAGGTTGAAGAGGCCCGTCGCCGCCGCGCGGAATTGGCGACCGGCTACGAGGAGATGCTGCATCACCTCACCCGCGGAGTGGCGATTCTCGAAGAGGAAACCGTGTTGGCAAAACGCGAGGCGGAGCAGATGGCCAAGTCCCTCCTTTCGCTGAAAAACAGTCTTGAGGGCGTAGAGAAGATCGACCAGGAGAAGTGGAATGAAGCCAACTGGATGACGGAGCTCACCAAGGCTTTGACCGTCATCGAGAACGCCCGTCACGAATGGAATGCCGCGCGGCTCAAATGGCCGCGGCTGGATGGAGTTGCAAACGAGGCCCGGCCCGACGCAGAAGGCAAGATGCCGGCTCCCAGACTCGCTTTTTCCGATCAATCCTTCGGGCAGCTCTGTCGCCTTGGCTTCGCACTGACCTGGCCGATTGCCGCCGCGATCATGGCCTTGCTGATCGTTATTCTTTTCCGCTGACCACCACGCCATGGGCTGGTTCACCGAACGCGCCGACCCGCTGGAAAAACGCGCCCGCGAAATCGAGCGCGAGCTGGCCCGCTTGGATTCCGAGATGCAGAACACGCCGGTGGATGCCGCTCCGGAATATCGGTCCGATGTACCCGCCACCGATCATGACCCCTTGAATTTGGAGAACTGCGGTCCACGTGGTTCGCGCAAGGAAAGCGTCCGCCTCCAGGAAAGCATCGATTCATTGGGTTCCAAGCCAAGCGGCTGGCGTGAACGCTGGGCGCGATTCAAACTCCACTTTGGTGCAACGCCGGCCACGAATCCCAAGCTGGTGAAATATCTTTCCGCCGGCAACCTGCAGGGACTACAGCCGCTGCGTTACGAAAAGCGCATCGCCCGCAACCGCTTCTTCTTCATGTTCTTCCTGCTGCTGCTGGTGTTGTTCGGATTGTTCGCCGTTGCCATCCGCAACTACTGACGATGGACGATGCCGGGCAGGTCATCGTTCCGGTCCCGACCGAGTTCGGTGACTTCACGGCGGTGTTTGCCGATGACGGCTTGGCGGAACTCTATTTCCCCGATCGCTCCACCGCGCCACGAACCAACCGCAGGAGCCATCCGTTGGCGAAGGAGACACGGGCATGCGTCCGGGCGATCATGAACGGCAAACCGCAGCCCGAGCCTCCACCGTTGATCCTCGATTCAGGAACGGAATTCCAGCAATCGGTTTGGGAGGCCATGCTGCGCATTCCCTGTGGACAGACGAAATCTTACGGAGAGATCGCCTCGGAACTGGGCAATCCCGGTGCGACTCGGGCGGTGGGAACGGCGTGTGGCGCGAATCCGATTCCCGTGATCGTGCCGTGTCATCGGGTATTGGCGGCGGGTGGAAAGATTGGCGGTTTCTCGGCCGGGATGCATTGGAAGATTCATCTCCTACAGCGCGAGGGGATACTCTGGTAGTGTCGTAGGGCATCGCTCCGTCGATGCCGGTCTGGGGTTTCGGTGAGGTTTGAGGCGGAACCGACGAAGAGGTTCCCTCCAGTGGGCACATTTGGCAAAAGACCGCTGACAACTTCGGTCTAATCCAATTACCCTGAGCGGATGCGAACAGTTCGTGTTCCATTGGATTCAAGATCCTACGACATCAAGATCGGTGGCGGGTTGCTGCCGAAGATCGGTGAGCACTGCTGCAAGCTCGGGCTTGGTGAACGCTGTGCCGTCATTTCCGATTCCACGGTGTCACCGCTTTATGGGCGGAAGGTGATCAGGTCGCTTAGGGCTGCCGGGTTCGATCCCATCAGCCATGACATCACCGCGGGTGAAAAGTCGAAGAATCTGAAGTCGGTATCCGCGTGTTATGATGTGCTGGCCGCGCATCGGTTGGAGCGGAAATCCTTCATTGTGGCGTTGGGTGGTGGAGTGGTCGGTGACCTGGCCGGTTTTGTCGCCTCCACATATTTGCGGGGAGTGCCATTCGTGCAGGTTCCGACGACTTTGCTTTCGCAGGTGGACAGTTCGGTGGGAGGCAAGGTGGGAGTGAATCTGAAGGCTGGAAAAAACCTCGTGGGATCGTTTTATCAGCCCAAGTTGGTGCTTTGCGATTTGGACACGCTCATTTCGCTTCCCCTTCGTGAGGTTCGTGCGGGTCTGGCCGAAGTGATCAAATACGGGATCATCTTTGATTCCCGGTTCTTTTCCTGGATCGAAAAGAATCTCGAGCCATTGCTTAAGCTGGACGTGAAGGCATTGACCCGGGCCGTGGCGCGCAGTTGTGAGATCAAGGCGGACGTCGTGCGACAGGACGAAAAGGAAGGCGGCCTGCGTGCAATCCTGAATTTTGGCCACACCATCGGCCACGCAATCGAGGCGATCACCAAATACGGAACCTACCTGCACGGTGAAGCGATTTCGATCGGCCAGGTCATGGCGGCGGAGTTGTCCGTCCAGTTGCTCGGACTGCCGCAGAAGCAGAGTGACCGGATCTGTCAGGTGTTTGAAGCCACGGGGCTCCCGGTCGACATACGGCTGACCAAGGCACAGAAGACCCGCCTTTTTGCCGCCATGAAACTGGACAAGAAAGTCAGCGCCGGCGAAGTGAAATTCGTTCTCGCGGACCGGATCGGCTCGGTGCAATTTGGTCAATCGGTTCCCGACCAGAACATCCACCAGGTGTTGGAGGGCCGAAGATCGTAGTTCTACAATCGTAAATCGCCATGTCCGCCGTCAGCGAAACCATCGTCCGCGAGTTTTTTGAACTCCATGGTTTCTTCCTGCGGCAGCATCGCAAGTATGTGTCGCCGGCGCGGCGTAACGACGATGACATCGATTTCTTCCTCTCGAATCCCCGGCGTGACGAAGCCGCGGAAGACATCCCCTTCATCTTGGGACCGGAAGATCTGGAATGCCTTTCCCGCGCGATCGTGGTGGTGAAGGGCTGGCACACGGAGACTTTTACCCCGGCTGTGCTGGAGCATTCGCAGGAGATATTCCGGTTTGTCACGCCGGCGGCGTTCAAACAGGCGGCCAAGGTGTTTGGGGCGGATCAGACGTTTTCCAAGATTCTGGTAGTGCCGGCCTTGCCGACGGGAAATCCCGCCCGGGCGGAGAGCATTTCTTATCTGAAATCCAAGGGGGTTGATGCGGTGATTCCCTTCTGGTCGATGTTGGCGGACCTGATCGATCGCATAGAGGTGAACCGCAATTACCAGAAATCCGATCTGCTGCAGGTGATCCGGATTCTGAAGAATTATGAGTTCTTTCGCGGGCCGCAGATGGAGTTGTTCACTTCCAAGGCCAAGCCGAAGCGGCCTCGGAAACGTCGCAGCAAGGCGGGCTCACCAGCCCTGGACAAGGACTGATTCAGCTTTCCGTAAGGGTCGGAACCTACTGGGAATCGGTCGCATAAGGCGCTTTCCTGCAATTACTTCCGGGGAACAACACCTGATAAAAGAGCCTTTACATGGGTGGAAACACAATTCAGTCTGCCGCAAGTTTCTCTTAACTGCGTATGCGTAAATTCGCCACTTTCCTAATGGCCACGGTAGCCGTCACTCTGATGACCGGGTGCGGTGGTGCCACCCGCAAGCTGGGTCGCGGTCTCAACAATTTCGCCGAACCGTTTCGCATGTCGGAAATGACCCGTTCCATTGAGCAGACGGGTTTGTGGGAAGGCCCACAGAACGCCTACACGACGGGTGTGTTGCGCGGTTTCGGCCGCACAATGGCTCGCAGCGCGATCGGTATCAGCGAGATTTTGACCTTCCCGATCCCGACCCCGGACTACGATCCTTACTTCTTCCCGGAGAAGTGGTTTGAAGATCCGTTCAAGAAGGTGGAGATCGATCCTTTCCGTGAGGACCTGAATTATCCGGACAACTATCGACCGGCCAAGCATCACACTCCGATCTTCGCGACGGACACCTCCGTCGGATTCGCGGGTGGCGAACTGTTGCCTTGGATTCCCGGCAGCCGCTTCCGTGTGTTTGATCGCTGAGTCGGATCTGATTTCGAAGGGCGCCAACACGTGTTGGCGCCTTTTCTTTTTCCATGGCGGTCACGCGACAATCTCCCGGCAAGGTCAACCTCCTGCTGAACATCCTCGCCAAGCGGGAGGACGGATATCATGAGCTCGAAACGCTCATGCACCCGGTTCATATTTTCGACGAGCTTGAATTCAGCGAGACCGCCGGCGGGATCGTCATCGATTGCAGTCATCCGGATTTGCCCACCGGACCGACCAATCTGATCTACCGCGCCGCTGATTCGTTTCTCAACCGCGCCAAGATTGATTCGGGTGTGTTCATCCGGCATCAGAAGAATCTGCCGATTGCTGCGGGATTGGCAGGTGGTTCAGCGAATGCGGCTCATACGCTACGCGGGTTGAACGAACTGTTCGGTGAACCTCTCGATCAATCTGCACTGGATGAGATCGCCGCCGAGCATGGTTCGGACATCAACTTTTTCCTGCAGGACGAACCGGCGATCGCGACTGGACGCGGCGAATCGGTGGAGAGTCTGGGATTCTTTCCGTCACTTGCGAACACCGGTCTCGTGCTGATCAATCCGGGCTTCGGGATCCGTACGCCTTGGGCTTTCAAGCAACTGGCCGAATATCCGGATGCCATCACCGGCGACCGGGGGTGCGCGCGGGCTTTGGCTGAATCGCTGGGACGCAAGGAATTCGGTGATTCGGCGGATCGATTCTTCAACTCGCTTGAAGCTCCAGTCCTGCCCAAGTATCCGATGTTGGAGGACTATCAGGATTTTTTTCGAGCCAACGGTGCTCTTGCGGCAATGATGAGTGGCAGCGGAGCCACCACGTTTGGCATCTTTCCGTCTCCGTCGGCGGCCGAGGAAGTCGCCGACAACGCGCGGCATCGCTACGGGGAAAATCCGTGGATCCGCGCCGTCCAATTTGGCTGATCGGACCGGGTACGCATTGCGAATAAGCCTTCCTCGACTTCGCATCCGCGTCTGCCAACATTTTGGCGATGTCACACGCCGAGTTCGTTCATCTACACGTTCACACCGAGTTTTCCCTGCTGGATGGAGCGTGTCGACTGGACACGCTGGTGGACCGGGCGCATGAGCTGAAATTTGGCGCGCTCGCGATGACGGATCACGGGGTGATGTTCGGCGCGGTGGAGTTCTACAAGGCCTGCATGAATAAGGGTATCAAGCCGATCATCGGCTGCGAAATGTATGTCGCGCCCGGCAGCCGTCATGACCGGAAACGCGTGCCCAATGCAACCGGCAGCAAGGAGCTGTATCACCATCTGGGTCTGCTGGCGGCGGACGAGAAGGGCTACAAGAACTTGGTCAAGCTGGCGACGTTAGCCCAGACGGAGGGCTACTACTACAAGCCACGCATCGACAAGGAACTCCTTCAGGAATGCAACGAGGGCCTGATCTGCATGTCGGGTTGCCTGGCCAGTGAGATTCCCCAGCTCATCAAGGTCGGTGAACTCGAGAAGGCACGCGAAACGATCGATTGGTACAAACAGATCTTCGGGCCGGAAAATTTCTACCTGGAACTGCAGAACCACACGATCCAGGAGCAGATCGACGTCAATCGGCACCTGATCCAGTGGTCCAAGGATTTCGGTCTCAAACTGGTTGCGACCAATGACGTGCATTACGTCAACAAGGAGCATGCCCATGCCCATGACATCCTTGTCTGTGTTGGCACGCAGACGACCATCAACAACCCGGATCGGCTGAGTCTCAGCTACATCAAGGAGCAGTTCCACCTGCGCAGCCAGGAGGAGATGGAGGCCGTTTTCTCCGAGGTGCCCGATGCCTGTCGCAACACTCTGGAGGTCGCCGAGAAATGCGCGGTTGAATTCGATTTCAAGTCAGAGCACTACCCTGCCGCCGTTCCTCCCGAAGGATATACTCGTGAAGGGTTTCTGCGGAAGATCTGCTGTGACGGCTTCGCCAAGCGGTATGGCCTGATCATCACGCCGCGCGGTGATGAGTTTGAAATCAACCATATCGAGGACCCGACCCGACTGCCGAACTACAATCCGACGGATCCGAACAAGGAGTTTCCGAGCAATCCCGCGGAGGATCCTGAAGTTCGCGCGGCCATCCAGGTGTTCATCGATCGCCTGAACAAGGAACTCGGGATCATCGAGCAGATGAAGTACGTCTCCTATTTCATCATCGTCGCCGAGTTCGTGCATTACGGACGCAGCATCGGGGTTTCCTGCGTGGCTCGTGGTTCAGCGGCAGGTTCGCTCGTCGCCTATCTTCTCGAAATCGCGAACGTCGATCCGATCCGTTACAACCTGCTCTTTGAACGGTTCCTCAATCCCGAGCGCGTGAGTCCTCCCGATATCGACATCGATTTTGCGGACGATCGCCGGCAGGAGATCATCGAATACGTGCGCGAAAAATATGGGAACGATTCTGTCGCCCAGATCATTACCTATGGAACCATGGGGGCGAAGGCGGCGGTGCGCGATGTGGGCCGCGCCATGGGACTGGGTTTCGGCGATACGGATCGGCTGGCAAAGATGATTCCCAACGAGCTGAAAATGTCGCTCAAGAAGGCCTTGGAGCAGTCGCCGGATTTCAAGGATGCCTACGAAAACGAACCGCAGGCGCGCGAGCTGATCGACAATGCGATGATCCTCGAAAACATGACTCGCAATACGTCGATCCATGCGGCGGGCGTTGTCATCTGTGACAAGCCACTCATCGAGATTTTGCCGCTGAAGATGGATGACAGCGGGACACTCGTGACCCAATACGCCGGTGGACCGGTCGAAGCACTCGGCCTGTTGAAGATGGACTTCCTTGGGCTCAAGACGCTGACGGTCATTCGCAACGCCTGCGACATGATCAAGCAGACCAAGGGCATCGAATTGGACATGGACATGCTTCCGCTCACGGACGAGAAGGCTTACGAGCTCTTGAACAACGCGAACACCCTCGGTGTGTTTCAGTTGGAATCCGGGGGCATGCGTGACCTGTGTCGCAAGTTTCAGATCCAGTCCGTGGAGCACATCACGGCGCTCGTGGCCCTTTATCGGCCGGGACCCATGGACCTGATTCCCGACTTCATCCGTCGCCGTCACGGTGAAGTTGAAATCAAGTATGAGCATCCCTTGCTCGAACAGATTTCAGAAGAGACCTACGGCATCCTGATCTACCAGGAGCAGGTGATGCAGGCGACCCAGCTGCTGGCCGGCTACAGTCTCGGCAAGGCGGACCTGCTGCGTCGCGCGATGGGCAAGAAGAAGGTTGAGGAGATGGCCAAGCAGCGAAAGCTGTTTGTCGCCGGCTGCAAGGAGGTCAACAAGATCCCGGCGGACAAGGCCAACCATATCTTCGACTTGCTGGAGAAGTTCGCCGGCTACGGTTTCAACAAATCCCATGCCGCGGCCTACGCGGTGGTCGCGTATCAGACCGCCTACCTGAAGGCCAATCATCCGGTGGAGTTCTACTGCGCCATGATGACGAACGACATGGCGGATACGGCCAAGCTCAGCGAATACATTGCTGAAGCCGGAGGCATGGACATTGAAGTGTTGCCGCCGGACATCAACGAAAGCCGGGCGCAGTTTGCACCAGCCCGCAATGGCTCGGTCATTCGCTTTGGACTCGAGGCGATCAAGGGTGTCGGCGGTGCGGCGGTGGAAACAATCATCAAGGCCCGCGACGAAGGCGGCGCTTTCAATTCTCTGAACGATTTCTGCGAGCGTCTGGACGGTCGCACGGTGAATCGCAAGGTTCTCGAATCGCTCATCAAGGCCGGTGCCGCCGATTGCATGGGTGAGACGCGGGCGACCTTGTTCGCGGCCATTGACGGCGCCCTGCAACGGGCCGCCGCGATCATTTCCGATCGCGAGAAAGGACAGGCCTCCCTGTTCGGCATGTTGGAAGAGGCTCCGAACATTGATGAGAAACCGATCGCGCAACTGCCCGAATGGCCGCAGCACGAAATGTTGCAGGCGGAGAAGGAGTTGCTCGGATTTTACATCAGCGGACATCCGCTCACGCCCTACGCGGACATCATCAAGAATTACTGTCTGCACAATTCCAAGACGGCGATGGAACTTGAGGACCGCAGTATGACGCGTATCGGCGGTTACGTTGCGAGCATCCAACAGGGCTTTTCCAAGAAGAGTGGCAAGCCTTACGCGATGATGACCTTGGAGGACCTGGAAGGCACGTTCCAAGTGCTGGTGATGAACGACAACTTCGACAAGTTCAAGCACCTGCTCGAATCCAACAAGGCGCTCATGGTCATCGGTGAGGTGAACAACGCCGAGGACCGTCCCAAGTTTTTCCCGCAGGAGATCATGCCGCTCGGCGATGCCTTACGAAAGTTCACCGACCAGATCTATCTGCGCGTGGACTCCGCCCATCTCGATCGCGGCAAGCTCCAGCACGCCTTGGAAATTGCCGAGGCGAACAAAGGTCGCTGTCCGCTGTTTCTCCGGGTCCGCATGGCGGGCGGCGAACAGGTCTACATCGAGGCGAGCGATCGCTACGCGGTGAATCCTTCCCAAGAACTGCGCACCGCTTTCAACGAACTCCTCGGCTCCGATGTCTATTATGCCAAGGTGAATCACACCCTGCCCGAACGCGAAAAACCCGCTTGGATGCGCCGTAACGGCAACGGCAAGAACGGCGGCGGTGGGGAACAGTAATCAGTGATCAGTAAGCAGTAGCCAGTGACCGGTGCAGTGGTGCAGGGTGCAGTCAATACATAGGTAACACTTTAGGTTCAAAAC
>JAYPXF010000234.1:9667-10852 GCA_038154405.1 Verrucomicrobiales bacterium | reverse complement strand
TGCAGGTAATGACTGTGTACAAACCCGGTTTGTTCCGCGATGGCTTCAACCGGCTGGTCCGTTTACCGCAGCAATCGCTCCACTTCCAGAACTCGAATCCGTTGTATCTCCTCCTTGGGAGTCCGGTTCAGTGCGAACTTCATTCGACGCTCCAACGTGCTGCGGGAGGCGTTCAAGCGTCGACAGAGATCGATAACGCTGAGACCGGACAACGCCGACTCACGAATGATCCTGGTCGCGTCCGCCACGAGGCCGTCATTGATCACCGATTCGTCGGACGACTCGCGCACGACAATGTGTTTGATGGGAATCAGTTGGTGTCGCTTGAGCGGTCGGCGACCGGCCATCAGCCGATCCAGCAACGCAGCGGCCTGATATCCCACCGCCGCGCCGTCAAACTGCACGCTGGTCAATGTTGGAGTCGCAAAGCTGCAAAGAGTCTCCTCATTCTCGCAACCAACCACGGCAACCTCCTCCGGAACGGAAATCCCGGCCCGCTGACAGGCCTCCAGTACGCGAACACCCAATTGGTCGTTCGCCGCAAATACGCCAACCGGCTTCGGCAGGGACGTCAGCCACTGAATCAGCCGCGACTGACTCTTTTCCCAATCACGCGCCTTGTCCGACCGCCGTTCAGGCAGCAAGGAGCATTGGAATCCGGCGCCGTGAATGCTGGCCGCAAAGTTCTCCGCCCGCTCTTCGAAGAATTTCTCCGTGTGCAGGCTGTAGACGCCGAACTGTTGATAGCCCCGTTCAAGAAAGTGCTCGGCGACCAAGGGTCCCACCTGACTGTTGTCCACACCCACGAACGGAAAATCATGGCGCAGATTCGTCGCTCGCAACTCCACCGTCGGCACCCCCGCCGAGCTTACTACGTCGGCCGTCCGTTGGGTGAACGTGCGCGACAAAATTCCATCCCCGTCCCAGTTCCGCAGCCACGGAGGCGGCGAGGAATCGAGAGCCCGCAGTTCCAGAAACACCGACCACGGTCCGTGCCGATCAACATATCGACGAACACCCGCTACCAGGTCGCGGGTATAGCTGCGCGTCGTTTCAACGAGAAGCGCTACCCGGGGGATTCGTTTGCCCTGTTTTTCTTTTTGCCGCAAAACCTGATATTTTGTGCAGAATACCTGCACAGACTAAATCCAACAAGTGGGTATGGTGCTGGCACTTCATGAAACG
>JAYPXF010000234.1:0-9657 GCA_038154405.1 Verrucomicrobiales bacterium | reverse complement strand
ACGCAGTACTGACCGGATTCTCACCACCCATGTCGGCAGCTTGGCACGCCCCCGCAACGTCCTCGACCTTCTCTGGGCCAAAGAGCGCGGCGACGACTACGACACCGACGTCTTCGAATCCTCCGTCAGCGACGCGGTCAACAGCATCGTCAAACAACAGTCGGACACGGGTATCGACATCGTGTGCGACGGTGAGCAGAGCAAGTCGAGCTTCCTCACTTACATCGCCGAACGGCTTGAGGGCTTCACGCCGAGCGAGAAACAAGGGGAAGATCTCTGGGTGGATTCCCGCGAGACCATCGCCTTTCCAGAATTCTACGAAGCCCACCGCAAGGCCCGTGAAGGACTGGTCGCCAAACCGATCAAGCTCGTCTGCTCCGGCCCGGTGAAATACTGCGGACACAAGGCCGTTGAACGGGACATCCGCAACGTCAAAGCCGCCTTCGAAAAGGCCAACAGCGAAGAGATCTTCATGAGTGCCGTCTCTCCGTCGGACGTGGAGGGCCAGCAACCCAACGAATACTATGATTCCGAGGAGGCTTATCTCTTCGCGATTGCCGACGCGATGCATGAGGAATACAAGGCGATCACCGATGCCGGAATTGTGCTGCAAATCGACGACCCGCGTCTCCTCACCTACTACATTTCTCGTCCAGACCTGAGCGTCGCAGACTGTCGCAAATGGGCCGAACTCCGGGTCGAGGCCCTGAATCATGCACTGAAAGGCCTGCCCGAAGATCGGGTGCGGTTCCATACCTGCTATGGCATCAACATCGGTCCCCGCGTCCACGAGATGAATCTGGCCGACATCGTTGACATCATGCTGAAGGTGAACGCCGGTGCCTATCTGTTCGAGGCCGGCAACCCGCGACACGAACACGAATGGACCGTTTGGAAGGATGTCAAAGTGCCTGAAGGCAAATCGCTCGTTCCCGGGGTCATCTCCCACTCCACACCGTTGGTCGAACATCCGGAACTCATCGCCCAACGCCTGATCCGCTTTGCTGACGTCGTCGGGAAGGAGAACGTCATGGGCGGCAGCGACTGCGGCTTCGCATCCTTTGCCGCCACCGAGCAGGAAATTCACCCGAGCATCGTCTGGGCAAAATTCAAAAACCTCGCTGAGGGGGCAGCGATGGCCAGCAAGCACTTGTGGTGATGGGGGGATGGGGCACAACCAGCGCGCCAGCGTCCTTCAGTGCAGCGGCACGACGCCGCTTTGTAGGATTGTCTTTGTTCGATGCTTTTACGTGGCTTCGACACAGCCTGATTCCCCTGCAATCGTCCCTGTTCAATGGCCTTTACAAGGAAAGCGGTGTCCGGTCTATACACATGCCACCGCACTCCTGGACCCGGCGGATTCAATCCCACCTTTTCCTTCTGACGCTGGCTCTTACTGCGGTAGCTGAAAGACCAAACATCGTGATGATTGTCTCTGACGATCAGACCTATCGTGACTTCGGATTCATGGGCAGCAAGGAGGTGCAGACTCCGCATCTGGATCGGCTCGCTTCGCTTTCCGCCCGGTATGTGAATGGCTACGTGCCGACCAGTGTCTGCAGCCCGTCACTGGCCACCATGCTGACCGGGCTCTATCCCCACCAGAGTGGCATCCACTACAATCATCCTCCGCCCGGAAACAGCCGTTTCAACAAGATGACCTCGGTCAAGGACTACCTCCGCATCCGCGGTGAATCCTATTACCTGATCAAGTCAACCCGGACACTTCCCCGCGTTTTGGCCACGGAAGGTTATCGTTGCCTGCAAACCGGCAAGTTCTGGGAAGGTCACTACTCCAACGGCGGATTCACCGATGGGATGACCGTCATGACGGCTCCGCCGGGGCAGACCTTCGGTGGCGTCCGCACGCTGTCCAGCGGAACGAAGACGGCTCACGGCAATGGTGATTGGGGACTCAAGATCGGAAGGGAAACCATGAAACCGATCTACGACTTTATCGACGACTGCGCCCGCAAGGCCCCCTTCTTTGTCTGGTATGCGCCTTACCTTCCTCATCAACCACATGATTCGCCCTCCCGCTACTTCAAGAAGTATCGGGGCAAAGGCATCCCGGCCCATCGGATCCCTTATTTTGCCTCGATCTCCCAATTCGATGACACCGTCGGCGAGTTGGTGAACTACGTGGAGAAAAAGGGGCTTTCCAAGAATACGCTTTTCGTCTTCGTGACTGACAACGGCTGGACCCCGGGAACCCGCAAGCACAAGACCGCGAAAGATTTCTTTTATCACACCAAGCAGAGCAAAAGGTCCCCGTTCGAAGACGGTTTGCGCACGCCGATCCTGCTGCGTTGGGATGGTGTCATTCACCCAGCAACCCATGAACAGCTTTGCAGTTCCGCCGACCTGGTTCCCTCGATCCTGTCCGCGATCGGCATCGAGCACCGAATGCCCGGACTCCCTGGGGTTGACCTGATGGTTTCAGCCATGGGAGTCGCAGACCTCAAGAATCGTCCCGTATTCGGCGAGATCTACCCCGGTGACGCCACGTCCCTCGGTCATCCATCCCTCGACGTAGCCTATCGTTGGGTCCGTGACGGAGCGTTCAAGCTCATCATTCCGCGCGGCGAGAAACCCTGGGGTGGCTATCTGAACAAACCGGCCTTGTACCAGGTGGTCAAAGATCCATCTGAACAAACCAATCTTTTCGACGATCCAACTCATGCCGACCGCGTTCGCAAACTGAAGTCACTGTTGGACAATTGGTGGACGCCCGGCAATGATTCCGCCGTTCCCAAACCCAAGTCATGAATCGCAGACAGTTCACCAAACAACTCGCTGTGGGCGCCGCCGCTTTCGCGTCCTCCACTCAATTTGCCGAAGCTGCCAAGAAACGCGGTTTCAAGTTCAACTACATCGTCGGCTCGTCGATGTATGGAAGACTGCCGCTGGCTGAGATTCTTCCGGAAGTTCACAAGACCGGCGCGGCCTACATCGACATCTGGCCGAAGGTTCACGGCAACCAACGCGAGCAGATGGAGGAATTGGGGCACAAGAAAGTCACCGCCATGCTCAACCATCACAAGGTTAAGCTGGGCTGTCTCACCCACTACGATCTCGGCCCGTTCCGCCTTGGGAAAGACATGGGTGTCGCGAAGAAGTTTGGCTGCAAGATGATGGTCTGCGGTGGCAGCGGACCGAAGAAGTTGAAGGGCGATGCGCTCAAGTCGGCGGTGAAGACTTTTGCCGAGAAGATGAAACCGCATCTGGAAGTCGCCGAAGAACACGGCGTGACCGTTGCAATTGAGAACCATGGCAACAACGTCATCGATTCCCCGGACTCGCTGAAGTGGCTGATGGAGTTCCGTTCCTCGAAGAACATGAAGATCGCCTTTGCCCCATATCACCTCGAAAACCTCGGCATCAATGCCGAGGGCTTCGGCAAGCTGATCGAGGATCTCGGCAACGACATCGCCATGTATTACGCCTGGCAACACGGCATGGGCTGCTCCAAAAAACTGCCCAAGGAACAGGAACTCCTGCAGATGCCCGGACGTGGTGATCTTGACTTCACTCCCTCGGTCGCGGCGTTGAAAAAGGTCAACTATGAGGGCTTCACCCAGATTTTCATGCACCCCGTCCCACGCGGCATCCCGATTCTGCCCACTGCCAAGGAAACGACCACCGAGATCAATCGCGGCCGGGCCTACCTTGAGAAGATCTTGAAATCTGTTTGATCATCCTCGACTGATTCAACGAACTGAACCGCAATGGAACACAAAGTACTCATCATCATTGGCGACGCCACCGAGACGGTGGACACCATGTATCCCTATTTCCGCCTGATCGAAGGCGGTTACAAGCCCATCCTCGCCGCACCCGAGAAGCGCGAATACCAGATGGTCATGCATCAGGTGAAACCCGGCTGGACCATCACCAAGGAATGGGAAGGCTACACCATGCCTGCCGACATTGCATTCAAGGACATCAAGCCGGAAGAGTATCTTGGTATCTTCTTCAGCGGTGGCCGCGCGCCGGAATACATCCGCGATGACGAGGACCTCATTCGCATCACCCAATACTACTTTGACAAGAATGCCCCGATCGCCAGCGTCTGTCATGGCGTGGAGATACCCGCCCGCGCGGATCGCGTGAAAGGTCGCAAGATGGCCACCGTGCCCAAATGCCAGTTCGATCTCGAAGTCTGCGGCGGCACCTTCGTCAATGAACCCTGCGTCATCGACGGCAACCTCGTCAGTGGTCGCACCTTTTGGGATCACGGCCATTACATCGGTCCGTGGATGAAACTGCTCGACGAGGCACGGGACAAGGCATGAAGAGGCTGGTGGCTAGTGGCAAGAGGCTGGGGGACTGGCGCATTGCCATGCTCCTTTGGCTGATCGCAGGCTCCGCAAGCGCCACGCCGGTGGTGTTGTCGGTGGATCGGTTGTATCGTTCCGATCAGTCAGATCAGACCGATCTGGCAGAAGCCGGTGAGATTCTCCTTACCGAACTCCACTGTGTGAACTGCCACACCGCCTCCGGAGAACTTGCCCAACGAATCCCCATCGCGCCCGGCCCCGCGGTCCACAACTCCTTCACCAAACTGAAGCACGGCTTCGTGCAAAAATGGCTGACCGATCCGCATGGCACGAAACCCGGCACGCGCATGCCTGATTTGCTGGCGACGTTTCCCGCCGCACAAAAAGTCGAAGCCGCCGAGGCACTGATTGAGTTCATCAACACTCTCCCGGCAGATCAGGAAACGCTGCCGGCACGAGTTCCCCCCGGCAATGTGAAGCGAGGCGGCGAACTGTTCCATTCGCTTGGCTGCATTGCCTGTCACGCTCCGCGGGCAGACTTCAAGAAGACTGCCGTTGGCGAAGAGGTGGATGCTGATGCGGTCAAGACGGCTTCCATGCCACTCGGCAAGCTAGGCGACAAATACACCTGGCGCGGTTTGGCCAGCTTTCTGGAAACACCACACGCCGAACGTCCATCGGGCCGAATGCCCCGCATTCCGATGGCGGATGACGAGCGGGCTGACCTGACTTGGTATCTTCTCAGTGACGAAACGCCTCAAAAGGCGTTCAACAAGACCGGCCAGTTGCGCTTGATCGACAAGGGCCGGGAGCTGTTCACCGGACTGGGTTGCGCAAACTGTCACAACATCGGCACAGCTGAAAACAACGTCAACAGCACGCCCAAGGCAACTCCACTCGCCAAGCTCAAACCCGAGGGCGGCTGCCTCTCCGGTTCCGACAAAGCCCCGCGCTTCAAGCTCGATGATTTTCAGCGTCAAGCCCTCTCTGCGGCACTTACCGGTCTCTCGGAACGTGAACATCTCACAGCGAAGCAAAGGGCTCATCGTCGCATGGTTGCCCTGAACTGTTACGCCTGCCACAAGCGCGGAGAGTTCGGTGGCCCCGCAGATGAGCGACTCAAATACTTTGTCAGTTCCGGATCCGATCTGGGCGACGAAGGCCGCGTCCCACCAATCCTCACCGGTGTGGGACGCAAGATGCTGAAGGATGCCATCCACCAAGTAATCCAAGGCAAGATGCCTGCCCGTCCTTACATGGTCACTCGGATGCCGGACTTCGGAGCGGATCACGCAAGTTTTCTGGCTGATGCATTCGCTGCCGCCGATCATGATCCGACCGAAAAACCGACTGCCCGCGATGGCGAGGAATTCCAGGTCGGACGAAACATGTGGGGTCGACACCTGCTGGGCACCAAGGGTTTGAGCTGTGTCACCTGCCACAAGGTAAACGGCAAGAAATCGCTGGGAATACAGGCCATGGATCTCGCGCATTCCGCCAAACGGCTCCGGCCGGCATGGTTCCGCGATTACCTGATCGATCCCGCCAAGTTCCGTCCCGGCACCCGCATGCCTTCCTTCTGGCCCAAGGGCAAACCCATGGTGAAAGGCAATGGCAGCAGCACGGCCCGGCAAATCGACAGTGTCTGGGTTTATCTGAACGAACTCGACCAGTCACGCCTGCCCTTCGGCATGGAAAAAGCCGGCGATTTCCTGCTCAGACCATCGAAGAAGCCGATCGTCTTTCGCACCTTCATGGAGCGGGCCGGCATGCATGCTGTTGCCGTGGGCTATCCGGCCGCCACTCACGCCGCGTTCGATTCACAGAATCCACGCTGGGCATTGGCTTGGACCGGCAAGTTCCTCGACGCCGAATCCACCTGGGATGACCGCTTCACCCCGCTCGCGAAACCTGAAGGAGCCGACGTAATCGCGATTCAACCCAACCCACCCGTGCACGAACAAAACAACATCGTTGAATTCAATGGCTACCGACTGCACCTCCGCACGGGGCACCCAATCTTTCATTACAAGGTAGGAGGCGAATCATTCACGGACGTATTGTTGCCTGATTCGGCAGGAGGCAAACGAATGACACGCACCATTGCCAAGAAATCCGGCAAACAACCGAAATGGATCGAAGTTGCCAACGGTAAGACCATCAGCAAATCCGGCCGGTATTGGACGGTCGACAAAAAGCTGAAGATCAGCACTCGCACCCAAGCGCGGGTATTGAACACTGCCAATGGCAATCACCTGCAAGTCATAGTCGCCGATCAAATCAACGTCACCTACGAATGGTAAACCGATGAAACGAATCTGCGCATTACTTCTTCTCGCACTTGGCGTCGGCGTGTCATCAGCCAACGATCAGGCAAACCGCGAGTCCGCTTTCTACGAAGTTGAGACCTACGAGTTTCCTGAGAACTTGAAGCTCGAGATCAGCGGCATGGCCCGCCTGCCCAACGGCGACATCGCCGCCGCCATCCGCAAGGGCGAGATCTGGATCATCTCCAACGCCTACGATCCAAAGAAGGCGAAGTACAACGTCTTTGCCACCGGCCTGCATGAACCGCTCGGACTCGCCTACCGCGACGGCTCCTTCTACACCGTTCAGCGAACCGAGATGACCCGCATCGCCGATCGCAACAAAGACGGAACGGCCGATGAATTCATGACCGTGGCCAAGGGTTGGGGCGTTTCCGGCAGTTATCACGAATACGCCTACGGACCGCAGTTCGATCACGACGGCAACGCCTGGATCACGCTCAACTGCAATATCGGCAAGGGACCCAAGATGAGTGACAACGCGTTTCGCGGCTGGAGCTTCAAGGTTTCCCCCGATGGCAAGATGTCCCCCGTCTCCGGAGGGTTTCGTTCCCCCAGCGGCATCGGAATGAACCTCGCCGGCGACATCTTTGCCACTGATCAACAAGGCAACTGGTTCCCCACCTGTCCCTTGGTGCACGTGCGCAATGGCGCGTTTCACGGCCACGCCGATTCACTCAAGTTTACCAATCTCCCCGGTGCGACCTTCAAAATCGACGGCAAACTTCCGTCCGGCCTTACCGTCGCCCAAGCCGCCAAGAAGATCGACGCCTACAAGCTGCCCGCAGTCTGGCTTCCTTATCGCAAGGTCGGCATGAGCTCCACCGATGTGTTGTGCGACACGACGAGAGGCAAGTTCGGCCCCTTTGCCGGCCAGCTCTTCGTCGGAGAGTTCACCATGAGCTTTGTCTCCCGCGTCTTCCTCGAAAAGGTGAAGGGCGAATACCAAGGCGCCTGCTTCCGCTTCCGTGAAGGACTTCAATGCGCCGCCCTCCGCATGGAATGGGGCAAGGATGGCTCCATGTTCGTCGGTCAGAGCAACCGCGGCTGGAACTCCCTTGGCACCCGCAGCTACGGACTCCAACGCATCATCTGGAACGGCACGATGCCCTTCGAGTTCAAGACCATGGAAGCGCGCCCCGACGGCTTCCTCATCACCTTCACCAAGCCGTTGAACGTGGCAGTCGCCAAGAATCCGAAGAACTATTCCCTCAAGAGCTACACCTACAAATTCCATTCCAGTTACGGCGGCGATGAAATCGACAACAAGACCCTCAAGATCACCCATGCCAAACCAGCCAAGAGCGGCCTGTCTGTCGACCTGAAGATCGAAGGCATGCGCGAAGGCTACGTCCACGAACTCGACGCCTCAAAGCTGAAGAGCAAGGACGGCAAGCCTCTCCTTCACGCTGAAGCCTACTACACGCTCAATCAGATCCCTTGATCGTATTCCGCCCCGGTAGGGACGCGCTGCCACGCGTCCGCGGACAAGCAGCGGCTTGTCCCTACCGCTGACGTTCACCGACTCATGGTAGATATCCCCATTTGTGCCAAAACAGTCTTCAGGATCATATCCGTCTGCTAGCCCCTTGGAACTCCACCTCATCTCAGGCGTATCCTGACCACTGCACCCGATTTCGACGCTCGCCTCCCGAGTCGAGCTGTATGATCTTCGACGCGCAGCAAGAAAAGAATTCCCATGTACCTTGTTTTCGACACCGAGACGACGGGTCTGCCAAAAAAATACGACGCTCCCATTAAGGACGTCGACAACTGGCCGCGCGTGATTCAGTTGGCATGGGCGTTTTTTGACGCCGACAGAAACCTGGTTGATCACCGGGTGGACCTGATCAAACCGGACGGATGGATGGTCCCGACGGAGAAGTTCTGGATCGAGAACGGTTTCAGCCAGGAGAAATCCCTCGCCAAAGGAATTCCGATACGCGACGCGCTCTTGGGTTTTCTGCAGATGATCGAGAAGTCGAAGTATCTCATCGCACACAACATGAGCTACGATCATCCGGTGCTGGGCGCTGAATGTATTCGCGAGAGCGTGAGCTCCAAGAACAAGCCGGAGAAGATATGCACCAAGGAAGCGACGACAGAGTATTGCCAACTTCCAGGCAAATACGGTTACAAATGGCCGACGCTTTCCGAACTACACATAAAACTCTTCGGAGAGGATTTCGAAGGAGGGCACGACGCGCTGGAAGATGTCAAAGCCTGCGCCAAGTGCTTCTTCGAACTGCAGAACCGGCAATTGATCACATAGCGCCCCCACACCACGCACACATCGTCACTGGAGCCGAGATATTGAGGCACATGGCACCCCGCAACGAAACCACCCGTGCCTCCTTCAGCCGCAAATACACATCCCGTTCGTGTCGATACGGATCGACATCGTCAAATGCCTTGATGACGGAATACAGGGGCTGATTCAGTTGAGCGACCAGCATCGCCCGACCGTGAATGCCAAAGCTGATCTGCTTCACCAATTGCAGGTTGTTGGCACGGGCGAATGCGGCTGGCCTTATCCGTGATGCCGTCCATGTTTCAACGCCCCCGTTCCTCGGTAGTCAACATGAGACTGATCACCAATGGCGAGACGCACAGTGTGTCACAATCAGGACCCGATTTCCTCATTCTGGCAGAACCTGCCAAATTGCCGGCCGGAGAGACGGAACCAACCGTAACCGTCGACGGCGAAGAGACCAAGCAACGGTGTCAGATTACCGAACCAGTGAATGGTGTTCGGATCAACGCGTCGCGACTGGAGAACACTTCGGAACTGGATGCTTGATTTTCGTTTTGATTTCGAAATGCAGCCTCTTTCACCAGCAGTGAGGGAATGAATATCGAATTCATCAATGAGCCCATCTACACCTTTGGTTCCACCGACAACTTGCGTTCCTATCTGATCGAATGGCAGGCCGGTAACGGAAAGCCAGTATCTACACATGGTATCGTAGTCGACGGGAAGCCATTCACTGTAATTGGGGCATACGGTGGAGCAACGGGGGTGCATGAAAACTCAATGACCAGGGTCGGGA
>JAYPXF010000233.1:0-10869 GCA_038154405.1 Verrucomicrobiales bacterium | reverse complement strand
AGCTTGAGCAGTGTAGCCATGTCGCTCCGAACATGATTCCAATCCTCCTCCAATCCACTTTGCCCATCGGACACGTTCAGCCAATCGCCGAACTGCGCCGCTTCGGCATAGCATCTGTCCATCCGCTTCTTCAGCTCCGCGGGAGTTCCGTTGGCCCACCGCCCCGGCTTGCGAATGACGGAAAGCGGATCAGCCAACTGCGAAAACTCGCCGTCGTTCGGAATCGCGGTCACGCCAGTCAGCGCTTGTTCGACGTAATCATTCTCACTCCGAATCGGTGTCAGAATCTGGATCCATCGATCGCGCCAGTCGCGGATCTCCACCGACAACCACTCTTTCCATAGCTCCGGTACCATATGGCCGTATGCCAACAGCTCCCGTTCGATCCAATCGTCAGGATCGGGGAGCGTCCGCACGAAACCATGCACCTGCTTGATCCAACCTTGAACCCGCTCGCGGACGCCGGCGGCATAGGTTCGGATCAGTCGCTGCACATCAGCCGAGTTTTCGTGCGCACCCTCGATATGCTCACGCATCAGTTCGTCCAGCAGGCGCTCCTGCAGGGGACGCGTCTGCTGGTCATCCAAAACCCGCGCATCCGGATCAATCTCCAGCAGATGAAAATTCTCCCGCACCAATCGCAGACAGAAACTGTGCAGCGTCGAAATCTGCGCCTGCTCCAGTCGGGCCAACTGTTCACCAATATGATCCGCTTCGTCGTCGTCCGCCGCCTTCTCGAATCGCGCCATCAGCAGCTCGCGAATACGTTGCCGCATTTCCGCCGCGGAAGCCTCGGTAAAGGTCACCATCAACAAGCGGTCGATCGAATGCCCCTTCTCCGTGATCCAATGCAGCACACGACTCACCAGCGTGCTGGTCTTGCCGGTTCCCGCGCCGGCACTGACCAGCGTGTTGCCGGCATGCTCCACCGCCATTCGTTGGGCTTCGGTCAACTGACTCACTTCCGCTTCCTTTCCGGTTTGGGCGGCTCCTCAAGCGAGCGGAAATCCTGTTCCCACGGATCGAACCTGCAGATCCCGGCATACTCGCAATAGTCGCACGCCGTCCGGTTCCCGTCTCGATAAGGATCCGGAGCGACATCGCCATCAAGCACACGTCCGCCAAACGATCGCACATGCCCGACCACCCTTTCGCGCAGGGCTTCCAGCGCCTCGCCGGACACCGGATTGTTTCCCGAACGTTTCACCTGACCGCTACCGCTGCGTCCTCCGACGGAATCAAAGAAGTCGAGCAGTTCCTTGTTGAACCGGCCTTGATGTTGGAACAGACGCGACTGGGTTTCATCATCGTCCGCAATCTCTCCCCGGGCCACCGGATCCGAACCAGCCGGTCGCAGATTCACGTAAAACACGCCGGCGGGAATCAGCTCCTTCGCCTCCACGAATTCAGCCAGCCCCGGCAGTTCGCGAACGACATGGAGATAGGAAAGAAGTTGCAACTGCAGACCATTCCACAATGGCGTCGCCTCCAACTTCTTCACACTCGATTTGTAGTCGACAATGACGACCAGCGCTTTTCCCGGATCATCCGCCAGCGGCATCAGATCAATTCGATCTATCTTCCCGCGCAGCAACAACGAGCGCTGCGCATCAATCTCGATTGGCAATCCGGGAAGCGCCTGTTCGTCCAAGCCAAAGGAAAGCTCCGCATGCCTTGGTCTGAACGCGTTCGTCTCCATCCAGCCGACCAACGCGCCCACCAGCTTGCGCAGGTTTTCCACCATGGTCTTCGCCTGAAACAACGTGGCCGCATTGCGATTCAGTTTCCCTTCCGCCGACGTCGGCAGAAGATCATTCGCAATTTCCGTCACCATGTCCCTGGCGCTGTTCACATCCAATGCATCCCAACCACCGGCCGCCATCGCCCGCTTGTGGAACTCCTCCATCACGTCGTGCTGAAACGTTCCCTGCTCACGGATGTCCGGTTCGAATTCTGCCCGCTCATCCGCGCGCAGCCCATAGTTGGCGTAGAACTTGAACGGGCATTCGGCAAACTTCTCCAAAGCACTGACCGAGGTCTTCCAGGGAATGGGGAACATCTGTGCCGCAAGCGGCGCACCCAGCGGGGTCGGTTTCGCCACCTCCTGCCAGCGACGCCAACTATTCACGATGGGTTCAATCGAGGGCAGCAACCGAATCGCATCCGCCGACTCGCCCTCTCCCTGAATGGCCTCCGCGAGGATCTCCGATCCGTGCTCTACCTCATCGCCGTTCACCGGAAGGGAAAACCGATCGTGATTGTTGATATTCAATACCGAGCAGACGTGGTCCACTATGGACGACCAAGGCATGATACGCCCGCGATCATCCACCTTCGCCCAGGTGAGGCACAGCTGCTTCCTCGGTCGCGTACAGGCGATGTAACCGAGATACCGTTCATGAGCCAGCTGATGCAGTCGCGGCGAGCCAAGCGATGATTGGTGCCCGGCGAGCTCGTCCCGTTCCAGTTCCGTAAGCAACAACGGCTGCCCCGGGCTGGCCGGAAACACACCTTCGTTCATGCCCAATACAATCGTGATGTCCACCTCAGGGTTTCGCGCCCGGTCAATGGCACCGATCAGCACCTGATCAATCGATGGTGGAATCACGCCCACCGTAAGATTACCCAGCCCCGCTTCCAGCACTGGCAGCCATTCCCGCAAGGTCATCGCACCTGATCCTTCCGGAAACGCCTTCACCAGACTGTCCAACCAACGTCCCATCTGTTCCCACACGGTCCGATGAACCACCGCCGGCTCATTGAAACACACCCGCGCCTCCGCCCCCGGCCAATCCGCTTCACTCCACTTCTCCAATCGCCGCGAAACTCCCAGCGCTTTCCAGAGACCGCGCACGGTCTCGGCGAGGATCGCACCGCTGATCCGCGGATGTGTGCCCGGTTCGATTCCCAAGGTGCCTTCCAACAACAACATCGGCTGCACCACCGCTTCCTGAACTTCGCGCAACGCCTCACTCACCTTTGCTGAAACGTCGCCGGCATCGCCCGTGCGCCACACGATCCCCTCCCAGCCGTTTGCCAAGGCCAGATTCTCCAGCCAATCGATCCGTGAATCACCAACTCCGCAGAGTCCCGTCTTCAACAATCCGAACCAATCCTCGCGCTGCCACTTGTAGGCCAGACACCGCAACGAGAATCGCGTCAGTTCAGCCAAGGGATGATGCGCCGCGGATTCCCGCTGATCTAAGAAGAACGGAATACCATACCGTGTGAACACCCGGCGGATCACGTGACCGTACGCTTCCAGATCCCGTACCAAAATCGTCACTCCGCGATAACGCCCGCCTTCCCTCACATGACGCCTCACCGCCCGGGCCGCGAACACCGCCTCCGTCTCCCGATCCGCGCATTGGACCAGCTCAATTCCCTCCGTTGAATCATCCTCGGAGCGCACCCGGGAATCCCAGTCCCGCTCCAACCGCCCCAAGCCATGGGCCAACCCGAATCGGCTTCGATCGGGATCGCGATCCAAAGTCTCCACCGAAACGTCACAACTCGGCAATTGTTCCAACCGTTCCCGGCACTGCCCAAACGTCGCTCCGATCACATTCCACATCGAGAAACGCGAGTTCCGTTCCCCCATCTCACCCGGCAGACAAAACGCCAAAGTCGCGCGCTCACAAAACGGCATCACCGCGGCGAGAAACTCCGTCTCCTGCGGTGTCATCTCCGCAAAACCATCCAGCCAAAGACCTGAGAGATAGATCGGCGTCGGATTCTCCGGATCCAATCGCGACGGCACCTTGAGTTCCCCCAAGCGTTTCGCCGCCAGATCCAGAATCTCATCCGCGTCATTGAGTTCGTTCTCCTCCAACCATACCCGATAGGCCGACGCAATACGCGACACATCCGCCAGCTTGGCCCGCAACCGCTCCGACAACTTTTCATCGCCGGCCAATGATTCCATCCGCGTCGCATCCAGATGATGCCGTCGGCTCTCCCGCAACAACTCACTCAACTGCCCCGCAAACCCCGGCATCCGCGCCGCCGAACGATACAGGGAAAGATCATCCCGATGCTTCGCCAGCAAAGCCCGCAAAACCATCAACCGCCCCTCCTCACTCAACAATTCACCAGCCGAGAAACCCAACTCCGTCAGCACAAAGTCCGCAAACCGATCAAACGAAAGAATCTGCAGCCGCGTGTAACCATTGAGTTCCCCCGTCTCCAACAACTGCCGCTCCAGTTGAAACGTCGCCTGCTTCGGCGCCAACAGAATCAAGGGAGGCCCATTCGGCCGCGCGATCAATTCCCGACGAATCTCCGCGAGGCAAGCAAACGTCTTGCCACTACCCGCCGGACCAAGAAGAAACCGCACCTGCATCGCCCCAGATACAATCAGAAAACCTCAGACAAAAACAGTCCCACCTTCCTGCGACTCAAATCGGCAATCTCACCTATGACATCGCCCGCTACGCATACACTGCTCCCACGGCTTTCGCTCTAGCACCTCACACCTGCCAATGCTGCCGAATCCATTCCCCCTTTCCATTAGCGAAGTTCAGCGTCCATGAGCGGTTCATTTCCGCACACAGCAAAAATGTCCGAAAATGATAACTCTTTTAAATCGACACAGTCGTCCACACACCCCATCACTGGACTCACCCTAAAGTAGTTGCCAAGAAAACCATGGAAGCGGACAAGGCGAAAACCAAACCCACGTGACCGGAATGTAAAAGCATAAGGAACAATCATGGGTGCGAAGGCACAAAGAGGTAAATTGGGAACTGAGCGGTGGCGTGAAATCGCCCGAACATCACACTACTGCGTCAATACCGCCGCCACTCAATACGGGCTCTCTCCTCGACAGTTCCAGGGAGTGTTTGCCGACGAAGTCGGCTGCACCCACGTCGGCAATTCCTCCAGAGACTTTAAACGGCACTTCGGAGTACCTGCGGCCGAGTTCGCGAGATCCAATGGAGATTCCATACCTCCAGCATGACCTTTATTGAAAGAATCTTAGAATAACAACCTTCAGTCCCTCTCAATATCCATGACGCTTTTACGGAATTGTCTTTCTGCAGTCCTCTGTCGCAGAAGGGAAAGGTCCCTATGGCTCCACGACTGCTCAAACTTGCCACCACCTACGCTAACTTGTGCCGTCCTTTTGACTTGCGGATCCGGACACTCACGACCTTGTATTCGGGGCAGAGGGCTTCTGAATCATGAACGTCGCTGGTGATGTTGTTGATCATGATTTCGGGGAAGTGGAAGGTGGTGCTCAGGACGCCGGGTTTCACCTCTTCGGTGATGACGGCTTTGACGTCGGCTTTGCCGCGTTTTGATTCGAGGCAGACGCTGTCGCCTTCGTTGATTAGGTGTTCTTTGGCGTCCGCCGGGTTTATCATCAGGACGTCTTCGGTGATGATGTCGCCGTTCGGTGTGCGACGGGTCATGGCGCCGCAGTTGTAGTGCTGAAGAACGCGGTTGGTGGTGAGTATGTAGGGGTAGTCCTTTTCGTTTTCTTCGACTTCCTTGGTTTCCTCAAAGGGTGAGTAAGTGAGCTTGCCCTTTCCTCGTTTGAATTCTTCGGTGTGGAGGATCTTGGTGTCTTCGCCCCCGGGTTTGACGGGCCATTGCTTGCCATTTTCTCCGAGCTCGTCCCAGACGACACCGGCAAAGAAGGGAATGATCTGGCTGATCTCCTCCAGCATCGTGTCAGGAGCGTAATCGGGTTGGGCGTAGCCGAGGCGGTTCATCATGTCCACGACGATCTGTCCGTCGGGCTTGGTGCCGGCGATGGGTTCAACGACGGCATTGACGCGTTGAATGCGGCGTTCGCCGTTGGTGAACGTGCCGCTCTTTTCCAGGAAGCTCGCTCCGGGGAGAACGACGTCGGCCATCTTGGCGGTCTCGGTCATGAAGAGTTCCTGCACAACCAAGAGATCCAACTTATTCAGGGCAGCCATCACCTTCTGGGTGTTGGGGTCGGTCTGGACAATGTCTTCGCCGATGATCCACATGGCCTTGAGCTTGTCGTCCAAGGCGGCATTGAACATTTGCGGAATCTTGTAGCCGATGTGGCCGGGGAGTTCGTCGACTTGGTAGAACTCCTCGTATTTCTTTTTGATCTCAGGCTTGGTGACATCGAGGTAACCGGCGCCTTGGTGCGGCTGCGCCCCCATGTCGGCGGCGCCTTGAACATTGTTCTGCCCGCGCAGCGGGTTCACGCCGACACCGGGACGGCCGATGTTGCCGGTCAGCATCGCGAGGTTCGCGATTTGCATGACGGTGTACGTGCCTTGGAAATGTTCGGTGACGCCGAGACCGTGAAAGGACATGGCATTGCCGGCCGTGGCGTAGGCGATCGCGGCGGCTTTGGCATCTTCGCGATTCACACCACTGACCCTCTCCAAGTCGTCGAGGTCGATGTTGTCTATCTCGGATTTGAAGTCGTCGAAACCTTCGGTGCGGGTGTTGATGAAGTCTTCATGGACGAGACCTTCCTGCACGATGTAATGGAGCATCATGTTGAGGACGGCGACGTTCGTCCCCGGGCGGAGCTGAAGGTGGTGCTGGGCGTATCTGGCCAACTCCGTGCGGCGCGGGTCGATGACGATGAGCGTTTTGCCTTTCATCGCCTGTTGCTTAAGCTTCGCGCCGGTGACGGGGTGGCCGTCGGTGGGGTTGGCGCCGATGACCAACATGCAGTCAGTGTGCTTGAGGTCTTCGATGGAATTGGTCGCAGCGCCGGTGCCGTAACTGCGTTGCATGCCGAGGGCGGTCGGGCTGTGGCAGACGCGGGCGCAGCAGTCAATGTTGTTCGTGCCGATCACCGCGCGAATGAACTTCTGCATAAGGTAGTTTTCCTCATTGGTGCAGCGGGCACTGGAGATGCCGGCGATGAAATCGGGGCCGTTCTCATTCTTGATGGCGCGCAGCTTCTGCTCGATCAGATCGTAGGCTTCGTCCCAGGTGGCTTCGACGAATTCGCCATCCTTCTTGATCAGAGGAGAACGAAGGCGCTCGGGGTGATCGTAGAACTTAAACGCGTAGCGGCCCTTGAGGCAGGTATGCCCCTGGTTCACCTCGGCGTCGTATGGAGCACGGATGCTGTGGATGGTGTCGCCGGTTGACGCAACCTCGAGATTGCAGCCGACACCACAGTAAGTGCAGACAGTGCGGGTCTTCTTCTGGCTCGCAAGGCCTTTGGAGAAATAGATGTCGGAGATGGCAGCCGTCGGACAGGTCTGCGCGCAGGCGCCACAGCTGACGCAATCACTTTCGCCGAACGGCACGTCAGTGCTCTTGATGATGTGGTTATCGAAACCGCGGCCCGCCATGCTCAGAACGAACTGACCCTGAACCTCGTCACAGGCGCGAACGCAGCGGTAGCAATTGATGCACTTCGACAGCTCGCTGGTCATGTAGGGATGACTCAGATCTTTTGGCGTATCGAGGTGGGTCTTGCCTTCCGGGTAGCGAATCTCACGAATGCCGACACGGGCGGCGACGGTCTGGAGTTCGCAGTTCCCGTTGACCTCGCAGGTGAGACAGTCCGGCGGGTGGTCGGTCAGGACGAGTTCGACGATGTTGTGACGAAGGCGTTGGACGTTCTCGGTGTCCGGATAAACATACCAATTCTCCGCAATGGGCGTATGGCAGCTCGCCATGGTCTTGGCGCGGCCGCCCTTCTCCAAGGCGACGTCCACGCTGCATACGCGGCAGGAGCCGAACGGTTCAAGATTGGGGGCGTCACACAGGGTCGGAACGCTGCCTTGGCCCTGGTGTCGGCGCAGGAAAGAGATGATGGTTTCGCCGGGTTCGACTTCGTACGGGCGATCGTTGATGTAGGCGATGGGCATGGCTGACAATTTGGTTCGGACTAGTTCTTCGTAAAGTACGGGGCTAGCTCGTCTTTGAAATACTCCAGTGCATTGCGGATGGGCAACGGGACGCCGCCACCCAAGGCGCAGAGGGAACCAGTTTCCAAGGTGTGAAGCAGGTCATCAAAAAGTTGTTCGTCGATCTTGTAATCCTCGTTCTGGGTTTTCTCGCAGAGCTCCTGACCGCGAACCGATCCCAGACGACACGGGAAGCATTTGCCGCAGCTCTCCGCCGCCGTGAAATCCAGGAGATGCTCGATGTATTTGATCATCGGATAACCCTCTGGGATGGAGACGACGCTGGCGTGGCCGAGGAGAAAACAATTCTGCGCAAAACTCTCGAAATCGACGGTGAGGTCCTTGATTCGATGCATCGGAACCATGCCACCGAGCGGGCCGCCGATCTGAACCGCTTTTACCGGTGATTTGAAACCGCCACCC
Source organism: Verrucomicrobiales bacterium (assembly GCA_038154405.1). Lineage (GTDB taxonomy): Bacteria > Verrucomicrobiota > Verrucomicrobiia > Limisphaerales > JAYPXF01. The sequence goes on along the minus strand of JAYPXF010000233.1, from coordinate 2,584 downwards.
AGTTCGTCAATGACAGTCGACAGCGGCGTGCCCATATCGACTTCATACATACCCGGCTTCTTGAAGAAGCTATCCAAGCACACGAGCTTGGTGCCGGAGGATTTCTCGGTGCCAATCGCCTTGTACGCCGCACCACCGTGCTTCAGGATCCACGGCACGGCGGCGAGCGTCTCGACGTTGTTGACGACAGTGGGTTTGTTGAAGAGCCCTTCTTGCGTCGGGTACGGAGGCCGAACGCGAACTTCCGGGCGCTGGCCCTCAATGGAACTCAGGAGAGCCGTTTCTTCACCGCAGATGTAAGCGCCCTTGGCGGCGATGACCTTGAAATCAAAATCAAAACCGGTATCGCGGATATTCTCACCCAAGAGCTTGCGTCCACGAAGATCAGCGATGGCGGCTTCGGCGATCTTGATCGCCTCGGGATATTCCGCCCGGATGTAAACAACACCCCACTTGGCGCCGACGATGTAACCGGCCGCCATCATGCCTTGCAGAACAGCGTGAGGCCGTTCTTCCAACAGGTAACGATCGGAGTAGGCACCGGGGTCACCTTCATCGGCGTTAAGGACGATGAACTTGGTGTCGTTCTCGACCACCTTGCAGGAATCCAGTTTCAGACCGAGCGGGAAGCCTGCCCCTCCCCGTCCACGGATGCCGGATGTCTTGATTTCGTCGAGAAGCTCGTCCGGTGACTTGGACAATGCGGTTATCAAGGTGGAATAGAAATCCTCGACGTCACCCGTCTCCAAGGTGAGAACCGGAGTTCCAAGTTGTGCGACATTGTATTTGTCATTCGATTTGTCCAAGTCAGTTTGAGTCGACTTGGCGATCTCCGCGATCTCCTCTGGTGATTTCGCGGAGTGATTCTTATCACCAATCTGAAAGGCACCATTCTCGTGGCAACGGCCAAGGCAGCAGATGTGTCCGATTTCATTCTCGGAGAAATGCTTGCCGAGTTCTGCCTTCAGTCCGTCCTGCGTCCCGGCCGTCATGCAGGCGGTCCCATTGCAACAGTAGACCTTCTTGCCCTGGTTTTCCGGCTTGGTGAAATCGTAGAAGGTGGCAGCGCCGTAGATGTTGGCCTTGCCAACCAGAAACTCCCCGGCTAGTGATTCCAGGTCGCGCGGATCCGGCGTGCCACTCTCGTTGGCAAGATTGCCAATGCGCTCAAAGAGGTTATTGGTCAGACCTTGGCGGCCCGAAAGATTGCTCAGGTTCTTGGGCATGGATTGCTATTGCATTATGCAGGCCGACCAATTGTGTGTCAGCACTAATGGTAATCGTCTGAAAAGCGTAACCCAGCACCATGGGACCAGCCATCGAGCAAGCTGGCGCGGATATGTAGAATCCTGCTGAAACGATTGTAAGGAATCCCCAATTTGCGGGCCTTCAATCGGACCCGTACAACCAGCGGAAGCCCTTGCGCACATCTTCCGCAATCAGATACAGGGACGGCACGAGAATCAGCGATGTCACCGTGGAATACAGCACGCCGAAGCCGAGACTGATGGCCATGGGAATCAGAAACTGGGCATCCAGACTCTTCTCCAGGATCAACGGCGTGAGTCCCACGAACGTGGACACCGAGGTCAGCAGAATCGGACGAAACCGACGCTGCCCCGCCTGCCGGACCGCTTCAAACTCCGGCATGCCGTCACGCTTTGCTCGATTGACGAAATCCACCAGCACCAGATTGTCGTTCACCGCGACTCCGGCCAGCGCAACAAAGCCGAACATGGACAGGACTGTCAGATCCATACCCATGACCAGATGTCCCAACACGGCACCGACAAAGCCAAACGGAACGGCTGACATCACCACGAACGGAAGGAAGTAAGAACGGAGCGGAATCGCAATCAGCGCGAAGATGATGAACATGGAAAGGAAGAATCCGCGAACGAGCCCGTCCACGGTCTTCTTCTGTTCCGCTCGTTCGCCTTCGAAATCGTATCGCAGTCCCGGGTGTTTGGCCATCAGCTCCGGCAGATAGTTTTCCTGAATGTCGTTTACAATCTCATTCGAATTACCCTTCGCCGCATCAACGTCGGCCGTGACGTTGAGGGCACGCTGACGTTCGACACGACTGATGGTGCTGAAGCCTTGGCCAATGGTGGCTTCGGCGACGGAGGAAAACGGAACCTCAGTTCCATCGGGCAAACGGATGCGCATCTGTTCCAGATTGTAGAGCGAGCGACGTTCATCGGCGGGATAACGGACCATCACGCGCACATCGTCGCGACCCCGTTGGATACGTTGGGCCTCTTCACCATAGAATGCCTGGCGCACTTGCCGGGCGAGATCCTGCAACGTGAGTCCGCTGGCTTCAGCGGCGGGTTTGATGGCGAGTTTGACCTCCTGTTTGCCGGATCGATAGCTGTCGGCGATGCCGTAGACTCCGGGATAGGTGGTAAGCTTTTCCTTGAACTCCGCCGCCGCGGCGCGCAGTTGGCTGATGTTGGGACCGGAGAGCTGGACATTGATCGCATTGCCGGCGGTGAAGATGCTGGAGGTGAACACCAGTTCCACAGCGCCAGGGACGTCGCCAACCAGATCACGCCAGCGATTCGCCACTTCGGTCGAAGAG
>JAYPXF010000232.1:0-10928 GCA_038154405.1 Verrucomicrobiales bacterium | reverse complement strand
AGTTGAACGTGATGTCGCCGAATCCGAGCGTGGACATTACGGTCAACGTCCAATACATGCCCGTGATGAGGGAATGCTTCTTGCCCTCCATTTCCATGAGCATGTGAAAGATCATCGTGTAGCCGATGACCATGGCGGCGAAAACAAGCAGGTAGGTCCTCAACAGGCGGACGTTCTTGCGGCTGCCACTTTTGTCGACGAAGGCGAGAAGTTGCGAAGTAAGCGTTTTCATCCGATTAGGACTGCCCCGAGTCTCCGTTAGATAAAACCGGCGTTCAAAGGAAAAAGTTTCACCAAAGTGGCGGAGGATCAACCGGGAGTTTGCTGCGAATGGTTGACGACCAACGCGTCGGCCTCTTAGCGTCCCGGCATGAAACCCGTTTCACGTCGTTCTTTCCTGGGTGCGGTTGCGTCCACTTCCCTCGCTTTCCCGTTTGTCGGCTGCCGTACGCTGCCGCCAAGTCTGTCTGCAAACAGCAATGTCCGGGTCGCGGCTTTTGGCGGCAACGGCCGGGCCTTTGGCGACATCTCGGGGACCATGCAGACCAAGAACACTACCTTGGTTGCGGTGGCCGAGGTGGACGAGAAACGCACGGACAAGGTCCGCAAGGCATTTCCCAAGGCGAAGGTCTACCTGAACTGGCGCGAGTTGCTGGAGAAAGAGGTCAACAACATCGACGTGGCGGTCATCGGCACGCCGGATCACATGCATGCGCCGATTGCGATGAGCGCGATGCAGTTGGGCAAGCACGTTTACGTAGAGAAGCCGCTGACGCGAACCCTGCACGAGGCCCGCATGCTCACCGAGTACGCCGCCAACAACAATCTGATCTCGCAGATGGGCAACCAGTTGGCGTCGGGCAGCGGCAACAAGGCCACGGCCAAGGCGTTGGCCGACGGGGTCATCGGCAAGGTGGTGTCCGTGCACAGCATGTGCCCGAAATCATGGGGATCCATGAAACCGCTTCCCGATCGTGAGGATCCCGTTCCAGAGGGACTGGATTGGGAACAGTGGATCGGGGTGGCGAAGATGCGTCCCTACATCAAGGGCGAGTTTCATCCGGGGCAATGGCGCAAACGGATCGGTTATGGCACGGGCACGCTCGGGGACATGGCCTGCCATATCGTGCATCCGTGGGTGAAGGGATTGGGCGCACCGGCGCCGATTTCAGTTCAGTCGGTCGGTCCGGCTCCGGTTGACGGCGACAGCTGGCCGCTGGATGGGCAGATCGAATACATGATGTCCGGCAATGCACTGACCGCCGGAGATTTCCCGTTCACCTGGTATGATGGAAAGAACATCCCCGGTGATGACATCGCCGCTCATGTCGGTGGGCGCGCAAATGTTCCGCGCATGGGCAGCATCATTATCGGCACCGGAGGCGTCATCGCCGTGAATCATGGAGGTGACACCACACCTCGGATCTTCCGCGATGCGAAGCAGACGGATGAAAAGATCGATCCGCCGCAGTCCGCGCATCATCACGGTGAATTCATCGAACGCGTCCGGGGGAACGTGAAGTCCACCGTCTGTGATTTCAGCTACAGCGGACCGATGACCGAAACCGTGTTGCTCGGCACGGTGGCGATGTTGAATCCAGGGCAGAAGCTTGCTTGGGATGCTGCCAATCTCCGCTTTACCAACTCTGATGCCGCGAACGCGATGGTGCGCGACCAGTATCGGGAAGGTTGGGAAGTGTCGGGGTTGTGAACCGTTGCTGTCGTTCCTGCGGGACTCTGATTTGGGCTCGCGGGGACGGGGTCGGTAAGCTCACCGCAAGCGTTCTCCCCACCGAGATTTGGCGCGCTGTCGCTAGGGGCGAGGGATCTCCATCTTGATGACGGTGGCTTCGTAACCCATCTCGCGCCAGAAAGAATAGGCGTCGGTGTTGTGGGTTAGAACACCGACGGTGAGAGATTTGTTCTGCGGCCAAATGCTGTTCTTGAGGATGTGCATGGCGGTGCGGCCGTGGCCTTGTCGGCGATGATCGCGGTCGACAAAGAACTGGTGGACGTATTCGTCCGTCTCATGGAACAGCGCATATGCGACGTCGTGATTCGTGATCGTGAAGATCACCGCTCGAAGGCCCTCTTCGACCAGCCAGTTGCTCATCCGCTCCCGAAGTTGGGCGACGTCCATCGGATTTTCCGCACGCTCGTCGACGACGAGTTGGTGATTCCACTCGGCGAGCAGATCGAGATCGGCTGCGGTGGCTTCGCGGTGAGTCATGTCAGTCGTGCACCTTGACGAGTTCGACGTCGAAAATCAGTACGCTGTTTGGGGGAATGATGCCTTGGGATGACTTGCCGTAACCCAATTCCGGTGGAACAAACAGGATGCGTCGGCCACCTCCCTTCATTCGCGTGAGACCCTCCTGCCAGCCTTCGATCAACCCACGTACCACGGCGTCCAGCGGCTTGCCGGTCTCGCGTGAGGAATCGAATACAAGGCCGTTGAGGAGTCGGCCGTCGTAATGCACGCGGACCGTGCTGTCGCGGGTCGGTCGCTTGCCTTTGCCCTCCTTGATGATTTTTATCTGCAAACCGGATTGGCTGGTGATGACACCGTCCTTGCGCCCGTTCTGATCCAGGAATTCCCGGGACTTCTTCAGGTTCTCCTCCGGTGTTCCGCTCGCGTAACTGATGTCCGGCTTCAAGGCGGTTTGCGGTGCCTTCTTCGCGCGTTCCTCTGCGGGATAGGGGATTCGCAGCACGGTGCAGAGTCTGGCGGCCATGGCGTCGGAATAGCCGACCGGAGGCGGATTGTGGGTGAGTTCCTTCAATACATCCTGATAGAGGCTCTCCATCGGCGGCATCTGAATGCGATCCTGGTCGGCGCGACGGTAGCGGATGTAATACTCCTTCCGGACCCTGCGCGCCTTGTCGAGCATCACGGCGGCCAGATCACCGGCGTCCCCCGCCATGAAGCGGAAGTGCCGGGTGAGAAGACTGCGCAGGACCTTGCGGACCTTGTCGGGGCCACCTTTGACCGCGTCTTCCACTATGCGTTTCTGGATCATGTCGCGATAGCCTTCAAACTCCTTCAGCGCTTCCGGATATTCCTTGGCCAGGTAGGCAAACCAGTGCTCTGCTTCCGCCTTGCGGTCGGCGCCGTCGAGCAGGGTGATCGCGTAGATCAGGAAATTCTGATGCGCTTCGCCGATGTTCTTGTTCATGGCGAAGTCGTCGCGGATCATTTCAAGGTAGGCATTGTTGGCGGGTTCGATCAGCGAAGGATTCGGGACCAGTTCGAAGTTCGCGTCTTCCGAGTAATCGATGATGCGGCCGCGATGAACGGCGGTCTGCAGACTTTGATAGACAACACGGCGCAGATCGATGGGGCGTTTGCGGGTGGCGTGTTCAAGACCGTACGCGGCCCAGTAGACGGCATGGCTTTCGGGGAGCCGCCATTCCAGCGGGCCATACTTGTCGTCGACCTGCTTCATGAACGTTGGATCCATCTTGTAGGTGTCGCGCAGTTCGTGCAGGCGGGCGTGGTCGTCTTCGCTCTGGGGATTCAGGATGCGGTCCCAGTCCGGGCCACGGCCGTCGAACAATTCCTCCATCTTTTCCTTCCAGGCACCCTTGTAGTAGCGATGGGCGCTGTCGAGGTCGTCGCCCATCTTGTGTTGGAACATGTAGGCGAGGCGGTAGTAGAGATCGTCGGTGTCCGGGTTGTACTGGATGCCGTGATCACGCAGCATGGTGATGCCTTCGTGCACCCAGTTCCAACGGGAGGCGTCATCGGGGAATTTGACCGAGACGTTGTAGGCTAGATTCCAACTTTGGAATGACCAGACCGAGGCGAAGCGCGGTTGCAGCTTGGTGATCCAGTCCGAGAGTTGGATGAGTTCGAAGAAGCGTTCTTCCTCCTGCATCTCGCTGGCCCGGATCCATAGGGCGTTGGCAATGATGCCGCGAAAACCGCCGAGGGCAGGTGGGGCGTTGTCGAGCGGCTGGGAGTGGGTGAGATCAAGTCGTTTGCGATCCTGTTGCAGAGACTTCTGGGTGGAATTGGAAATCGCCAGCAGCGGCAGAATCAGTGCCGCCATCACGATTCGTCTGAAGAGCGAACGATTCATCTCACGCATTGGGATTGGCCAGTTCGCGGCGGGTGAAGGAGTGGATGGCGACGGCGGCGAGGACGGAGCCAAAGGCGATCCAGCATTGAAAGAAGGCGGAGGCGGTCTGCATCCAGGTGACGCTGCGGCCGAGACTGAGGGATTCAATCGGTGAGTAGTTGGACACGGCTCCCAGAAGGAAATCCAAAAAACGGATCATGGGAACAATCACCATGTCGGAGGCGCGTTGGAACCAGGTGACGGTGCCGTCGCCTTCATGCGCGACCCAGATGGTGCCGAGCTCGGTGACGGCGCTGATGGTGCCGCTGAACATCCCGATCACGATGATGCTCATGGCGAAGAAAGCGGCTACGTTGAAATTCAAGCGGCTGGCAGCGGCGAGACCGATGGCGGCGGCGAGTCCCAGCCAGCAGAAGAGAATTGCAAAGCCACGCACGACATTCGTCTCGAAGCTCGCTTCGCGATATAGGAGCTCCGGTCCATCGGCGGATTCAAACACGACGGTCTTGCCGGTGACGTTCAGGAAATTGACTTTAAGATTTCCCTCGGCGTCGGTCAGGTTCGGCGGCACGGGCAGTTCGTGGAATGTGTCCGTGGTCAGAACGGCTTCAACGCGGATGTGGTTGGTCGAGTTGTGGTCGCCGATCAACCAGATGGTGGGGAGCTTGACCGGTTGCGGTTGCGTGCCGGCGGTGCGGAACTTCACCCGCAGGGAGGCATTGGTGCGATTGAGCGCGCCTTGGTGAAAGCCGACGTGGATGTTCCACTGCTGCACCTGATTGGGCAGAACTCCTTCGTAGCTGGCGCGGATACCGTCCCGGATCTGACCGATTACGGTTACGCGGTCAAAGTTCGTAGACACGTTTTCCCGGTTCATGTTCTTTGCCAACTGCTCTTCGGCCATGGCATCAAAGTCGGGGACGATCGGTTTCAGGGACGAACGTGCGATGAGGATACGTTCGCGCAGAAAGGTCTGTTGTTCTTCCGGCAGTTGTTGCGCGCGCCATTGCAGGAGAATCTGGACGGCGATCGCGGATACGACCAAAAGACCGAGATTGAGTGACATGATGCCGAGCCATTTGCCGAGCAGGATCATCCAGCGCGGGATCGGTTTCGTGCTTACGATCTGGAGTTGGCCGTCTTCGACTTCGCGGGCCAGGTTGCCGACCGCGAGCCAGAGTGTGGAGAATCCGAGGATGGTGATGATCGAGCCAAGTGAATACGCGATGATGATCTGGGTGAGTCCCTGTGCGGTGCCGTCATGCCGCAACACGATCGGCAGGCCGATGACGATCGCCAGCAGCACGACGAAAAGAAGTTGCATAATGCGGAAACGAAGTGCGGAACGGGCGGTGAGTTGCGCGATGTTCAGCGCGGGGCGCCAGCCACGGGGGAAGTGATCGAGCCACGAATCCGCCGTGCCGAGAACGGATTTGAGCAATGCCTCACGACTGATTTCAGTATTGCGGATCGCCCCGGTCCGGTTCGCGGATTTCATCAATCCGAGGAAGGCGAATTCCAGGCTTTGCAGACGGCGGGCGAGGCGACGGTTCGCAGTGGCGGTGGAAATTAATCGCGGTACCAGCGCGGTCACGCAGAACATTACGGGCATTGCCGGAAAGATGACCGGGGCGAGCAGAACGAGGGCGACATCGGCGGCAATCAGCGGGATTGCAGGAAGCCACAGTCCGTGAAGTAGGAACCAGAGTCCGGGCAGGGGGAAGGCCCGCCAGTTGCAACCACGCCGGACGGCTTGCAGGCCGCGCTGCGAGTGTTCGTAGACCTCGAAGGCGGCGCTCATGGGAGCATGTTACTCCTTTGGTTTGTCGTCTCCGCCAAGCAGGCCGGACAGCGCGTCGTTGGCCGCGTCGTCCTCCTCTTCGCGGACCTGTTCCACGGTCTTGGGTTCGGAGGCGAGGGGTTCCGGCTGATGCGTCTTGGTAAGATTGTCGAGATGCTCCTCGCGCTTCTTGTGCTCTTTCTCCGCAGGAGGGGCTTCGGCCGGTTTCTCCGGTTCGACGGCGGTGGCTTCATCGGAGGCGAGGCGATCGAGAAGTTTGTTGGTGTCCTCCTCAGCGGTGGGCTCATCGCCGCCTTCGCGCAGGTAGTCGGCCACCGTGCTGCCGGAAGTTGCGCCGGAGGTGTGTTCGTCGCTTTCGCGGGCCTTGCGGACCACACCGAGGAAGTAGCTCTCGAGATTCTGCGTTGGATTGTCGATCTGGATCTTGGCTTCCTCCACGTCCTTGCGAATCGTGGCCAATACATCATCCATCTTGTCCCGCGAAAGGGCGGGCATGGTGAGGCGAATGGTTTCGCGCTCGGTGAGCAGTTCCTTCAACGTGCCCAAGGCCTGGATGCGGCCGCCGTAATAGATCACCACACGATCGCACACGTCTTCCACATCGGAAAGCAGATGGCTGCTGATGATGACCGTCTTGCCGCGGGCCGCGAGGGCGTTGATGAGATCCTTCACCTCACGGCAACCGATCGGGTCGAGGCCGGCGGTCGGTTCATCGAGGATGACGAGATCGGGATCGTTGATGAGCGCCTGTGCCAGGCCGATGCGGCGTTGCATGCCCTTGGAAAATTCGCCGACGGTCCGACTGCGAACCTGGTTCAGTCCGACCATGTCGAGCAGCTGCTCGGCGCGCTTCTCCCGCTCGTCGGCCGGGAGCTGAAAGAGATTGCCGAAGAAGTCGAGCGTCTCGCGCGAATCGAGATACTTGTAGAGATAGGATTCTTCGGGCAGGTAACCGATGCGTTCCTTGGTCTTCACGTGGCGCGGTGAATGACCAAAGATCTCGATGAAGCCTCGGGTCGGGTTGAGCAGACCGAGGAGCATCTTGATGGTCGTGGACTTGCCGGAACCGTTGGGACCGAGCAGACCGAAGATCTCGCCTTTCTTGATCTCGAAGCTCACGTCGTTCACCGCTTTGGCCTTGGGACGACCCCAGAAATCCTTGAACACCTTGGTCAACGAGCGCACGGACACGACCATTTCGCGGTCATCGGTGGGAGCGGGGCTGGATTCGTCCGTCACGTCGGTGAGGGACTGTTTTTCAAGATCGATCATGAATTGCCTTAATTTAAGCCGTTTTACAGGGCGCAGCCAGCGCGAATCCGTCCGGCGGAATGCAGGGTTTACCCGATGGGTTTGATTTTGGAACGCTTTTTACGTAGGGCGTTCAATCTCCCGGTCAGATTGGCCCGATCGGGCGGATCTGACCAGGAGATTGAAAGCAGCGATTCTCGAAAGTGGCCGTTCAAGACTCACTGTTCAATTCCCGCTCATCGAACAAGCCGTAGGCGGCGACCAAGGCCGCGCCCAGGTATGCGGCCATGTAGCCGAGGGATTTGCCCACGTAGCGCCAGATGCCTTCGATGGTGCGGTCGCCTTCGATGGCGTCGGTGATCCAGAAGAGTTGCCAGTTCGGCAAAATCGCGTGGCCGATGGTCCCCCACCATTTCCCTTCGGCGGCGGGGCGGCCGAAGAAGTAGTCACTCGTCAAGCCGGCCAGAAACAGGATGGTGCAGATCACCAGGCTGGGAACGGTGTCGAGGCGGGTGGAACAGGTGAGGGCGATGCCGGTCAGAATGAACAGGGCGATCAGGATGAGCGTGCCGGCTGGCAGGATGCGCCAGTCGACTTCGGCGGGAGTTTCATTCCCGCCTTGGTGGAGTTTGATGAAGAAGGCGAGGGCGATGAAGACGGCGGTCATGTTGCCGATCAGTGCGATGACGGTGTCGGCGGTGTAGTTGCGATGATGGAAGTAATTGGTGAACGCCCCGATGGCGTAGGCGAAGGCGACGCCGCCGAAGAACAGGCCGATGCCGACCATGTCGGCGCTGCCGTAGGCATCGTAGGCGCCGCGGCTGGCAAGCAGGGTGGCGATGACGTTGGCGTAAGTGAGGAGCGTCATGGCTCCGGCGATGCCGAGATACTTGCCCATGAGGAAGGCGAAGCGGTTCACCGGTTTTGCCAGAACGGCCAAGGCCGTGCCGGCGCGGATTTCCTGTGTCACGGATGCCGATGCGGTGAGGACGGCTCCGAGCAGACCGCAGAGCAGGGTGACGGCGAGTGCGCTGTCGCGGACGAGTTTCGGATCATCGCCCAAGGCAAAGTAAGGCAGGCCGGAAAGGATGATGATGAAGGACGGGGACGCGGTGGTGAGGAGCAGGTAGACCGGCTGGCGCAGCAGGTCGAGAAAGGTGTTTGAGGCGATGGCGAATACGGACCTCATTCAATTGAGCATTTTATCATCAACCACGGAATACACCGAATACACGGAACAACCGAGGGAACTTGGTTTCCGTGTTTTCCGTTCATTCCGTGGTTGCCTCCTAACTGTTCACGGACGGTTGTGATCGGGCCCGGCCGAGCCCGGCGAAATCAGAAGAAGCGGATGAAGGCTTTCTTGCGGAGTTTGTCGACGTACTTGTCCTGAAGCCGCTTGCGTTCCTCGCCGATCAGGGTCTTTTCGATTTCGTCGCGGACATCGGCGAGCGGTCGGACGTAGGCGATGCGGATCTTTTCGACCTTCACGATGTAGGTGGCATCGGGAGTTTCAATGAGCTGGCTGACCTCGCCGGACTTCAGGAGTTGCACGGCCTTGGCCAGTTCGGGACGCAGGACCTTCGGTTCGACCCAGCCCCAGTCGCCGCCTTCGCTGCGCTGCGAACCTTCGGAATAGATGGTGGCCATCTCGGCGAAGTCGGCGCCGCTCTCGATTTTCTTGAGGATCTCCGATGCCAGTTTGCCGACATGGGAATTGTCAGCGCCCTCGACCTTGTTGAGCACGATCATGCGCAGTTTGATCTGGTCGGGCAGGCGGTATTCCTTGATGTGTTCCTTGTAATACTGCTCGATCTTGAAGGGGGAGATCAGGATGGCGGAGGAGATGTTGAAGTTCTGCATCTGCTCCACGATGAACTGCTCGCGGATCTCGCGGCGGAAATCTCCGTAGGTCGTTCCCCGTTCCTCGAGCGTCTTGATGAGGCGGGAACGGTCGCCGTATTGCTCACGGATGCGTTCCTGGACGAAGTCCTCGATGAAGCGCTCGGGCATCTGGTAGCCGGATTCCCTGAAGTCATCGAGCATGAGCTGGCGGTCGATGAGCTGGTTGAGGCCGTCGCGATAGGCCTTCATGGCGGCTTCCTGAAACTTGTTCCGGTCGCGATGGCGTTCCTTGATGAATTCGATGACCGGTTCGATGTATTCACGCGCCTCGTTCTCGGTGATGACGGTATCGTTGACGATGGCCACGATACCGTTCACGAGGCTCGGGCCGGCCGTAAGGGTGCGCAGCGAACCAAGCCCCAGCATGAGTGCGATGAGAAGGACGTTCCTCATAATCAAGGGCCCATACTAAGAAGTGGGGTATCTAGGTCAAGCGCGGGGCCGCAAATGACGGAATCCGGTTGCGGTGGCGCGGGAATTTGAATTTAATCAGAGCGCAAGCGCGAAGCGATGGCCAAACGGATTTACACCAAATACAAACCGCAGAAACCCAAGCCCCAGAAGAAGAGCCGGGGCAAATGGGGGTTGCTGCTGGTCTTGGGCGCAATTTGCGGGGTTTCCTGGTGGGCGGCAGCCACCGGCAAGATCGTGTTGCCCGGTCAGCTACAGAAACTGATCGCGACAAATGCTGGTGAGAAAGTTGAGAAGGCAAATCGAGGAAAGGATCTGCCACCTATCCCAAAGAAGCCGGTCGGTGCCGCGGATTTTGGCACGCAGCCCGGTCCTCCGGTCCCGCCGCCTCCGCCGCTAAAGACGATTGCTCCCAAGCATCCCAAGTCCGGAGCGGCTACCAATCCGCCGGTCAAGATTGACGTCGCATTGCCGCCGCCGCAGGCGGAATCCGAGGAATTCCAGCCGCGGTCGGCCTGGTCGATGTTCGAGGTCCAGCTTGCGCTCGCCCGCAACGCCATTTCGCCCGGAATACTGGATGGGCTTTCCGGTCCGCAGACCTTGCTCGCCATTCAGGCGTTTCAGCGAAAGATAGGACTTCCGCCGTCGGGCAAGCCGAATCTGCAGACCAAGTCCCGTCTGTTGCTGAGCCTGCCGCCGTACACCGGTTACACGGTCACGGAGCAGGATCTGGCGAGCCTGCAACCCACGGGGAAGACCTGGCAGGCAAAGGCGGGGCAGAGTGCGATGGCGTATGAATCCGTACTCGAGCTGGTGGCCGAAAAGAGTCACTCGTTTCACGGCTTCATTGAGAAGCTGAATCCGGCAGTGGATTGGGAGAACGTGAAGGCGGGTACGCGGTTGAAAGTCCCATCTATTCAATATCCACCACCAACTTCGCGCGCGGCGTTCCTGCGAATCAGCCTGACGAACAAGGTTGTCCAAGCCTTCGACGCGCAGACCAATCTGCTGGCGCACTTTCCGTGCAGCATTGCCCGCAAGGTGGAAAAGCGCCCTTTGGGGGAACTGAAGATCGTCAATTTCGCGGCCGATCCCAATTACACCTTTGATCCATTGAACTTTCCGCCGGAATCATCCGCGCGCCAGATTGGAACCAAACTCACCATCCAACCCGGTCCGAACAATCCCGTGGGCACGGCGTGGATCGGGCTCGACCGCCCCGGCTACGGAATTCACGGCACGCCGTTGCCCGCAAAGATCGGTCGCACGGAATCGCTCGGTTGTTTCCGCCTGGCAAACTGGGACGCGTATTACCTGCTGAAATTGATCAGCCGGGAGACGACCGTTTTTGTGGAGTCGTGAGGGGAGTTCCAGCAATCAGCATCCGGTGATCAGCAATCAGAGCTGACGCACCGTCGCCGAAGGTGCAGGTTCACTACATGGGTAACATGGTTGGTTCAGAACATGGGTGACACCCT
>JAYPXF010000231.1:2849-10984 GCA_038154405.1 Verrucomicrobiales bacterium | reverse complement strand
ATGTGAACCTGTCCGTCGACGGCGTGGTAGGCGTAGTCGTCGGTAGTGCCGTGGGTGATGCCGCCTTTCACGCCGCCGCCGGCGAGCCACATGGAGAAGCCGTGCGGGTTGTGTTCGCGGCCGGGGGCCTGACCGGGGCCGTTGTTCTGCTGGGTGTGCGGGGTGCGGCCGAATTCGCCGCCCCAGAGGACGAGCGTGTCCTGGAGCAGACCGCGGGCTTTCAGGTCGGTGAGCAGACCCGCGACGGGGAGGTCGCCCTTGGCGCATTGGCCGGGAAGGGTTTCGGCGATCGTTCCGTGATGATCCCAGCCGTCGAGGGTGACCTGCACGAAACGCACTCCGGCTTCGGCAAAGCGACGGGCGAGCAGGCATTGGCGCCCGAACTGATCGGTGGTCTTCTCGCCGATGCCGTAGAGTTTCTTGGTGGCCTCCGATTCGGACCCGAGATCTACGAGCTTGGGCGTCTCGGTCTGCATGCGGAAGGCGAGTTCGAAGGATTCGATGACGCCTTCCATCTGCGGATCGGATCCGAGTCGCGCGAGTTGGCGGCGATTCATCTGTTGGATGAGATCGATGCGACGACGTTGGGCGGCTGCGGAAAGCGTCGAGTCGGTGAGGTTGCGGATGGGGGCCTTGGCCTTGGATGAACTGACGGACTGGATGGCCGTGCCCTGGTGGATTGCGGGGAGGAACGCACTGCTGTAGTTGCGCTCGCCCTCACCCGGCAGAATCGTGATGTAACTGGGCAGCTGTTGGTTCTCCGTGCCGAGACCGTAGGAAAGCCAGGAACCCATCGACGGCACGATGTCGAAGAGATTGCCGGTGTGCATCTGGCGGATGGCAACAGGGTGATTGGGGCTGTCGCACTGCACCGCGCGGAGAACGCAAAGATCGTCTGCGTGTCGGGCGGTGTGCGGCAGGAGGTTGCTGAGGTGCAGGCCGGACTGGCCGTGGCGGGCAAAGTTGGAGACGGGACCGAGCAGGCGGGTGTTCTCCATGCCTACGGTCGCCTCGAGTTCAGGGAGCTTGTAGGGCAGTTCCTGGCCGGACCGTGTGTCGAGCTGAGGTTTGTAGACGAACAGATCCATCTGCGACGGGCCGCCCTTCATGAACAGGAAGATGATCCGTTTGGCGCGTGGCCGGAAGTGGGTGGGCTTCACGGCGAGAGGCGAATCACCGGAAGGGGCAACTGATTTCGCAGCGGCCGTTTGCTGCAACAGGGAGTGCAATGCGAGTGAGCCGAAACCGCAGGAGGCGGTGCGGAGGAAGTTGCGACGTGAAGAGGGGAATGGGTTCATCTTTGGACAGAGGGATGACAACCACGGAAGACACAGAATACACGGAAAAGGGACAACCGAGGCTTGGCAGTTCCTTCCGTGCATTCTGTGTCTTCCGTGGTTGAATTCATTCGCGGAACAGAAAGTCGTTGGAGCCGAGTATCGCGTGACAGAGCTGGATCCAGGCCTGGTCGCGGCCGTTCTCTTCGAAATCGGATTCACCTTGGTCAAGAAATGCAGTCGCTGATTCGATCTCCGCAACTCCAGCCGGACGATTCAAGGCCAGCAGGTAGAGTCGATTCACTCGTGCGCTTTCATCGGCCTCTTCCTTCTCCAGTCGTTTCGCGAGTTGAGCGGCCTGTTGTTTGACGAAGGGGCCGTTCATGAGGAAGAGGGCCTGGGTGGCGACGGTGGTATTGGCACGGGCGCCGGTGATCTCGCTGGGATGAGGGAAGTCGAAGATGCTGAGAATCTCGAGTTCGCCGGACGGGCGGGCGCGTCGGAAGGGCAGGTAGACCGTGCGGCGGTTTTTGATGTAGTCAGCCGTCTTGCCGCCCCAGGTCGGCAGGTTCACATTGCCGCCGAGGCCGCGCATGTTACCTTTCAATTCCAGACCGAGGGAAGGACCGCCACGGGCAGGGTCGAGCTGGCCGCTTACGGCGAGCATGGCGTCGCGTATGGATTCAGCGGGCAGACGACGTCGCGGCATGCGCCAGAGCAGGCGGTTGTCGGGATCGATGGCTGCGGCCTTGGCATTGTGGGAGGAAGACATTCGATACGCGCGGGACAAGACCATCCGGCGAACGGTCTTCTTCAGGGACCACTGATCGTCCACGCGAAAGCGTCGGGCAAGGAAGTCGAGCAACTCTGGGTGACTCGGCGTTTCGCCATGAACACCGAAGTAGTCGACCGTACGGACGAGCCCCTGACCAAAGAGATGATGCCAGATACGGTTGACGAGCACGCGTGTGGTAAGTGGATTGTCGGGATCGGTCAGCCATTGGGCGAGCTGAAGACGACCACTCGCTTTGTCAGGAACGTCGTACTGCTGCGAGACGTTGACGGCATTGAGGAAACCGCGCGGAACAATCTCGCCAAGATTCTGAAAGTCGCCGCGCCGGTAGATCGGGCTGTCGGAGGGTTGATCGATGTCGCGAACAGCGAGAGCGTGCTCTGGTTCGTCCTGATCGTCCAAGGCGCCCAACTGTTTGGCAACAGTGCCCAAACGTTTCTGAATCTGCTTCGCCCGGGCAAAGGCTCTCTTTTCGGATTCGGTCCTGGGTTTGGCGTTCGCCAGCGCCGTTTGCCGGCCACCATAGAATTGGATGGCGAAATCACCTTTGCCCAGGTCGACCGCGTGTGAGTTGTTGAGGCCACCACCGATCCAGCCCGGGACACGCGCCTTCGCGGTGACGCGCAAACCGGTGTGGGCCTGCGAACCTTTGTTGCCCGGTATCAAATCGTCGAAGTCTTCGCTGAACAAGGTCTCGTCTCCCTGCTGGATCGCAATGTCGTCGATTGCCCCGCCGAACTTTGGACTGCCCGGAGTCGAGGTGGTCAGGCGGAGGCGAATCGGCCCCGAACCGTCGCCGGTGTAAGCGAAGCGAACGGACTTCAATTCCTGCGCTTTCTTTTTGCGCGACCAAGCACCGGGTTGATGGCGGAATCCTCGCAGCACACTGCCGTCTTCCCGCAACAAATCGACCTGCAAGCCATTGTCCTTCGTCGTGGCCTGACCGGCCCCGGCCCAGACGCTGGGTCCCGCCTCGAAATGCAATTGGTAGCGTACGCCCTGGTCATTGGCGGCGACCGGTTTCTCCAGGGTGAGCGTGTTGGCATCCGATCCTCCCGGGATCCAGAGGATCAAGGACGTGAGCTCGGATTGTAACTTCGCCTGTTTCGCACGCAGTGCCTTCCGCTCCAGCTCGCGACGAGTTATCTGTTCCTTCGTGCTCTTCGTCTTGGGCAGTTCGATCTCGGTGATCGTGCTCCAGACACCAGGGCCGTCGTAGCTCGTGGTCAAGGTGCTGTGGAAGATGCCGGCCATGGCGTAGTAGTCGGCAGTGGGCACGGGATCAAACTTATGGTCGTGACAACGCGCACAGGAGAGTGTCTGCCCCAGAAAGACCCGGCCGATCCTGTCGATCTGATGATCCACGACATCGGCATCCAACTGCTTCTTGATGTAGTTCGAAATGGTGTAAGGCCCGATCGCCAGGAAGCCGGTCGCGATGATCAGTTCGCGTCGCCGTTCAATTGAATCCCAAGGCATGTGATCCCCAGCAATCTGTTCGTGGATGAATTGATTGAAAGGCTTGTCTGCATTCAACGAAGTGATGACGTAATCCCGATAACGCCAAGCATCGCGGATCAACGTCCGGCCGCCAATCCCGGCGAGGTCTGCGTAACAGGACAAATCGAACCAATGCCGCGCCCAGTGATCGCCAAAGGCATCGGAATTCAACAGTCGCTCGACGACGTTCCGGTACGCGTCCGATGACTTGTCGTCAATGAAGGCCTCGATCTCTTTGGGGGTGGGCGGCAGACCGGTCAGGTCAAAGGTCACCCGACGCAACAAGGTATGGCGATCAGCGCCTGCCACCGGCTTTAGTCCGCCTTTATCCAAGTCCGCCAAGAGAAAACGATCACTCTCATCGAGTGGCCAATTCTGATCCGCCACCTTCGGCGGAATCTGTTGGCGAACCGGTTTCAGGGCCCAAAGCTTGGCCGGATCAATCTTTGGTGTCTGGGACTTCCTCGGATCCGGCGCCCCCATCGCCACCCATTTCTCCAACAACGCAATCTCCTCGGCGGGCAACATCTGCTTGGGTGGCATCTGCAGAACCTCATTCGTGTAGCGAATGGCTGCGATCAACAGGCTCTTGTCCACCTGGCCCGGAACAATGGCCGGTCCACCGCCACCTCCCTTGGTCCAACCCACGCGAGAATCGAGAACGAGTCCGCCCTTCGCTTTGCCGGACTCGTGGCTATGACAGTCGTAGCATTGTCGCTTCAGTATTGGCGCGACCTTCTGCTCAAAGAATGCCGTCCCTGAATCAGCCGAAGCTGATCCGATCATGCCTGCGAGGAGCAGTGTGGAGACGAACAATTTCATGAAGCGCTCGGAGTGTCCCAAAGTCTTTCCAGCAACGAATCGCGGGCCATGCCGGCGTGTTCGGTCATGCAGCGGTGAACCTTTCTCACAT
The DNA here is from genome assembly GCA_038154405.1 of Verrucomicrobiales bacterium. Lineage (GTDB taxonomy): Bacteria > Verrucomicrobiota > Verrucomicrobiia > Limisphaerales > JAYPXF01. The sequence continues at coordinate 6,501 of JAYPXF010000231.1, read as the reverse complement.
CACCGGAGCGCAAGCATTCGAACAACTCCAGGTGGGCGTTGATTGTGAGTTCCCGGCGCTTGTTACTCCAAGGAATCTGCACCAGGTGTGGTTTCAACAGTTCCATCAATGAACGTAACATCGTGGTCAGCACGGGATTGCCGGCCAGCTCGGCGATCGCCAGGTGAAAACAGGTGTCTGCTCCATAGTGCGAGGTGCGCTCTTCCACCGTTGAATTCTCATCCAAAGTCTCAGCCGTCTTGAGCGTCTCGCCAAGTGCGTCCCGCAAGGGCAACAGATCCTCCATCTTCCGTTTCTTGGCCGCCATGGTCGCACACTCGACTTCGATCAACTGCCGCGCATCCAAAAGATGAAACAAACTCGGATCCGACTGCGCCAACGCGCTTTCCAACGTATTCGTGAACGCCCCGATCAGTGGTGCGAAATCCACCGATTGCACCACCGCACCACTGCGCGGCAGAATCTTGATCAACCCCATCGTCTGCAACTGAATCTGCGCATCGCGCACCGCGCTCGCGGTGACCTCATACCTTTCGGCCAAAGCGCGGATAGACGGGAGACGATCGCCTTCGGTAAGTCCGTCGGCCTTGATCTGAACGATCAGTTCGCGAACCAGATCACCGGGAACATGCGTAGTCGTGGACACGGGCGCACGATACGACCGATCATTTGATAATCAACATATTAATCTGATTATCAGTTTAGAGCCTGATGGTAGTTGGACAAAGCTCGATTCTGGAGACAATCACGGGCCGAAGACTTGAACGAATCTGACTCCTATACTGGCCCGGCGAAGATTTCCAGCCATCGTGCGATGTGGTGTGGTGTGGGTTTCAGCCTAGCCTTCACCGGCGCGATCCATTTCGCCAAACCATTGTTGCCAGAGATAGCGTTCGCCGCGGATACTGGGGCTTCTCATTACTACTGGAAACTGCCGGAGGCCGATGCGATCACCCGACTCAGCGCCTGGGGCAGCTATCTGATCCACCAATGCCTGATCTGGTTTCTCATCTGGAAGGCGCAGCGAGGGAAGTTGGCTTACACGGACGGATTGCATCGCGTCAACGTGGTGGCGTTTGGGGTGAATGCAGTCTTCGTGGTGTGGCATCTGTTCCAGACGGCCATCTGGTATGACGGCTTGGCGCAGGATGTCTCCATCTGGTCCTCGCAATGGTCGGTTATCATCATGCTCGTCCTGATCCTGCACATGGAGAACCAGCGACGCGGGGTGTTCTTCGGGAAGAAGATTCAACTCCTGACGGAGACCGGAACGTTCGTCCGCAAGTATCACGGCTATGTGTTTTCGTGGGCGATCGTCTACACCTTCTGGTTTCACCCGATGGAAAACACCAGTGGTCACCTGCTCGGGTTCTTTTACACCTTCATGCTCATGGTGCAGGGCTCGCTCTTCTTCACCCGCGCCCATCGCAATCACTATTGGACCTTCGCCCTCGAGGTCCTCGTCCTCTTTCACGGCACGCTGGTCGCGATCAACCAGGGCAAGGGCATGTGGCCGATGTTCTTCTTCGGTTTCGCCGGCCTTTTCATCATCACGCAGATGCATGGAATCGGTCTGAGGCTCTGGCAGCGATGGGCTTTTCTCCTGGCTTATGTTGGCGGTGCGTTGTGGGTCTACGGTCGAGGGAACCTGGCGATGATTCATCAGGTGACCTGGATTCCGATCACCGAATACGCGGCTATGTTCATCCTCGCCGGATTGGTCTGGTTGGGAATGAAGGTCGTCGGAAGGAAGCCCGAAAGCGATCCGGTCAATTGACTCCGCCCAGTTGCCGCAGCAGCGTTTCCGGTTCAGTCGAAAGATTCCTCAGCACGGTATAGCGATCGTCATTGTCAGTGGACCACTTCTGCAGGCGAAGGAGAAGCCGCGTGAGTTGGCCAGCGTGCATGGGATCTTGGGAGAATGAATCGCTTCATGGTTCAGGTGCAGCGTAGGTATGGAGGTTTGCTCCGGCCATCAAAATTGCTATGCGGAACCGCATCGCTTGACGCTTCGCCAGCCAGTGCGTATTCCAGCGGGGTGAATCCGCTCCGCATGATCCTGACCTTGCTCTTCCTGACGGTTGTCTCCACCCACGCAGCCAATCGCGGCAAACGAATCACGCACAGTCCCAATGCGCTGCTGCCCAAAGCAGAGGTGATGAAGCTCACCGGCGATTGGAAAGGAGCGAAGCTCAGCCGGGACATTCGGATTCTCTGGCTCACGGGGCAGGAAGATCATCGTGGCGGCGAACACGACTACATCCGCATCAAGGAACTGTTCGTGCCAATGTTGAAGACCATTCCGCGGGTGACCGTGGACGAGGCGTTCGGGTTTCCCTCCGGCAAGCAGTTCGAACAGGCGGACCTGCTGATCCAATACCTTCATCTGCCCGACCTGACGGAAAAGCAATTCGCCACCTACCAGAACTTCGTGGATCGCGGTGGCCGGGTCGTTTCCATTCACGAGTCCTGCATCATCCGTCCGGTCGCGCGGGCGGAGAAACTGGCCGGCATTATCGGCGGTTCATGGAAGGGCAACCAGACGTCCCGCTGGAGCAAGTTCGGTCACGACACTCCGCTCTTTCTCAAGACAGACCATCCCGCCTTTGCCGGCCTGCCGAAATCGGTGCAGTTGAACGACGAGTCGTACTGGAACCTGCTCGGCCGAGAGGAAATCGAGGTCATAGGCGCCATTGCCCCGAAGGCGCAGGGAAACTCACCCTTTGAAAAGCTGCTCAAGAGCAAGGATGTCCGCCCTGACGCGTTCTGGACATATGCTTCGGGCAAGGGCAAGGTCTTCGGTACCACCACCGGTCATTACACCTACACCTATCACGACCCGATCTATCGCCTGCTGTTGTTGCGAGGAATTGCCTGGGCGATCGATGAGGATCCAGCCCCCTTCATGCCCCTTGTCTTTCACGGAATCACAAATGACCAGGATCTCGTCGGCACGAACGACACGATGATGGATTACCGAAATCGCAAGCGTTGATTGAATCTGTCCTCGGACCCAAGAATCTAGCCACCCAACAACACCATCAGTCCAACCATGAAACACTTCCTATTGCTGACGATATCCCTCTTTCACGCGACCGCCGCCGAATCGACAGATTCACTCCCCGATCCCGACGGTAAACCGGCTGACATGAGCAAGCCCGTGCAGGTCTACATCCTGTTGGGGCAGTCCAACATGCTGGGCTTCGGCCGGATCGAGCCGGGCAGGAAAGGACCGGAAGGCTCTCTGACGCATGCGGTCAAGGAGAAGGGACTGTATCCCTACCTGGTTGACGACGAGGGCAAATGGACGGTGCGCAAGGACGTTCGCAACGTACGGGTGATGGGCAGTGGACTGAGAGGCGCGCGGTTATTCAACAACGAATGGATGACGATCAAGGGCCGGGCTATCGGTCCGGAGATCGGCATCGGGCATTATCTGGGCAACGCGACCGACGCACCGGTGTTGATCCTGAAGAGTTGCATCGGCAATCGAGCCTTGGGTTGGGATCTGTTGCCCCCGGGTGGTGAAGGGTTTGAGTTCACTGACGACAAAGGCGTCACCTGGATCCATCCCGGGTACAAGGGATCACCAGAGAAGTGGAAGAAGGGTGAGGAACCGAAGAAGATCAACTGGTATGCGGGGATGCAATAC
>JAYPXF010000231.1:0-2839 GCA_038154405.1 Verrucomicrobiales bacterium | reverse complement strand
CCAAAAAGGTTCTCGCGGAACTCGACAAGTATTACCCGGACGCCAAGAAACATGAGATCGCCGGTTTCTTCTGGTGGCAGGGCGACCGGGACAGCCGCAGTGCCGCGTTGTCCAGTCGCTACGAAACGAACCTCGTCCATCTCATCAAGCAGCTCCGCAAGGACTTCGACGCATCGAATGCAAAATTCGTGTGCGCCTCGTTGGGTCAGACCGAAAAAGGCACGACCGACAATGGGAGCAAGATTCTGGATGCGTTGCTTGCCGTCGATGGCGAGTCCGGCAAATACCCGGAGTTCAAGGGTAACGTCGCCGCGGTCTACACCCACCCGCTGTCCAAGGGCGGCAGTTCCGGCGGTCACTACGACAGCAACGCGGAAACCTACATGAACATCGGTGAAGCGATGGGCAGGACGATGGTTGGGTTGAACGCGAAATGAAAACAGCTCCCAAACCCGGCACGATTGGCGAGGAAAACTTTGTCGTGGAAGAGAAGTATCTTATCGACTTCGTCCACGACGGCATGCCCGCGATTCTATCGCACGCCGTCGTTGGTGTGGTTTCTGGAACATGCCGCCCGCAATGCCGTGCTCCCGCTATTGGAACCGGGCGAGAGTACGGTCGGCGTGGCCGTCAACGTACAACACCTCGCCGCCACACCACTGGGTGGAAAAGTGGTCTGCCGTGCCCGCGTGATGTCGGAGGATGACATGCAGGTGTCGTTCCAACTCGAAGCCCACGACGAGCACGAACAGATTGCCCGTGGGACTCACAAACTACGGGTGATCAAAGCCAGCCGCCTGGCCAAGAAGGTGGAGGGCAAGCTAGCGAAGCAGGGGAACTGAACGTCGCGACAGCGTCTTGGAGTGCTGCCTCGCAGACAGCTTTGTTGCGCATGGATCTGCTCAGTAGGCGATGCGTTATCCTGACGTATCTGTAGCTGCGCGAGCCTCACAAAGCGGTCTGCGAGACCGCACTCCAGGACGGGGCGGAGCCAACACCAAGATCCATGCCCTGGTTGATACGCGGGGGCGACCGCTGCGCTTGATCCTCAGCGCCGGGCAGCGCAATGACATCCTGGCAGCCCCGGATCTGGTGGCCGGTCAGACCAGGCGCCCCATCCTGGCTGACAAGGCCTATGACAGCGACCGGTTCCGAGGGCTGTTGGAAAGCCTTGATCTCAAAGCATGCATTCCACCCACCGCCAACCGCACCAACCCACCGGCCTATCACAAAGGTCACTACAAGCGGCGCCATCAGGTGGAGAACTTCTTCCAACGCATCAAAGAGAAGCGCGCCCTGGCCACCCGATATGAAAAACTATCCTCCCGCTTCTTGAACCTCGTTATTCTCGGCGCCATCTGTGATTGGCTTCGATAAGGGTTTTCGAACACACCCTAGCATATAGAATTATCTATTTAGAAGTGCGCATGTAGGTTAGCGGATTTGGGGGTAGCCGTAATGGCCAAGAATTGAATAACATACAGTCTGATCGGTCTGTATTTTTAGCAGTCGTTTTTTGGAGGGCCGGCCGGATTTGACAGCGTAGATTCTTCGGTCTTCAATCCTGTCCTCATGTTCCACCAAATCCTTCGACTTTCTGTTTTTGCGGTGGCTTTCAACCTGATGATTCCGGAGTCACACGCAGCCGGTGTGTCCATTGAAAGACCGCGCTGGCTGGATCCGTATCAGCCAAGGACTGGCGATGAAGAACTGATCTTTATGCCGAAGGGATTCTCCCGCCCCGGCAAACCGGCCATCGCAAAAGGCAAGGATTTGGCCCATCTGAAGATGACGGTGATCGACGATGCCACCGGTCGCCCCACACCTTGCCGCGTGAATGTCGTGGGAGCGGATGGCAACTTCTATCAACCGCAGAAGACCCATCTCTCGCCGTTCAGTCTCACCGGCACCTGGCCGACCACTTTCGCAGGCAACCGACCAGGCAAGGCGCCCATCCGCTACTTCGGCCGGTTCTTCTACACGACGGGGCAGTTCGAGATCTCTGTGCCGCCCGGCTCCGTGAGAGTCGAGGTTTGGAAGGGATTCGAATTTGCGCCGCAGCAGCTCGAATTGAATGTGAAGCCCAAGGGGGAGAAGCAGGTACGTCTGAGATTGAAGCGCAGCGTGAACATGAGCGGCATGGGTTGGTATTCGGGAGACACCCATCTGCACTTTGATCGCCTTACCGACGCCGATGATCGGGCCATTCTCGATCTGATGGCGGCCGAGGATGTGCGTTACGGCTCCGTGCTCTGTTACAACGGAACGGGATCGTACGACGGTCGGATGTCCAAACAGGACATTCCGCAAGAGCGGGGCCTCGGTGAAGAATCGATTCGCAGAAACGGTGACTATCGAATCATGTCCGGGCAAGAATACCGGAGTGCCCACTACGGTCACACCAAGGTCTTCCTGAGCGATCAACTGGTACAGGCGGGGAAGTCATTCGACCCGAACACCTGGCCCGTGTTTGGCGAAGCCGTGCAGGACATTCGCGACAACGGCGGCATCGTCTTTTGGGCGCACGGCGGATACTCGAAGGAGATCTTCGCTGATTATATTCTCGGGACGGTCGACGGTGTGGAACTGATGCAGTTCGGCATCTATCGTCCGATCGGTCTGGAAGGCTGGTACAAGATCCTGAACATCGGCTACCGTTTCCCGGCCCTCGGCGCCAGTGACTTTCCCGCGTGTCGAAAACTCGCCGATTGCCGCACCTATATCTACTCCGACGAGGAACCCCCGTTTGAGGAATGGCTGCGCGCCGCCGACGCCGGCCAATCGTTCTTCACTACCGGACCGCTGCTGTTGTTGGAGGTGAATGGAAAACGTCCAGGAG
>JAYPXF010000230.1:2859-11103 GCA_038154405.1 Verrucomicrobiales bacterium | reverse complement strand
GATTATCGGCCGGGAACTCTATCTGAGGTGAACTGAATCTGTGGGAGAAACGGCCTTCGCGCAGCCTCAGGCAACGTCTGTCCGCCCGAATCCGGATACCTGTTCCAACACTCGAGGGTGAAAACGCGACAGCTTGCCCCCAATTCGTCGTTTGGAATAAACCTTACTCAGGTGTAGTCTGCCTCTCAATACCCGCATGCGTTTACCAGCCACATTGATCCTGCTCGGCGTCCTGACCTGCGCGGATACCCCTGCGGAAGAACAACAACACTGGGCATTCCAACCCGTCCGCGAAATTGAGCCACCAAAAGGCACGCCCAAGCATCCAATCGACAGTTTCATCGAGAAACGCCAGCAGTCCCTCTCGGTGATGGCGCTGAAACAAGCCGACCGCCGCACCTTGATTCGGCGCGCCTGCTTCGATCTGATCGGGCTGCCTCCCGCACCGGAGCGCGTCGCATCATTCGTCACCGACGAAAGACCCGACGCGTTTGACCGGCTCGTCAATGAATTGCTGGAATCCCCACGCTACGGCGAACGCTGGGGACGGCATTGGCTCGATCTCGCCCGTTACGCCGACACGGCGGGGGAAAACTCCGACTACCCGATTCCGGAAGCCTATCGCTATCGGGACTATGTCATCGACGCTTTCAATGCCGACAAACCTTACGACCAGTTTATCAGGGAACAGATCGCCGGCGACATCCTCGGCCGGCAAGGCGAGCCCGAGGATTACCCCGAGAAATTGATCGCCACCGGTTTCCTCGCCCAAGCCAAGCGTTTCGGCACCGGCGATCTCGAAGACATGCATCTGATCATCGAGGACACCCTAGACACCATGGGCAAGGTGATCCTGGGTGTAGGGATGAGCTGTGCTCGCTGTCACGACCACAAGTACGACCCCACTTCAATGCAGGACTATTACGGTCTGTATGCCTTCTTCCAACGCACTTCCTATCCGTACCCCGGCGGAGAATCCGCGCGCGTCCCAAAGTATTTCAAACCGATGGTCCACCCTTCGATCATCGAACCCAAGGAGAAGGCGTTCCTGGCCAAACACCAGCCCGAGATTGATCGCTTGAAGAAACTCATAAAGGCCAAAAAGGACACCAAAGCCAACCAAGCCAAGCTGGATGCGCTCATGAACAAGTCACCCTCAGCCCAGGCTCCGTTGGCCTACGCGGTGAGCGAGGGCCCGGTGAAGGCCACCTACATCCACAAGCTCGGCAATCCCCGCAGCCGCGGTGATCAGGTTCAACCGGGAACTCCCGCCTTCCTAGGCGGACACGGTCTGAAGGTGCCAGCCGAGAGCAGTGGCCGGCTTGAACTGGCCAAGTGGTTGACCAGTCCCCACAATCCCTTGACGGCGCGCGTGATGATGAACCGCATCTGGCAGTTTCATTTCGGCAAGGCGATCGTGCCAACCCCGTCGGACTTCGGACTCCAAGGTGAGGCTCCCACGCACCCACAGCTGCTGGATTGGCTTGCCACCCAGTTCATCGAAAGCGGTTGGTCGATCAAAGACATGCATCGGCTCATCATGTCCTCGGCGACGTATCAACGCGCCAGCGGCGATGATGCGGGCAATGTGGAACGGGATTCAGACAACCGTCTTTACTGGCGTTTCGACCGCCGCCGATTGGACGCCGAGTCCATCCGGGATTCGATGCTGCAACTCGGCGGCAACCTCAACCTGACCCGACCGGGACCCCATCCGTTTCCGGAGAAGAATAAATGGCGTTTCTCAGCCCACCACCAGTTCAAGGCCGTCTATCCATCCAAGCACCGCAGCGTCTACCTGATGGTCCAACGCCTCCATCACCATCCTTTCCTCGCCACCTTCAATGGTCCCGACACCAGCGCCACCACGCCCAAACGGGACACTGCCATCGTTCCCATGCAGGCCCTGTTCATGTCGAACAGCGAGTTCATCGAGGAACAGTCCCGAGGCTTGGCAAAAGCACTGATCACCGAGGAACGCGATACCGACAGGCGCATCCGCCTGGCTTACACCACAGTATTCTCTCGCGAACCCACTACGTCGGAGATCTCGCGAACCCGCAACTATCTCGATCGATACCAGCAGTTGCTCGCCACCGAGGGCGTCGCGCAAGACAAACGCCTTCACTTCGCATGGTCGAGCTATGCGAAAACCATGCTGACCGCCAACGAGTTCATCTTCGTCGACTGACATGAACCTGCTGAATTCCAATCGTCGCAACTTTCTTCAACGTGCCACCGCCGGCACGGCCTTCAGCGCTGCCGCGCTGCGTTCGCAACTGACCTTGGCGGCAGGACTCAATGACGGCCATCCGCTGGCGCCGCAGAAGACACATCTGACCGGAAAGGCCAAGCGACTGGTCATTTTTTTCATGACCGGCGGCATCTCGCACGTCGACACCTTCGACCACAAGCCCCAGCTCAATACAGATGCCGGCAAAATGGTCGGACGCAGCAAGATCAAGGCGTCGCAGTTTGCGTTCAAGCCATACGGCCAATCTGGCCGTATGGTCAGCGAACTGTTCCCTCACTGCGGTTCGGTCATCGACGAATTCTGCCTCATTCATTCGATGTCCAACAAATCCGGTGGCCATTCCGCCGCGACGTTGGGCATGCACACTGGCTCGATCACGATTCCACTGCCGAGCATTGGGTCCTGGGTCAGCCATGGACTCGGCACGATGAACACCAACCTGCCGTCGTTCGTGGTCTTCGCCGCCCGGGAGCCTTACAACGCGTACCAATGTTGGGATTCCCATTTTCTGCCCGGCTTCCACACGGGCGTCCGGGTGATTCCCGGACCGGAACCGATCCCCCATCTCAACGGCCGCGTGCCATCGCTCAAGCTCCGGGACCTTGAGCGATTGATGCTGCGCGACCTGAACGAAGAACACCTGAAGCTGCATCCGAACGACGTGCAGCTGAAGACGCGGATAACCAACTTCAACACCGCCTACGGCCTGATGGAACAGGCGCCGGAATCGTTCGACATTACGCGGGAGACCGATTCGACTTTGAACCTGTATGGCATCAATCGTACGGATCGAAAATCATTCGGCTGGCAATGCCTCGCCACCCGTCGACTGCTCGAACGCGGTGTTCGGGTTGTCGAACTCTTTGACATCGGTTCGAACAGCAACTGGGACGCCCACGGCAACATCGAAACCCATCGTCCCTTGGCGAAGAAACTCGATCAACCCTTGGCCGCCCTGATCGCGGACCTGAAGCAACGCGGTATGCTCGAAGACACCCTCATCGTTGGCTGCAGCGAATTCGGCCGCACGCCTTGGGAGGACAGCAATCCAAAAGGTCGTGGCCACCATTCCGCCGTCTTCACCACTTTCCTCGCCGGCGGTGGTGCGAAACGGGGATTGTCGTATGGGGAGAGTGACGACATCGGCGCGAAGATCGCCAGCAACGGCATGGACATCCACGACTTCCACGCCACGATCCTTCACCTCATGGGTCTCGATCACGAGGAACTCACCTACCGCTATTCGGGTCGCGACTTCCGCCTCACCGATCTCTACGGCCGCGTACCAAAAAAAATCGTCGGCTGATTACAAACCACAGAGGCACTCTGCCCCTGGAACTGCGATCCAAAGGCATCAACAACCACGCCTTCAGTGGTTGCCCTCCATTCGACAATGTAACGCCGACGCTGCACCCGCATGGGAAGACGACCTTGACGCACCCGGAAAATCATCAAGACTCGCCGCCAATCACCCCGCCCATAGCAGTAGCATGAAGCTTCTATCCACTATCCTTACCCTTTCCCTGCTGGCGCTTCTGCTGAGCCCCGCAAGCCAGGCAGCGGAACTGCAAGTGATAAAACGCGGGCACTTCGAAGCAGCCACCGCGATCGCCAACCGCTGGGAAAAAGGCGACGGTTGCATCTATTCCACCGGCAGCCATTACCTGTTCGCCAACAAGGGTCTGGGTTCGGGTGATTTCAAAATCCGGGCACGCCTCAGTCTCGACGCGTTCAACGGTTCTGCCGCCGCCTTCGTCCTGAATAACAACAAGTTTGGATTCGAAGGCAGTCATCGCCGCATGTTCGTCCAGGGCCCCCAGTTTCCCGATGGGCTCACGATCGGCGAGCCAGCCGATTTCATCACGCCGGGAAAACCCTTCGATCTCCTAGTCACTCGCAGGGAGGACAGATTGTCGTTCAAGATCGATGGCAAACCGGTTTGGAGCACAGGATACGATGTAGATTCGCTCCATCGGCTTGCGACCCTGGCGCGCAACCATGCGGATCCATGACTTCACCCTCGATGGCAATCTGATCACGGCGAAGCTGCCCTCGTTGACCGCCTTCTCCAAACTCAAGACCTGGGAAGAATCCCAAGTGGCCAAGAGACAACTAAAGGCAAAGACAGGAACGCCGGAATTTGAGCTAGCCCTGCTGGCGACCTCGGACGAACAACTGCGGAGCCTTGCCGCCACCAAACGAGCCGGTCTCCTGGAACTCGCCCCCGTCCATCTTCCAACGAATCCGAAAGGCAACAACGACCACTTCGGCTGGCCGGTCGCGACCATGATCGATGACACGATCATCCTGGTTCACCGCTCCATGCCCGGCCACAACGCCAGGGTCGCCGGCACGTCCGATGCGGACACCACCTATTCCACGATTCTCCGATCAACGGACGGCGGCCAGAGTTGGGCAGATCCTTACGATATCCGTGATTGCATGACTCCGGAAGACTGCAACCGTGGCGGATCCGTCCCCTTGTGCCACCGGTTCAAGTTCGCTCCCGACAATCGCAGTCCCCTCGGCTACAAACTGCACCTGAATGCGATTGGCCCCACACTTGATGGCGCCGTCGTCCACGTGACCGACCACGGCGTCTTTCGCACTGAAGACAAGGGACGAACGTGGAAGCATCTGCGCATGGCGTTCCGTGAAGACCGGCACGACGGACCATTCGCCTACGTCGGTCCACATCTCATCGATGATCCACAACACGGGCTGCTCCTTTTCGCCCATCACACCATCTACCGCTTTCGACGTCCCGTTGACATCGCCCGCGAACTCGCCGTCTATCGTTCCCGCGACCGCGGAGACAGCTGGGAACGAACCACATTGAAATTGCCCGACTGGTGCAAGCCCGCCGAACCCGACGTGATCTTCCACGATGGCAAATACGTCGCGATCGTCCGCAACCAGGCGCCTGCCAATATTCTCGCCCAGATGCGATTTGACTTCGGTGATGCGGAAACCTCAGATATAGCCAACACACCGATGAAGACCAAGACGTCGGTCGACACCTCCGCAATCTGCTTCAACCCCGTCACCAAGCGCTACGAAGTCGTCCAATCGAAACGCGAAGACATGTCCATCCACCTGTGGAGCATCGCGCCGAAGGATTGGGAATCAGCGAAGTGGCGCCACGAAAGCCAGCTGTTCAAACGTACCGCCGGATTCTACGAATTCGCCGATGGTTTCCATACGGGTGGAGCCGTCCTCGACGAGAAGCGCGGCGTTCAACACATCTTCTTCTACTCCGGCCATCCGGGTGGCCCCGCCGGCGTCTTCCGCCTCACCCGCACGCTCGACACGCCAAAGCTGAATTCCTTTCTCAACAGACGGTGACGCAACCAATCCGCGAGTGCCTTGGAGGGAATCGTTCCACCGGTTCCGCTTAAGCAACGTGGCCTTGAGAAAGCCCACCACCGACATCGACGGAGTGATGCCCTCCGGATTGTGGTCTGCCATTCCGCCCCAGCATGGACACGTCTCAGGCCTCACCGGTATTTTGAGTGGCGACTCATTGCTGCTTCACCCAAGCTCCACCGTATTCAGCCATGAACGTGCGATCTCTCCCTTGTCTGATACTGCTTTCAATCCTGCCGCAGCTCTCGACTGCTGAGCTCAAACCGGACTTCGGCGTCTCCGCCACCTTTTCCATCGTCGCGGTTGATCCGAAAACCGGCGAATGCGGCGCGGCAGTCGCGAGCCGGTATCCCGCCGTTGGCAAAGTCGTCCCTTACGTGCGCGCCGGTGTCGGCGCGTTCTGTACGCAGCACTGGCACAATCCGCGGTGGGGTGAACGTGCCCTCGACCTGTTGGCAGAAGGGCGCAATCCGGAGGACGTGCTTGGGTTGCTCCTCAAAGACGACCCACGTCGCGACAAGCGTCAACTCGCAATCATCGACATGCAAGGTCGCGCCGCCAATCGCAACCCGGCCAAGGCCGATGCGGCCGGGATCTATTGGGGTGCAATGAGTGGGAGGTTCTACGCCTGCCAGGGAAACACCTTGGCGGGTCGCGGTGTGGTCGCGGCAATGGCCAAGGCTTATGAGGAAACAACGGGAAGTCTGACCGACCGCCTGATGGCCGCGCTCGTGGCTGCCGACCAGGCGGGTGGTGACCATCGCGGCCGTCTCGCCGCCGGTATTCGCATCGCCAAGACCGGTCACGATGGCCATTGGTTCGAGCTATACGTCGACAAGAGCGATGACGCGGTGACGGATCTGTTGAAGAAGTATGTCGCGACGGACCACCCTGCCAAAGGCGAATGGCGAGGCGGCCAGAAACCCTACCAAATGCCGTTCAACAGAAAACCGGGCCGCCAGCCATGGTCAGCATCCAAAATCAAAGGCTCTCCTGAGCCGCCCAAACCATTTGTCCCCGAACGCGTCTTTGCCGGTATCCCCATTCGTGACGGCCTCGAAATGGTCGCTCTGGAAGGCCGCCTGTTCGTCATGACCCGCCAAGGGAAGATCTGGTCATTCAAGGAGGACACCGACAGCTCCAAGGCTGATCTGTTCGTGGATCTGAAATCGATTCATCCGAAACACAGCAGTGCCTATGGCATGGCCTTTCACCCGGAGTGGAAGAAGAATCGACTGGTATTTCTCGCTTACACCGTCGGCGGAAGCCAGGAGGATGGCACCCGTCTTTCTCGCTTTCGTTTCACCATCAAAGGCAATGAAGCACCGCAACTCATGCCCGACAGCGAAGAGGCGCTCCTCACCTGGCGCAGCGGCGGACACAATGGCGCCAACCTGCAGTTCGGTCCGGATGGCATGCTCTACGTCTCCACCGGCGACGCCACCGCGCCCAACCCGCCAGATGGTCTGAACACCGGCCAGGACAACACAGACATTCTTTCCTGCGTGTTGCGCATCGATGTGAACCGTAAGGATACCGGCAAAGCCTATGCCATTCCCAAAGACAATCCTTACGTGGGTCGTGAGAATGTCCGACCGGAAATCTGGGCCTTCGGTTTCCGCAATCCGTGGAAGATGAGTTTTGATTCGCGCGGGCGCCTTTGGCTCGGCGACGTCGGCTGGGAACTGTGGGAGATGATTCATCTCGTCGAGAAAGGCGGGAACTACGGATGGAGCGCGATGGAAGCCGGCAACCCCATCCGTCCCGAAACCGCCAGTCCACTGGCACCCATTTCATCGCCGGTTGCCGCTCATCGACACACCGAAGCGGCTTCCATGACCGGTGGATTCGAATACCGGGGAACCCGCCTTCCTTCGCTTCGCGGCGCATACGTCTACGGCGACTACGAGACCGGCAAGATCTGGGCATTGCGCCATGATGGGCACCAGGTGACCGAGCATATCGAGATTGCCGACACCCCGCATCGCATCTCTACTTTCGGCGTCGGCAATGACGGTGAACTCTATTACATCCACTACGCCGGGGAATCCGAGCTCTATCGACTCAAACCGAATCCACGCGCCGGCCAGCCTTCGTCCTTTCCCCGTAAGCTCAGTAAAACTGGCCTGTTCGAGAACACCTCCAAACACACCCCGAATCCCGGAGTGTACGCCTTCGCGATCCAAGAACCTATGTGGCACGACGGCGCCACAGCCATCCGCTACATTGCCCTGCCCGCCATGACCGGCGTGCGCACGGATATTCAGTACCAGGGCACTCGTATACGAAACGCCAACAACGTCTGGCCGCAGGACGCCGTGCTCGCCAAGACCATCCGCGTCGGCCGGAAACCGATCGAGACCCAGTTGATGCACTTCGACGGCGATGCCTGGAACGGCTACAGCTATCTTTGGAACAAGGAATCCACCGACGCGGAATTGGTGGATGCGAACGGCGTCGAAGTAGAGGTAAACGCCCGAGCCTGGAAAGGTGGCAAACGATACCGCATTCCCGGTCGCGCCGAATGCATGCGCTGCCACAGCATGTGGAACAAATTCACCCCCGCCTTTGAACCCATGCAACTGGCCGGCTTCGCGGGATACACGAATCAACCGGCGCGGGAA
>JAYPXF010000230.1:0-2821 GCA_038154405.1 Verrucomicrobiales bacterium | reverse complement strand
GTTCCTGGCTGCACGCCAACTGCGCCCATTGTCATCGACGTCATGGCGGCGGAACCGCTCCGCTGGAGGTGAATTTCGAACGCGCCATCGCCGAGTCGTTCACCGTTTGGCAATCCCCCACCCGCGGCAACTTCGGCTTGAAGGATCCCAGCATCATTGTCCCCGGTCATCCGGAACGTTCCGTGCTGAATTATCGCGTCAGTGCCGTCGGTGCCGGACACATGCCACCCATCGGTTCCCGCGAAGTCGACAGTGCGGCCGCCAAGATGCTCTGGCAATGGGTTCACCAGATGCCGACCTCCTCCCCTGTGGGAGAGGCAACGGTTCCCGCTGACAACTCCTGGCTGAATGACACTTCGGCGGCCATGCAAATGGCCCGGGCGATTGCCGACAATGAATTCTCCGGAGCGGAGAAAACAGCACACATGGAATCCGGATTGGCGTCACCGAACCACTATGTCCGGGCCTTGTTTGAGCGCTTCCGTGATCCCGCAGACCGACCTCTACCGGCCGTATCCGATCCCGATCGCATCCTCGCCTTGCGAGGTGATCCGATGAACGGCAAAAAGCTGCTGACCCCAACCGGCAAACTCGCCGCCTGTTTCGCCTGTCATCAATTCGTCGGCCAAGGACGCAATCTCGGACCGGAATTGTCTGGCATCGGCCAGCGCCTAAACCGCTCCCAGATCCTGGAAGGCCTGTTGCATCCATCAAAGACGATCGCCCCGGAGTATCAGGTCTGGAACATCGAAACCAAAGATGGCGAATACCATTCCGGTTTCATTACCAAACGCAGCAAGCAGTTCCTGGAGTTGAAATTGGCAACCGGTCAGTCAGCACGAGTTCCCACCGCACAGATCAAATCGAACAAACCCCAAACAATGTCTCTGATGCCGGAAGGAATGCTGAACCTGATCACCGAACAGGAAGCCGCCGATTTGCTGGCGTATCTGGCCACTTTGAAATCGGACTGACCTTTTCACGTGAAGGTGAAGGACCGGTCACAAAGCCGTAGGTCAGGCGGCCCGCCGGTGCTACGATCCATCGTTGCAGGTGAGGAAGGTTCGCTACCCACTGAATCATCCGCACATGACGCATGGTTGTGCCCTGACCCGCATTCGGTTACGAATGCTCTTCATGAGATTCCTTCTTCCACTTCTGCTCGTGGGCACGCTCCAGGCCCAACAAAGCCGCTTCGACATTGCCTATGTGAAGAACCATCACGAACGACAGGTTCTGGATGTTTACGCTCCAGCAAACGCCGGCAATCTCCCCGTCGTCTTCTGGATTCATGGCGGCGGCTGGGTCACGGGCGACAAGAGCCAGGTGAAACTCAAACCCACGATGTTCAACGACCGCGGCTACATCTTTGTCTCCACGAACTACCGACTCCGACCACACGTGGAAATGGAGGAACTGACGCAGGACGTCGCAAGGGCATTGGGTTGGACCTACAAAAACATCGTCAAACATGGCGGCGATCCGGAACGCATCTTCGTGATGGGACATTCGGCTGGCGCCCAATTGGCCGCACTCATCTGCACTGACCATTCCTACATCCGCGCTGAGGGCGTTCCACCCAGTGTCTTGAAGGGATGCGTCCCCGTAGATGGGGACACGTACGACCTTCCCGCCATCATCGCCTCGGCTGAGCTTCGTCTGCAGTTGCACAAACTGCCGCCCCGCAAGTTTGGTCATCGCGAGAAGTTCGGCAATGATCCGAAGAAGCACATCAAATTCTCCGCGGTCACCCACATCGAACGCGGCAAACAGATCCCGCCTTTCCTTACCCTCTACGTCCGCAACCACCCATACAATTCCGTCCAGGCCCAGCGCTTGCACAATGTGCTGAAAGACGCTGGTTTCCCCACAACTCTTGGTGGTATGCGCAACACCGACCACAACAAGCTCAATGACAACCTCGGACTTAAAGATGATCCCGCGACAAAACTGCTGGATCAGTTCATGAAGCCGCTGGAGAACGCTAAATGACAGCCTCCGGCCCGCGGTCAGCACAGATTGTGCGCTCCCTCCACTTCTTACTGGTCTGCATCTCATTGTCGGCGGACGACTGGCCGCAATGGGGTGGGCTGCAACGCGATGGTATCTGGCGGGAGAATGGCGTCGTTGATCGGCTTCCGGAATCCGGCCTGGAAATCCGCTGGCGGGCCCGGGTCAGCAACGGCTATTCCGGTCCCGCTGTTGCCAACGGACGGATCTTACTCACCGATCGATTGAGCAATCCCGACCGGGAACGCGTCTTGTGCTTCGACGCCTCAGAGGGTTCCAAGATCTGGGAACACACCTATCCATGCGAATACGCCGACATGGAATACGACAACGGCCGTCGTGCCACCCCTAAGGTGCACGATGGTCTGGTCTATACCTTCGGCACTCAAGGGCACCTCGTCTGTTTCGCCGCAGCGACCGGCCGGGTTATCTAGCAGAAGGATCTGGTGAGGAAATTCAAGGCGGAGATCCCGCGCTATGGCGCAAGCGCCGCCTCATCGTGGAAGAGGATCTCCTGATCGCCCATGTCGGCGGCAAACCCGATGCGATGATGGTGGCATTTGACCGAAAGACAGGGAGCGAACGATGGCGCTCACTTTCGGATCGCCCGGCCTACAGTAGCCCGATCATTGTCGATCACGTTGGCGAACGGCAACTGATCGTCTGGACAGTTGATGCCGTGAATTCGTTGTCACCGCAAACCGGCAAACTGCTTTTGCGGGAAACCTACGAATCCGGCTGGGACGTGGCCCAGGCGATTGCATCTCCGGTTCTGAACAATGGTCGCCTGCTGTTCGTGATTGGGTGGAGC
>JAYPXF010000229.1:0-11123 GCA_038154405.1 Verrucomicrobiales bacterium | reverse complement strand
CGACCGTTAAAACCAAGGCCCAGCAAGGACCCATAAACTGACGAAGAGCATCCGATCTAGAAACGCCAGGTACTAAATCCGTAAAAGCAGGAGGGCCCACCCCAAAAAGGGCCCCATGGGGGGGGAGAGGGCCTGAGTGAACAGCCGGGAGTTGCCCCGAGATCCGCAATACCTTATAAGTGTTGGACCCTTATTAACTCTGTCGGATAGGGAGCTTCTGAGACCGGTACCGGTACCGGTGTCGGTACCGGTCGTGGTGCTGATCCGTGCCTTGAGAACGGAGTTGGTTGGCGAAAAGAGCTGAGAAGTCAGGATTTTGGTACCGGTGAGTGGGTTCGAACCACCACTTCCGTAAGGAAACCAGATTTTGAATCTAGCGCGTCTGCCAATTCCGCCACACCGGCTACCGAAAGCAGCGCAAACACTAATTCAGCTGGGATCGGATGCGCAAGGGCAATGAGGTCGGCAAAGGCGGTAATTTCTGGCAAACGAGGTCTGGTAATTGCCGCGCAAAGTTTTCCCAATGAGCTGCTTGACGAGCATCGGTGAGATTGATAGAAGTTCCGACCTTTTGGTGCCTCAGTAGCTCAATTGGTAGAGCAGTTGACTCTTAATCAATTGGTTGTAGGTTCGAGTCCTTCCTGGGGTACCATCCTTGTCCCATGCCTCAATGTCCCGCCCCCAAGCAAGCGCTCTGGAAAACGCTGCTCGATCTGGGACGGGTTTCCAATATTCCCACCGTTTGGACCAACTGCCTGGCCGGTTGGCTTCTCGGCGGGGGGGGCGAGGTCGCGACCCTGATCGTCCTGAGTATCTCGGCGTCCCTGCTGTATATCGGTGGAATGTATCTGAATGACGCATTCGACGTGACTTGGGATGTGGATCACAAGAATGACCGTCCGATCCCGGCGGGCTATATTCCTCAACGACCGGTGTGGTTGATGGGATGGGGGATGCTGTTCGCGGGACTGGGAGGGATCGCCACCTTGGGCTTGGAGCCGGCGATTCTTGGTGCTCAGCTGACCTTCTGTGTTGTGCTCTACGACGCCATCCACAAGAAGATCTCCTGGTCCCCCATCATCATGGCTGCGTGCCGGTTCTTTCTGCTGCTGACGGCGGTGTCATGCGGTAACGAGGGTATCGATGGATTTGCCGCATGGTGTTCCGTGGTGTTGGCAGCCTACATCGTGGGACTGAGTTATGTGGCTAAGGCGGAAAGCATGCCGGGATTGCTGCGCTACTGGCCGATCATTTTTCTCACCGCGCCGGTCGTCTTGGCGGTGATTGTCAGTGACGGGGCAGCGCGTGAGAAAGGACTGGTCATGTCGGCCATTCTGGGGCTTTGGATAATCAAGAGCCTCAAGCATCTGTTTGTCCGGGAAGGTCGCTCGATCGGGGCGGCAGTGTCCGGATTGCTGGCGGGGATTTGTCTTGTGGATTTGTTGGCCGTTGCAATCATCCCGCCGCAAATCGGATCCATCTTTCTCGTTTGTTTCGGGTTGTGCCTGCTGCTGCAGCGCAGCATCGCCGCCAGTTAAAAAAGGCGTAACGAATCTCCTCGAGAATGGGTCTGGCATAGCGGATAGCCATAGAATGCCACATGCGCAAACTCGTTCACATGCTCCCCAAACCCGTGTTGTTCGGGATTCTTGGTGCCTTGGGTTGTGTGGTGGGTTGGGCCTTGGGTGAGCCGCTGCTGTTGACAATCAAGCCGCCGGAGCAGTCCGAGGGCGGGGATGTGGAGAATCTCAAGGAGGAGGTTTCTCCTGTCCTGGTCTTCAACAACGAAATGCAGCGTCGCCTGAAACGCGAGGAGGCTAAATCGGGTGATGTGCAGATTTCCCTGATGTGGAACAACCTGAATGATCTCGATCTGCATTGCGTGGATCCGAACGGCGACCGGATTTTCTACGAGCAGATGAAGTCCAAATCGGGCGGTGAGCTGGATGTGGACATGAATGCCCGCGAACCCTATTCCCGGGAACCTGTCGAGAATATCTATTGGCCGCCGGATGGTGCGCCGGAAGGCAATTACCAGATCTTTGTGAATCACTATGCAGCGCATGACGTGGTGAATCCCACGGACTACTTGATCGGGGTGAAACACGGCGATGAGGTGAAGGAGTTCAAGGGGACGGTGTCGCTGAACGACATGAAACCGATATTCGAGTTCAGCATGTTGCCGGAAGCTGAACGTCGCCAGACCTTGGTCGAGGTGAAATCGCAGCGGCCAAAGGTGTCGCTGACTGCCACGTTGGTGATGGGGCTGTGGGCTTCGTTTCTGGCGATCTTCTCGTCGGCGATGTTGGTTGCCGGGCAGAATGTCCTCACCCGCCGTCCAATGTTGACGGGCAAGCAGTTGGGTATGGTTGCGGGTGGCGGCCTGGCGGTGGGACTCGTGTCAGGCGTGGTCAGTCAGTATCTCTTCTCATTCACCGCTGCCGTGTTGGGCGACCGATTCTATGAAATGCAATGGCTCTTGAAGTTGGGACAGGTGGTGGGCTGGGGATTGCTCGGAGCCTTGCTGGGATTGGGCATGGGTTTCTTCATTCCTAACTTGGCGCGTGGCAAGGCGGGGGCAGCCGGTCTCATTGGTGGAGCGATCGGCTCCATTGCGTTTCTCATCGCAATGGCGGTGGCGGGGGCTGTTCTTGGTCGCCTGATCGGCACAGCCATGCTAGGATTCACGATTGGTCTCGTGGTGGCCTTGGTGGAACGTCTGGCTCGTGAAGCGGCGTTGATCGTTCATTGGGATCCGAATGAGCAGACGGTGATCAACCTTGGGCCGGAGCCGGTGATCATGGGCAGCGGAAGCGATGTGCATCTGTATCTGCCGAAGGAACGCGGTTTTCCGGATGTGGCAGCCTTGGTCACTTTTGAAAACGGTGCCGTGCAGATGGACAACAAATTGTCCGGGAAGATTCACACCTTGCACGGTGGCAATCGGCTCGAGATTGGCACTCTGGTGATCGAGATCCAGACGGACGTTCAGACTTAGACCAAATGAAGACATCCCAGACAGGTGCCGGCATCCTTGCCGGCTTCATGTTGCTCGGAGTTTTTTCGCAGCCCGCCAAAGCTTCCTGGAAGAAACACGTGATTCAGCCGGCAGACAGGACGGTGGGCATGATCAATGACGCGAATGCCGCTGATTTTGATGGCGACGGACAAATGGATCTGATCGCCTCGTTCGATGGCGGCGTGTGGCTGTTTTCGGGGCCGGACTACGATCGGAAGATGGTTCACAAGTTCGGGCTGGGACCCGGCGGCAGGAAACTGAGGACCGGTTGTATCCACGCGTGTCTGATGGATGTGGATGGCGATGGCGACCAGGACTACATCGGCTCCAACAATCACGTGTTTTGGTTGGAGTGTCCGGATGATCCTCTCAAGGGAATGTGGAAGTATCGACTCGTCGATGGTGAGATCTTGGGGACTCATTGCCTGATCACCGCCGACGTGAATCGCGACGGACGGTTGGATCTGATTGCCAATTCAGGACGAGGTCCGGGGCAGACACCGTTCCCCAATTCGCTGACATGGATCGAAGTGCCGAAGAAGATGAAACAGGCAAAGCAATGGGTCCGGCACGTGTTCGGGGACCAAGATGCACCCGGCGGTTCTCATTATTCCGGATTTGGTGACCTGAATGACGACGGCCGAGGTGATATCGCTTTCGGGGCGAAGGGGGGAGAGCGTTTTCCCGGGGGAGCGTGGTTCGCCTGGTGGGAACAACCCCACGATCCCACCAAGGTTTGGAAGAAACACCTGTTGTCAGACAAGCAACCCGGTGCCACCAACATTCAGCCGATTGATCTGGATGGTGACGGAGTCGTGGACCTCTTCGCGACGCGCGGACATGGCAAGGGCGCGCTTTGGTTCAAGGGTCCGGACTTCAAGTCCATTGAGATTGATCCAGAGATTGAGAAGCCCCACAGCCTCGCGATCGGTGATGTCGACGGCGATGGCGATCCGGATGCGGTCACCTGTGGCTACGAGAAAACCGGCAGGGCGGTCTGGTATCAAAATGACGGGAAGGGGCGGTTCCGCCGCCGGGAGATCGGATTGAACCAAGGATCATACGACACCCGTCTGGTGGATTTGGACAAGGACGGAGATCTCGATGTGCTGATTGCCGGCCATTTCAGCCAAAACTTGGTTTGGTTTGAGAACCAATTGCGCTGAGCGGTGCAGCAGCCTGTGTGATTGCCTCGCTGCCGGGACCTGCCTAGGCTGTCGCTCCTTCCCATATGAAAACGATCCGAATTCTTTGTGCCCTGCTCGCCGTAGCGACGATCTCTTGTGCCGCAAGACCGAAACAGCCTCACGTGATCATCGTCATGTCCGATGATCAGGGGGGCTGGGATTATGGTTTTGCCGGAAATACGGTGGTGAAGACTCCGCACTTGGACGGCATGGCCAAGCGGGGGGCTCGGATGACGCGATTCTACGTTAGCCCAGTCTGCACCCCGACGCGGGCAAACCTGATGACCGGCCGCTGCAACTATCGTACGCGGGCCATCGATACCTATATCGGGCGCGCGATGATGGACCCGGAAGAAGTGACGATTGCAGAAGTGCTCGGCGAGGCGGGTTACGCGACCGGTATTTTCGGCAAGTGGCACCTGGGTGATTCGTATCCGATGCGTCCACAGGACCAGGGATTTGATGAAGTTCTGGTTCATCGCGGTGGAGGAATCGGGCAACCTTCGGATCCTCCTGGTGGTGAAGGCAAATACACGAACCCGATTCTGCAGCACAATGGTGAAGAAAAGGCGTTCAAAGGCTACTGCTCGGATGTCTATTTCGATCACGCGATCGCGTTTCTGAAGAAACAACACAAGGCCGGCACACCGACCTTCATCTATCTGCCGATGAACGCGCCGCACGGTCCTTATGACGACGTGCCGGAAAGCCTGTTGAAGAAATACAAGGGGATGGATCTGCGGGGGGCTTTCCCAAAGGGCTTCGCGGAGAAGCAGTTCAAGCGGCACGAAGATCGGACCGCTCGGATTTTCGCCATGGAGGAAAACGTGGATGAAAACATGGGGAAACTTTTCAAGAGCCTGAAGAAGATCGACGCCTATGAGAATACTCTCGTGTTCTTCCTGAATGACAACGGACCCAATGGTCCTCGTTTCGTGGGGCCGCATCGCGGTTCAAAGGCGAGCATCCATGAAGGCGGCATTCGTTCACCGTTGCTGGCGCATTGGCCGGCCCAGATTCCCGCGAGTCACCGCTCGGATCTTTTGTCCGCACACTACGACCTGTTTCCGACTATCATTGATGCGGCCGGGGTCAGGAAACCGGATACACTCAGGATCGATGGAGTCAGCATTCTGGGGGCGCTGAAGGGAGCCAAGGTCGAGCGCTCCAATCGCGGGATCTTCCTGCAATGGCATCGCGGAGATCATCCGGTTCCATATCGTAACGGTGCCATTGTCACGGAACGCTACAAGTTGCTCTGGCCGAATTACGGCGGGGAGTTTGCCCCAAAGAATCATGGACCGCAGCTTTACGACCTGAAGGCGGATCCAAAGGAAACCAACAACCTGGTGGAAAAGAAGCCAGACGTGTTTCGGAGCCTTAAACGGCGTTACGATCTGTGGTTCAGTGATGTCAGTTCGACGCGGCCGAACAACTACGATCCTCCCAGAATTCATGTTGGAAATCCGAAAGAGATTTTGACGGTGTTGACCCGGCAGGACTGGCGCTATCGCGGCCCAATGGGCAAGGGGTGGAATCAGAACGCCCGCGGTCACTGGCTCATCCACGTGGAGAGGCGCGGCGCCTATGACGTAAAAATCATTTTCTCGGAGAACGCGCAAGCCGGGCAGCTCAACTTCCAGATCGGCAAGACGCGACGTTCGGCCAAGGTCGCAGCCAACGGCAAGGAAGCGAACTTGAAGGGGGTGTTCTTTGCCCCTGGTGACCAGCAGGTTGATGCCTTTCTCAAGCATGGCGATATGGAACGCGGAGTGCATCAGATCTACATTTCGCCATCGAAAAGCTGAGTCACGGGAGACGATTGCCGGCCCCAAACATCACCGCTGACGAGGCCATATGGAACTCCTCAACAAGATTGCCGCCGTTTGGCACTGGGTTCTGGTGGCGCTGCACTTCGCGGGGGCAGTGTGGGCATCGCTCCACGCCGTCCTCCGCAAGCGCGATTCGCGCGCGGCCGTGTTGTGGGTGGGGGTGATCTGGCTGGCACCGGGAGTCGGCCCCGTCCTCTACGCATTGTTTGGCATCAATCGGATTGAGCGTCGGGCCATCTCTCTCTGGAGTGGCTACGAACAATTGGCGGGGCACGGCGACAATCATCATGCGGGGACGGACGAAATCGTGGATCTGTTGCCGGATCATGCGGCGCACCTCGATCGGCTGGTTTCGTTGGTGAATGGGGTAACCGATCGTCCGTTGCTTCGTGGGAACAAGATAGAACCTCTGGTCGGTGGTGAGCTTGCGTATCCGGAAATGCTCAGGGCGATGGATCAGGCGACCAATTCCATCACCATGGCAACCTACATCTTCGATTGGGATCAGGCCGGAAAGGAGTTTGTCAAAGCGCTGGCTGCCGCGGCTGAACGGGGTGTGGATGTAAGGGTCATCATTGACGATGCGGGTGCGCGGTATTCCTCCAGATCGGTAGACAATATGCTCCGAAAAAGTGGCGTGAAATGCGTCAGATTCCTGCGCACGTTGGATCTCTGGAACATGATGGGACTGAACCTGCGAAATCATCGAAAGCTTCTGGTTGTGGATGGCCAGATCGGATTCACGGGGGGGATGAACATCCGGGAAGGGTGTCGGCGGGACTGGGATACCAAGAATCCGATTACGGACGTGCACTTCCGGATCGACGGTCCGGTGGTGTCTCATCTGCAGGAGGCGTTTGCGACAGACTGGCTTTTCGTCACCGATGAGAGTCTGATCGCGGAAAAGTGGTTCCCCGAATTGAAACCTGGCGGATCCGTGGTGGCGCGGGGAATCTCCGACGGTCCCGATGCGGAGTTGCGGAAATTGCGATGGACCATCCTGGGCGCATTGAATTCGGCACGCAGCAGTGTGCAGATCGTGACTCCGTATTTCTTGCCCGACGAGGTTCTGGTGGCAGGGCTGAATCAGGCTGCGCGCCGAGGTGTGCACGTCGATATCGTGTTGCCGGAGAAAGGGAATCTGGCGTTCGTGCAATGGGCGATGTGGGCCGGATACTGGAAGATGTTGCGACACGGCGTGCGCATCTGGCTGAGTCCGCCGCCGTTTGATCACAGCAAGCTGATGGTGGTGGATTCGAGTTGGACCTTGATCGGTTCCAGTAACTGGGATCCCCGCAGCCTGCGCCTGAACTTCGAGTTCAACATCGAGTGCTACGATGGCGAGCTGGCCAGTGCGGTATCCCTGATCATCGATGAAAAACTGCGGTCATCCCGCCCTCTCACATTGGCGGAGGCGGATGGCAGAACGCTGCCGACGAGGCTCAGGGATGGCGTCGCCCGTTTGTTTACGCCCTTCCTCTGAAGACGTTCACTCTTCCTTGCGGATGCAGTAGAGCCGCGCGGCGGTTCGAATCAGAAGATTGTTTCCAGCCAAGGCCGGCGTTGCCATGCACATGTCATCTGCCGCCAGACGATTGCGGTTCAGGAGTTTGAATTGGTCACCTGCCGCGATCACAAAAGTGACGCCGTTTTCATCGAGGCAGAAGATCTTTCCGTTGTTGGCCCACGGACTTGTGGTGAATGCACCCCGCTGCGTCAATCGCTCGCGGTTGTAGATGTAATTGCCGGTCTTCGGATCCAAGGCGGACACCAGGCCGCGATCAAGGAGGACATAGAGACGATCGCGGTAGAGCAGGGTGGAGGGATTGTAGGGTGCAGCGTTCCAATTGCACCACGTGATGAACTCGTTGCGGGATTCACTTCGGTCGAGTGAAATATCACCCTTGGCCCCGGGGCGCACGGAATAGATCGGCTTCAAATTGCTGCCAACATATCCGGAGGAGATGAACAACCGGTCCCCATCTGCGTAAGGAGTAGCGATGGTGATCGATGACATTCCCTGCTTCCAATGCCAGAGCATCTTGCCGGCCAGATCGTAGGATGCGGTGTGGCCGGACCCGGGAACGATGATTTCAGTCCGCTGACTGTTTCGCCATATGCAGGGAGTTGACCAGTTGCTGCCTTCGCGCCGTTCAGTTTGCCAGATCTGTTTGCCATCCCGCTTGTTCAGGGCCACTAAATAGGAATCTTCCTCGTTGTCGTTGACCAGGTAGATCCGGTCTTCGTGCAGGATCGGAGACGAAGCTGTGCCCCAGCCGAAACGGGTCTTGCGGGCTCGCTGGCGCTTTTGCCAGACCGGATCGCCATCAAGGGTGAAGGCGAAGATGCCTTGGTCACCAAAGTAGAAGTAGACGTGTTCGCCATCGGTGACGGCGGTCTCGGCCCCGAAACTGCCTTTGACGTGAATGCCGGTCTGTGGCACGCCGGAATGGACCCTGCGCTTCCAGTTGACTTCACCTGACTTCAGGTTCAAGCAGTAGACCCAATATTCGTGTCGGCTGGTCGGAGCCTTGCGATTACCGCCAAAATAGAGTCCCTTCTTGGGCGCTTCGAGTTTGCCTTTGTTGATCACCGAAGTGAGAAACACGCGATTGCCCCAGACGATCGGAGATGACCAACCACGTCCGGGGAGATCGGTCTTCCATGCCACGTTTTCGGTGGCCGACCAAGTGTCCGGAATCTTGGGCGAATCCGCTATGCCACGGGCACCGGGACCGCGGAACTGCGGCCAGTTCAATGCGGCATCGGCGACGCTGGCGAGCAGAGTCAGTGTTAGGATGAATGGCTTCATGGATTGAATTCGGGTGCGAGTGGTCGAATCGGAGTTCCGCCTCCGCCGACGGATTCGGGTCCGTTGTTGGCCACCACTTTCAGGTGACCGGCGACGATTGCCAACTGTTGATCGAAATCAGGAGGCAGGATTGCTCCCCGCATGTCGCCACACATGCCGAGCATTGGGCCATTGCCGGAGCCGGCGAGGGGTTTCTTGAGATAGAGCCCGTAGTTCTGAAAAGCCTTGGCGAGTTCATAGGCTGGTCCTGAACTCTCCACCCCGATCTCCGCGACGTTTACCGACGGGGGGATGGCGAGCAGTGTTCCGATGCGCAGGTTTCCGGCTTGCCGGAACGCGCCGAATCGAGCTTGGTAATCGGATGGAGTCTTGCTCGCCGGCCAACTGTGAGCGCTGCCATCGGAATTGGCGGCCAATACGGAGGGATGAAACACCGCTCCAAGTGCCCGCCGGATGGGGCCGTTGAAATCGGCGGCGCAGAGACTGCCGGCATAATCACTGAATCCGGTGGCCGTGGGCGCATCGTATTCGTCGGGCATCCCGGAACCGGTCAGGTCTGCGACGACGACCTGATTGGCTGTGATGTCTGCACCGTTGAGCTGGCCACCGGTAATATCGTACAGAGTCTTTCCGTCGTCTGCCACCAAGGCGAAGTTTCTGGTGTTGGTGGGGATATCACTTGGGGCGATGCGGAGCGACGCCACGGGATTGGGATCGTTGGCACGGTAAAGTTGGAGCGGGGCGATTGTCGAGGCTGAGCTAGCTCGGACGGTGGGATGCACCTGATGGGCGTCATATATGCGGATGCCGGCCGCGAGATCGATTCCGACGGGTTCGGTAAACTTCGCTTCGGAACCGATCGGTGTGTTCCACGGACTGCTCGACGCGAACGGCCATTCCACTGGATCGCGCGGTTGCTTGGCAGGAAGTTTGATCGGCGGACGGAATTCGTTTGTATTCCCGGTGGGATCTCCCTTGGCGATTTGTTTCCGTTCGTTCGGACGACCCAGATAGAAGAACGCAATTGCCATCACTGCCAGTCCTGCAAGTTGGATCTGGATTGGCAGCGATTTGACCCAGTCCCAGATGCTGCCGCAGGATGAATCATGAGTCGCCGAGCCACGTCGCCTGGTTTCGAATTCGACCCGTTCGTAGATCTTGCTTTTGACCTCCACCTCAGCTGGACCTTCGATCAGGGTCATGATGGATTGCTTGACTCGCGTACGGCCAGGTTTTGCCAGCAGCATGGACAATGCGACGTCCATCTTCTCCTGTTCGACCAGTTGACGAAGCGCGTCAGGATCCTCGGCCAGTCGAGCCTCAAATCGCTCTCGTTCCGGGCCGCTCATGCGGCCGGACAGATATTCGATGAGTTGCTCTTCCGTGATCACGGTTTGTCTAATTATCGCACCGAGCCCTCGGGTTTCATTTTGGCCTCCACGCATTGCTTGAGCTGTTTACGGATGCGGAAAAGCATCTGCCAGATGTTGGTCTGGGTGCGCTCAAACCTTCGGGCGATGGTCTCGATGGGTTCTTCGGAGGCGTAACGTAGCTGAACCAGTTCGCGCTGCTTCTCGGGCAGACGATCCACACAGTCTTTCAAATGATCGATGGCGGGGCTGACTTCCTTCGTTGGGGTGGGAGCTGCGATCAGATCGCTTTCCAGCATCTGATGTTTAGCATAGTTCAGCTGATTGTTCCGTTCGCGGGCAAAGCGTTGAAGCTCGGCGCGAATCAGATTGTGGGCAATGGCACGGATCCATGCGCGAAAATTGCTTCCAGCCTCGAAATCCTGAATACGGTTGAATGCGAATATGAACGCCTCGTGTGCGATCTCGTTGACCAAGTGTGGATTGGGCAGGCGAAGCGCGATGAATGCCCGCAGATGATCTAGGTGGGCATCGACCAAAGGTTCAAACGCTTTCACATCACCTTCCTGCACCTTTCGGATCGTTTGCGCCTCGTCCGGATGCACCCGTTTTTCGGTGGGAAAGCGCGACATATCCTGAGTTATAGCGCGGAGACGGGGGATCTTACAGAAAATCCAACAAATCAGGCTGTCGGGTGGATGTGACGAGCTCAGCGATGGATCCAATTGCCAATCGAAGCTACGGCCGTGCAGCTAATGGCGAACTCCACGAAAAAGGGACGGCAGGTACCGTCCCTTGGAAGTCCGTTTTGAGACACCGATCAGGCGTTGTAGGTGGAGCTGGAGACGTCACCACCCCGACCGGTCCAGTTTGTGTGGAAGAACTCGCCGCGCGGTTTGTCGG
>JAYPXF010000228.1:3113-11219 GCA_038154405.1 Verrucomicrobiales bacterium | reverse complement strand
CCACCTCACCCAAGGCTCCTTGGATGTCATTTACTTTTGAGGCAACAAGGACGGGAACTTCGCCTATCGCACTAACTGACTGCGGCCCAAGATCTTGGACAGATAAACCTGTTTGGCGAGGTCCAGATGTTTCTGGACGTCAAATTCTTTCTGGGACGGAATTCGGTTTCTTTTTTCCAGATCTCGCTCCAGGCGTTCGATCCAATTCATAAAATACTCGGCGCTTTCCCGGACCGGTTGAGGGTGGTCCTTGACCTTCACGTAGATGGGATTGGTGTGGGCTCCGTGCTCGCGCCCCCACCAATATCGGATGGGTTTGCCGGATGCGCGGAGAGCCAGCCACCCGCTTTCCATGATCTTGATCGAATCGGAAATCTCTCCGGTGGCGGATGATTCGGCGAGTTTGCCGCCGGCAATGGCTTTGCCATTGAAGACGACTTCCAGTCGTTCGAGCGGATAGGCTGCCGTCACGCTTCCTTGGATCTTGATCGATCCGGGAGCCGCCATTGAAATCGTGTCTCCGAGTTGCGCTCCCCCATTTGCAGTGAACTTGAGCATGGGCCCGTTGCTGACAAAGGAGCGCCCTCGTTTCAGGCCGTCCACCCACTTCGCATAGGTGAATTCGCCGTCGATCTTCACGTACACACGTCCCCATCCGGGAGGTCCCATGGAGACGCGATTGAGAAAGCAGTCCGTTCCTGCGGATGCCGGCAGCCGAAAGCCCGCATTGAGCAATCGATACCAGAACGGAATGACCTTGGGGTAGACGTTGCCCATCACGTCGGCGCAGTCCACAAGCCCCAAGGCGGCGTCCACCGGCAGGCCTTTCGCCGAATAAGGTTGATCGTAGGGATCTTCGGCGTTGTTGCTCGGATGGGTATAACCGGCTGCGGCGCCCTGCCTTCGCGTGCGGCGGAGAATCTCGCCGTTCGTCGGCACATCCCACGGGTTTGTCGTCTTCCGGAAACCCGTCATGATCGGTTCCACCAGATGGCGGAGATGGAAGAGCGTCATGTGCCCCCAGATCGTGCTGCGGAATTCTTCGTTCCACCAAAGCAGTGTATTTGCAGTCGACAGGGGATCGGGGCCGCCGTGAAAGAATTCCCGGTCGAAGATCGCGTCGCCGTCCGAGTTGGCCACCACCAGGTTGGCTACGTGCAGGTCCTCGGCCTCGCACATGTCGAGGATCGAGCGCGGTGTGTTGTACCACTGACCGTAACCGTAATTGGCGTGAATGTGGTTTTCACCCGAATACCATCCCTTGGCTCGCATGTCGGTCCAACGGGTGACAGTCGGATGAAAGACCTGTTCACCTGAACCTTCGGTCAGGTTGATGCTGGTCAGGTCGGCGCGAAATTCGGGTCCGCGAAAAACGCGGATTTCATAAGCGCCGACCGGCAGTTCCATCTGCAGATCTCCCCGGTGATAGAAGTGGCCCAGACCGGCGGTGATGTGATACATGGCACCCGGAGGAAAATGGAATCCGCCGCTCTTCCGTCGGATCGACACGCGCCAAGCCTCGCCTTGATTCGAATCGGGTGCGTCGAGCTTAAGCACCATGCGCTTGAGCGGAGCTCGGTGATCGATTGCCGTGATGCGAATGTCCTGCGACTCCCCGCTTGCGAGCGTATGGGCCGTGATCGCGGTCGCTCCTTCGCGATTGTCAGTGAAATAGACGTGCTTGCCTTCCGGCGAGGTGACCGGCCAGTCGTCATCGGCAATGCCGAAGCTCAGCTTCCGGGCGTTGGCCAGTGGATTGTCCAGTGGCAGTTGCCAGATGTCATTGTGCGCAGTGCCGCGATCGGTCATTGCGAACAGGCTCTTGCCATCCGCCGCAACACACATGTGATAGATGCGCGCCGGCCATTGAAAGAGTTTCTCAGGCTTGCCGCCCTCGCTGGGAATCCGATGAACGTCTGTCTGCGGACCGTTGTTCCCGCCTTGTTGGCCCGGATGGTCGTATTGCACTCCGAAGTAGATCCAATTGCCATCCGGAGAAAGCGTATAGGCGGCGCGACGCGTTCCGAATCCATACAAGGATCCGTTGACCATGGTGATCTCTCCGGTCCCGAGATCTACGAAACTCAGCTTCTGCGGCATTCCCCGAAAGGCAAAGCGTCCGAACAACCGTTTGCCATCCGGATGAAACCAAAAGGCTCCGGCCGACCATACCGACTTGGGCAGCTTGATCTCCTTGCCGGTTTCCATGTTGAGCAACTTTACGACACCCGGCCCGAAATTCGGTGCGGACACATAGGCGATGCGCTTCCCGTCCGGCGACCAACGCGGCCAGACGTTCCAAGCCTGTCCCTTGGAGACAATTCGCATGGTCCCGCCCTTTGCTGGCAGCGTGGCGATGGAGCCTTGGTAAGATACTGCAAGCGATTTGCCATCCGGCGAAACGTCCGGATAGAGCGCGCCGGTCGCGATCGATGCCCGGCCGCCGACCGATTCGGTCGCCGCATGGGCGACCGGTGATGTCAGAACGAACGAGAGAACGAAAACGAGGGTGATTGATCGGCGGGTCATGCGCCGTTTAAGCACTCGAACTTGCGTGAGGTCAAACCGAATACTTGGTCATCGGCTGCGACCGGCGGACTCGATCTTTTCCAACAGCCGGGACATCTGGGCCGCGCGTTTCGGATCGGCCTTGTAGAGGTCGACCTTTTCGCCAGGGTCGTTGCCAAGATGGAAGAGTTGGCCTTTGGGGCCGCCGCGGGTCGCCTTGATCTTGCTGGGCTGGGTGAAACCGCCGGAGCCGAGGTTGTTGATGTATTTCCAATCGCCTTGGCGGATGCTGAGGAATCCGCGGGAGGAAAGGTTGATCATGGATTTGCGGAGGCCCTTGCCTTTGGTCGCGCCTTGGAGTGCGGGCAGGAAGCTGAAGCTGTCTTCGCCCGCATTCGCTGGCAGCTTTTCGCCGACGATGTCAGCAAAGGTGGCCAGCAGGTCGCAGAAGCTGACCAGTTGTTTGGAAGTCTGCCCGCCGGCAGTGCCGTTAGGCCAGCGAATCAGGAAGGGCATCCGATGGCCGCCTTCGTAGGCGTCCCCCTTCATGCCGCGCCAGTGAGCGGTGGAGGAATGACCGAATCGTTTCACGTCCTCGGCATACCACACGGGTCCGTTGTCGCTGGTGAACAACAGGAGGGTGTCGTCCGCGATCTCCTGTTGCTCCAAGACAGTCAGCAGTTGTCCGACGATGTCATCCACCTGCATCACAAAGTCGCCGAACATCGGCACCTTGCTCTTGCCGCGCCATTTCTCGATCGGCACCCATGGCGTGTGCGGGGCGGGCAACGAGAGATAGAGGAAGAACGGCTTGTCCTTCTTTCCGTGTGTTTCGACGTAACTGACCGCGCGGCGAGTGAAGTTTGGCAGCACGTCATACATTTCGAAATCCGGCCCGATCGGGCCTTCGCGCCAGAATTCGCCCTGGATTTTGGTCCAACCGTCGGTGTTGCGGGCGGTCAGCACTTTGTCGGGCGCGGCGGTCACGCGGTCGTTCTCGAGGTAGAAATAGGGTGGAATATCGGTGGAGGCGTGGATGCCGTAAAAGTAGTCGAATCCACGTTCGATCGGACCGCCGCCGAATCGGCGGTCATACTGGTAGGGCATGCCGCCGTCGAATCCGAGGTGCCACTTGCCGATCATGGCGGTCTGATACCCCGCCTTGCTCAAAAGGCCGGGCACGGTCAAACGATTCGCGGCAATGACGGACTCCTGCTTCCAGCGCAACTGCTTGCGGAAGGGGTAGCGTCCGGTGAGCAGCCCGTAGCGCGAAGGGAAACAAACCGAACCCGGAGCGTGGGCGTCGGTGAACTTCACACCTTCCTGTGCCATGCGATCCAGGTTCGGAGTCTTGATCTGCGACTGGGGATTGAAAGCCGTGACGTCTCCGAAACCCATGTCATCAGCAAACACGACGATGATATTTGGCTTTCGGGTGTCGGCGGCGAAAGCGCCAAAGTTGAGACACAGCGCGAGAAGGAAGATTTTCAATGGCATGTCCGGCTTCATGTTTGTAAACAGAGGCTATGGCATACGCCAGTGGACAACAACCCCCGGCTTTGATGAATTCCCGCTGCCGGTATTCATTTCGATCGAATTTGATCCGTTTCGTTGCGATCACGCTCCTGGCCGCCATGACGCTCGTGGGCAGCGCGTGCAAGTCCGCGAAGAAGCCGGCGCGCGTGGTGTACATCAACCGGGCGGCGGAACTGACACCGGCGGCGCAGAACGCGGTCGCGCTTGCCAAAGCCGAAGTGGCGAAATGGGACCAGGGTGTGGAGGTGGTGGACTACCGGGTGCAGAGACATTCTCAGGGTTGGAACGTCAGTCTGTTGGTTTCCGGGGCCGTGGACAAATTCGGCAATCCGGAATACGGGGACACTCCTATCCGCAACGTGGAAGTCAGTAGGTCCGGTGAAGTGGTCGGCTACCACGTGAGTCGCTGACGTTGTGTCGCTGGAGTTCCAAATCTGTAGCGGAATTTGCGAAAAATGCCGCTACAAGCGCGGCACGAATCGGAAGATTTCGCAACTTCAGCTACAGCTTCGCCGGGAGACTCAGGCCGGCGGCTTGTCGCCTGTTTCGAGAACCTCCTTCACCTTTCCGAGCAGCGTCTGGATCTGGAAAGGTTTCTGTACGAAGCCGGCCAGGCCTTTGCCGGTGAACCGCTCGACAGCTTCCTGTTCGTTGTAGCCGCTCATCAGCACGACGTGGATGTCCGGGCGCGCGCGTCGCAATTCGCGGAAAGTCTCCACGCCGTCCATGTGCGGCATGGTAAGATCCAGCAGCACGAGGCGATACTTGTCGGCGCTGGCCTTGAACAGTTCCAATCCCTCTTTGCCATCGGCCGCGATGTGGGTGGTGTAACCGGCACATTCCAGCATCCGCGCCGAGGTGGCGCGAACGTTCTCTTCGTCATCCACGATCAGGACGAGGCCCTCACCGCGCGTCTTTACGAGGGAAGGTACTGATTGATTGGTCTGCTCGGACCTGCTGCCGTCGACGCAGGGCAGCAGCAGTTTGAAGGTCGAGCCTCGCTCCGGCTCACTGTGGACCTTTAATGCGCCCTTGTGGCCGCGTACAATGCCGAACACGGCCGCCAGAGCCAATCCGCGACTGGTGAATTTGGTTGTATAGAAAGGCTCGAAGATACGATTGAGGGTCGCTTTGTCCATTCCGCAACCGGAATCGCTCACCTCGATATAGACATAGTCGCCCTCCGGAATCTCGGACAACACGCGAAGATCGCCTTCGCGGTAATTGTTGACCATCTCCGGAGGGAAGAAATCCTCGTCATGATTGCCCAGCAATTCCTCGGAACTGTGGCCGACGAATTCGCAGAAACGCGGGTTCACGTAGGTGAACCGCCGCTCGCGATCTTTCACGAAGATCGCCTGCTCAAGGTTTTCCATCAAAGCCTGAAACACGTCCTGTGACAGCTCTGGCGAGTCGGATTCCGTCATGGGTGAAGGCAGGTTTGCGCTCCGCCAAGCCAGTGCAAGTCCGCTTAACTCGTTGACGTTGCGCTATTTGCCCGGACACTGGACTTCGTCATGTCCCGGCTGATTTTGATCCCTTTGTTGTTGTGCCTAGCCGCAGTCGCTCGTGGCGCATTGTCCAACTTCCCGGCGGAACCTGTGGAGATCGGAAAGGTCCCTCAGTTTGTCTTCGACCGCCACATCGTGGACAACATCTGGGCGATCCGATACAAGCGGCAAGCCGTGCAACGCGTGGTGCATCCGACCCTCAAGCACGCCGCCAATCCGCTCATCGCCACCGATCAACCTTCCTATACGGCGGTAATCCGCGACGCGGAAACGGGACTGTTCCGGATGTACTACCAGGCCAATTACCTGATCGGTGCCGAGCCTGTCGATGAAGACAATCAGGAGACGCTGCCGGACACCGCCGCCATTCTGAAGAAGAAGGGGCGCAAGTATCGCACCCACGTCGCGTATGCCGAATCGAAGGACGGCATCAATTGGACGCGTCCGCATCTGAACCTCTTCCCGTGGCATAACCGTGAACCGAACAACATCGTGCTCGGCCGCGTGGACAATTCCGCGATGGAGACCTGTGCGCCCGCGATCTTGGAGCTTCCGGAACGCGATCGCCGCGGCTTTCGCTATTGGCTGCTCTACCGCGCCAAGGGCTGGGGAGGCAAGGAACTCAACGGGATCCGCGCCGCCGCATCCAAGGACGGGATTCACTTCGAGCAACAGAACGATCATCTGCTCTACCATCTCCACAGCGATCACCCGAACACCATCGTTCACGATTCGGAACGCAATGAGTATGTGCTCTATTGCCGAGCCAAGGACAAGTATCGCGCCTGGGGCGAACACATCCTCGATACGGGTGCCTCGCGTCGTGTTTCCCGTGTGGCCAACGAGGAACTGTTCTCCGGCTGGGGCGAGAATGGCGGGCCGCAGACCGTGCTCATCCCGGACGAACGCGACAATGAAACGCATTTCAACTTCTTCTACGGCATGCCTGTTCGGATGCATGCAGGCATCTATTTCGGATTCCTTGAACCCTTCCGGATGAATGACTTCATCCATACCGAACTCACCGTCAGCCGCGACGGCATCAACTGGCTCCGCTTTCCCCAACGCAAGAAGCTGATCGAATATGGCGCCGATGGTTCTTGGGATGATGAAATGATCTTTGGCAGTCCGAGTTGGGTAGAGGTTGGTGACGAATGGTGGATCTATTACAGTGGCTGGGACGGTCCGCACGGGACTCCCATCCGCAAAGGCGGCATCGGCCTCGCCAAGATCCGCAAGGAAGGATTCGTCTCCCTGCGTGGCCCGGTCGGAGGGGGAGTCGTCTGCACCCGCCGCCTCATCTGGCCCGGCGGTGAACTGCAGGTGAATGCCAAGGCGACCGAAGGCGAACTGAAAGTCCGCATCAGCGACGCCAGACGCAAACCCATCCCGGGCTTCAACTACGACGAATGCGAAGCCTTCACCGGAGACGCCATCCGCCACACCATTCGTTGGAAGGAAAAGAAACTTGCCGATCTGGCCGGCCGTGAAATTCGCTTGGAGTTCCAATTTACCAAGGCGGATCTCTTCACGTTCGTAAGCGCGGTGCCCTGACCTTGACACCTGCTGTGGCCGGTCTCCAGACCGGCCACAGTTTTGGGCGTTGTTTGAATTCAGCGATGCAGTCGATTTCACACAAAAGATCTTGCCTGAATCCGCGCAAATCCACTAAGCCCCGC
The DNA here is from genome assembly GCA_038154405.1 of Verrucomicrobiales bacterium. Classification (GTDB taxonomy): domain Bacteria; phylum Verrucomicrobiota; class Verrucomicrobiia; order Limisphaerales; family JAYPXF01. The sequence continues at coordinate 3,985 of JAYPXF010000228.1, read as the reverse complement.
ATCACAGATGAGCAAGGTATTGATCATTGGAGCTGGCGGCGTCGGTCGGGTCGTGACCCACAAGTGCGCGCAATTGCCGGACGTGTTCTCGGACATCACGCTCGCGAGCCGCACCAAGTCGCGTTGTGACACGATCGCCGGCGAGCTTGGGCGCGACATTCGCACCGAACAGGTCGATGCCGACAATGTCCCCGAACTCGTCGAACTGATCCGCGAAGTCGAGCCAAAGGTCGTCATCAATGTCGCTTTGCCGTACCAGGATCTCACGATCATGGACGCCTGTCTGGAGACGGGTGTCGACTACGTGGACACCGCGAATTATGAGCCCCTGGATACTGCCAAGTTCGAATACAAGTGGCAGTGGGCCTATCAGGATCGCTTCAAGTACGCGGGGCTGATGGCATTGCTCGGTTCCGGCTTCGATCCGGGTGTGACCAATGTCTTCTGTGCCCATGCCCAGAAGCATCTGTTCGATCGCATCGAAACCATCGACATCCTCGACTGCAATGCGGGTGACCACGGTTATCCGTTTGCCACCAATTTCAATCCCGAGATCAACATCCGCGAAGTCTCCGCCAACGGCCGCTATTGGGAGGCTGGCGAATGGAAGGAAACCCGGCCGATGGAGAAGCGATGGGACTTTGACTATCCTGAAGTTGGAGTAAAAGCCTCCTACCTGATGTATCACGAGGAAATGGAGTCGCTCTGCCGGAATATTCCCGACCTCAAGCGCATCCGTTTCTGGATGACCTTCGGCGAATCCTACCTGACCCATCTCAACTGCCTGATCAACGTTGGCATGACCGGCATTGAGCCGGTGGATTTTCAGGGTGAAAAGATCGTCCCGCTGCAATTCCTCAAGGCTCTCCTTC
>JAYPXF010000228.1:0-3103 GCA_038154405.1 Verrucomicrobiales bacterium | reverse complement strand
CGCCACCCTCGGTCCCCGCACCAAGGGCAAGACCTGCATCGGCTGCCTCGTGAACGGCGAGAAGGACGGTCAACGCAAGAAGGCCTTCATCTACAACTCCTGCGACCATCAGGAATGCTTCAAGGAAACCAACGCCCAGGCCGTTTCCTACACCACCGGCGTCCCCGCCATGATCGGCGCCAAACAGATCCTCGAAGGCACCTGGCGCCAACCGGGCGTCTGGAACATGGAACAACTCGATCCCGATCCCTTCATGGCCGATCTGAACCAATACGGTCTCCCGTGGAAAGTCGTCGACATGACCGACGTCAACATCTGCGAAGATTGATCGGTCTGGTGGTTGCCAACCACGGCTTCTCCGTCGCTTCGATTGCCAATCGAAGCCTGATGCCGAAATGAATCGGTTGGCAACCGAATCTACGGATCAGCTGATGACGTTGAATTGCGACGGCGCGATTGCACCTTCGTCAAAAGCATTGGCGATGTCGGGGCCTTGGGCTAATGCTTCCGCCCATGAAATCTGCGAGAGTTGTTTTCCTCTTGGTGGCGTTCTTGTCGTTTGTTCTGGTCGCGAACGATGTCTCAGCCGCCCGTAAACCGAACATCATCTTTGTGATGGCGGACGATTTGGGATATGGGGATCTGGGCTGCTATGGCCAGCGGTTCATCAAGACGCCGAATCTGGATCGGATGGCGGAGCAGGGGATGCGGCTGACGAGCTTCTATGCGGGTTGCACGGTGTGTCGGCCGTCTCGCTTGTCGCTTTGGACGGGGAAACACATGGGGCATACGCCGATCTGGTCGAATGCGAAATATGAATTCGAAAACAACGAGCCGACCGTGGCGGAACTGCTGAAGAAGGTTGGCTACGTCACCGGCGGTGTTGGCAAGTGGGCGATGGGTGGCGTTGGCACAACCGGTCATCCGAATGCGAACGGATTTGATTTCTGGATGGGGTATCTCGATCAGGGGGCGGCCCACAATTTCTACCCGACAAAGCTCTGGCGGAATCACTACCAGGTGGCGATGCCGGGCAACGAACTGATGGATCATCCGCAGGCGCGTGGACGCGTCGCCAAGCCGCAGAATCGCAAAACTTACTCGCACGACGTGATGACCACGGAGGCTTTTGATTTTATTCGGAAAAACAAGTCCAAGCCGTTTCTTCTGCATGTCCATTGGACCTTGCCGCACGCCAACAATGAGGGCGGACGGGTTCTTGGCGATGGCATGGAGATTCCAAGTTACGGCCAATATGCCGGGCGCGTGGAGTGGCCGGATACCGAGAAAGGTCAGGCGGCGATGATAGGGCGTGTCGATCGCGACATGGGACGGCTCTTTGAGTTGTTGAAGGAGCTGAACATCGACACCAATACCCTGGTGATTTTCACGTCGGACAACGGTCCGCATTCCGAAGGCGGGCACATCCACGAGTTCTTTGATGCCAACGGGCCATTGCGAGGCTACAAGCGCGATCTCTACGAAGGCGGCATTCGGGTTCCGACGATCGCGCGTTGGCCAGGGCGTGTGAAACCCGGCTCCGAGTCGGATGAGCCGTTGGCCTTCTGGGATTTCATGGCCACGGCCTGTGAACTGGCGGGAACGAAACCGGCTTCCGCTACCGATGGTATTTCCTTCGTGCCGACGCTGATGGGCAAGGAGCAGAAATCACACGACCATCTCTTCTGGCGATACGGCTCCAAACGCGCCATTCGCCAGGGCAAATGGAAGCTCGTGCAAACCGGCGCCAAGAAGCCGATGGAGTTGTATGACCTGGACAAGGATCTCGGCGAGGAAAACAACATCGCCAGGAAATATCCAGCCAAGGTGAAGGATCTGGTTGCGTTGATGGACGCGGCGGTGAATTGACCCAGCGGAGGGCATCGCTCCGTCGATGCCGCCTCGAGGCAATCATGTTCAGTTGGATTAACCTTGGGAACCGCCGGTGCGGTTTTATTCAGACCCAGCCATATAGGCGAGACCGAATGGAACTTGCCTGATGCCGAACAGATCGACGACACTCCGCGCCGCATGAATCGGATCGAGCAGCGATTTGCCCAATTGAGAGAGCAGGGGAAGAAGGCCTTGGTGACCTATATCGGTGCCGGCGACCCCGACTTGACCGCGACGGAGAAACTGGTCGTTGCATTCGATCAGGCGGGGGTGGATGTGATGGAACTGGGCGTGCCGTTCAGCGATCCGTTGGCGGATGGGCTGGTGAACCAGTTGGCGGCGCAACGCGGATTGGAATCCGGGACTACCCCGGCTCGTGTGCTCGAATCCGTGGCCAACATCCGCAAGGAATCTGGGGTCCCGATCGTTCTCTATATCTACTACAACCTTCTGCACAAACCGGGCTTGGAGGATTTCATCAAGGACGCTGCTTCATCCGGTGTGGATGGATTGCTGGTGCTCGATCTGCCTCCCGAGGAATCGGAGAGCTACGAACAGCTTATGCAGGAAAACGGGCTTTGCGCGATTTACCTCATTGCTCCGACGACTCCGGAAACGCGCATGGAGATAATTGCCAAGCGCGGCATGGGGTTCATTTACTATATTTCTCGGGAGGGTGTGACCGGCATGCAGCAAAGCGTTTCCGACACGATCGGGGAAATGACCGGCAGAATTCGCGCTCATTCCGACCTGCCGATTGCGGTCGGCTTCGGAGTCTCCAATCCGGATCAGGCAAAAGAGGTGGCACGCAATGCCGAAGGAGTTGTGGTAGGCAGCGCGATTGTGAACCAGATCGCTGAAAAGGGAGGTGACGATGATCTCGTGGAACACGTGGCCGGCTTTGTGAAGTCACTCGCCGACGGCATCAAGTCGCTCTGAATAACCGTGTTGCGGCACTTGAAGGGCGTCGCTCCGTCGATGCCGGTTTTCGAAGTTGTTCCTTTTCCAGGCGAAACGGACGGAGCGGTTCCCTCCGTGTCTACTTGTTCAGCTCGGAATCGTGCAGGATGTTGCCGACGATTTTGACGCCGTTCAGTTCTCCGGATCCGGAACCAATCAGATAGATTTTGCTTTCCTTGTCTCTCGAACGTTTAGCCGCGGCGTTGATCTCGGTCACCAGGTCGCTCTTCTAGATATTTTAAAACGGGGT
>JAYPXF010000227.1:0-11361 GCA_038154405.1 Verrucomicrobiales bacterium | reverse complement strand
TATCACCTCCAACCATAGCGGTTTTGGCCGCGGGCTTCGCTTCTTTCTTACCCCTTTGATGAAATACTACGGCTAGATCGAATCCCAATCCACCGGTTGTGTAAGGTCTATGGATGGGAGTTGCTCGTTCACTGCTTCAGGGTATTTCTGTGAAGCGCCCGTATTGAATACGAGCACGCGCTCCTTGGGTTTGATTTCTCCGCTCTGCGCCAGTTGGTCAAGGACACCAAGGCAGACCGCCGTCTCGGGACAGACCGACATGCCTTCGGACGAGGCGGAGAACTGCATCCATTTCTGGATGTCCTCTTCCGGGGAGGTCATCGCCTTGCCGCCGCTTTCCTTGACGGCATCGATGATCATGAAATCACCAACCGCGGACGGGACACGCAGTCCGCTGGCGACCGTCGCGGCATTCTCAAATCGCTTGGCGAAACGGGTGCCGTTGGCAAACGCGGTGGCAATGGGAGCGCAGCCGGAGCTCTGGCAGGCATACATCCGTGGTTTGTTGCGTGATTTCAGAAAGCCGATCGCATCGAGTTCCTGAAATGCCTTCCACATGCCGATGAGGCCGGTGCCGCCACCGGTGGGGTAGAGAATGACGTCGGGTAGTTTCCATTCGAATTGCTCGGCCAGTTCGAGGCCCATCGTCTTCTTGCCCTCGATGCGATAGGGTTCCTTGAGGGTGGAGACATTGAACCAGCCCTTCTTCTGCACGCCTTCAGCGACCAGCTTGCCGCAATCGTCGATCAGCCCGTTCACCAGGTAGGTGCGGGCGCCGGCGAGATGGCATTCCTTGCGGTTGATGGCCGGTGTGTCTACCGGCATGAAGACCCAGGATTCCATCCCGGCTCGCGCCGCGTAACTGGCCATCGCGCCACCCGCATTTCCGGCGGTGGGTACGGCCAGTTTTCGGATGCCGAAATCCTTGGCCATCGTCACGGCCATCGCCATGCCACGGGCCTTGAAGCTGCCGGTCGGCAGGCGGCTCTCGTCTTTGATCAGCAGGTTGTTGAGACCGAATTTTGCGGCGAGTTTGGGCGCGCTGAGAATGGGGGTGATGGTTTCTGTCAGGGAGACAATGTTTGCCGGATCTTCAATCGGAAGCAGTTCGAGGTAGCGCCAGATCGTGGGCGGCCGACCGACGAGATCCTGCTTGGTGAAATGCTCTTTCACCGCATCGAGATCGTAGCGGACCCAGAGCGGCCGCTGACAGGCGGTGCAGAGATTGTTCACCTGTTGAGCTTCAAATTCCTTGCCGCAGTTGGCGCATTCCAGATGCGTGACAAATGGCATGGCGGGAGGGTTGGTGGTGGGTGCGCGGTGGGCAAGAGGAAAGTAGCCGGTTTTCGCTGATTTCCGGAATTCACTTGCCCCTGGCTCGTCGTCCCTCGACCCTCTCGGAGCCATGAGTCTGAAGCTTGGTTTTATCGGTGTCGGTGCGATGGGACGCAGTCATGTGGATCTGTTTCATTGCCAATCGAACGGACGTGCGGGGGCCACCGCGATCTGTTCGCGCAATCCCGACAACATCGCCAAGGCGAAGGAGTTTGCACCGGATGTGGAGGTATTCGACGACGAATCCAAACTGATTCAGGCGGATGTGGATGCGGTGGTGGTTTCATCACCCAATTCCACCCATGTGAAGCTGGCGGGGGAAGTGATCGCTGCCGGCAAGCATCTGTTTCTGGAAAAATCCTGCGGCATTACGCTGGCTGAATGCGATGAACTGGAACGGATTGCGGCCGGTACGGACCGGGTGATCCTGATCGGGCACGAACTGCGCTACTCGACTTTCTTTCGCAAGATCAAGGAACTGGTCGACGCCGGTGAGATCGGTCGTCCGCGCATGGTTTGGACCAAGGAGTTTCGCGGAGCGTTTCAGCCCAAATCCGGCAACTGGATCCAGAATCGGACCATGTCCGGCGGGCTGATGGTCGACAAAAACTGCCATCACTTCGACATGATGAACTGGTGGCTGGGAGCGAAGCCCAAGCGCGTGGCGGCTTTTGGTGGCCTGGCGGTGACGAGCGTGGTGGAGCCGGACTTGCAGGTGAATGACTACTCCAGCGTGAACGTGGACTACGACAACGGAGCCGTGGGTACATTACAGGTATGCATGTTTGCCCGGGATTTTCCCAACGAAGATCTTGAGATGGGAATAGTCGGTGAATCCGGGGTGTTGCAGACCCGGATTTCTGGAATCGAAATACTGCAGTGGAAGCGGGGCAAGGATGAAGGGGAACCGATTGCGCACCAGGTGGATGCCAAGGCCGGGGTGGGCTGGGGGGGGCATCTCGGATTTTCCGAAATCCACGAAGCGTTTCTGGATGCCGTCCTAGACGGCAAGCCGCACCTGACTTCCGTGGAGGAATGTGTTCCCGGTACCCGGGTTGCGATTGCTGCGGAACAGTCCGTTGCCAGTGGCGGAATCGTGGAGCTCTAGAGTGGAAATCGCGAGAGGTTGCCCCCGGGGGGGCAAAGGACTACGCTTGCCGTAAGGTTTACGAAGATGTCGTTCAAAGTCATCAGAATCCTGTTTCTGTCCATGTGTGTCCTCGCCGGATACGCCGTCAGCGAGGTGCAGCCGGATCTGGTTCATCATTCGTCGTTGAGTGTGCCTCCGTGGGTGTTTGGAGTGGCCATCGGGTTCGGCTACGGAATGCTGCTGATCGCGTTTGACGAGATGCTGAAAGGGTTCTCCCTGCGGGCCTTTTCCGCGGCCACCTTCGGGCTGGTTCTCGGCACGATCATTGCGTGGTTGATCGATCGCTCACAGCTGTTCGTCTACGTCGACGAGTATCCGGTCCGTTGGCTGATCCGACTGTCGTTGTTCATCGGTTTCAGCTACATCGGCATGGTGCTGGCGATGCGCAGCAACAAGGAAGATTTCTTCCTCATCATTCCGTACATCAAGTTCGAACCGCGCGACCGACCGGAGAAACTTCTCTTGCTGGATACGAGTGTGATCATCGACGGCCGCATCGCCGACCTGATCGACGCGCGCTTTCTGGAAGGGATCGTGATCGTTCCCCGGTTTGTGCTCCAGGAACTGCAGGTGGTTGCAGATTCCGAAGACGGGGCGCGGAGGGAACGCGGCCGGCGGGGGCTGGACATGCTCAGCCGTATCCAGCGCAACGAAAGCAATGAGGTGAAGATCCACGAGGCGGATATCGTGGACGAAGAGACGGTCGATGCGAAACTGATCCATCTCGCGAAAGTGCTCGATGCCACCCTCTACACCAATGATTTCAACCTCGGCAAGATCGCCGAACTTCAGCACGTCCGACACGTGAACATCAATGAACTGGCCACGGCTCTGAAACCGGTCGTCCTGCCCGGGGATTACATGCGGTTGAAGATCGCGCGCGAGGGCAAGGACCAGGACCAGGGGGTCGGCTACCTCACCGACGGCACGATGATCGTCGTCAACAATGCCCGCGGCCACGTGGGGCAGACCGTGGAGGTGGAAATCGCGAGCCTTCTGCAAAGCTCAAACGGAACCATGGTGTTCGCCAACCTCAAGAACGGTTCCGGAGCATCCCATTAAGAATGGAACTCAAGACTGTAATGGAAACGACTGATCCCATGCTGGCTCAGTTGATCAAGTCGCGCCTCGATGCCGCCGGTATCCAATGCGTGATCGACAACGAAACGAATCCCTTGGCGGGAGCGATGTCCACGCGGATCAAGGTGCGCCAGGAAGACGAGGAATTGGCCAAGGAACTGGTCGACGAGGATGCCAGCGAGGACTAATGAGCCACACCCGACTCTTGAAACGATTGGAAAAGCGCCTGCCTCGCGGGGTGCTGAGTTTTGACGAGCGTGTGCGTGAAGTGCACGGGGCCGACAGGTGGTTCGCCACCGCCATGCCGGAGGTGGTCGCCCGGCCACGAACCTCCAAGGCGGTTTCTGAGATTCTGAAATTTGCGCATCAGCATGGAATTCCAGTCACGACCCGTGGCGCCGGACACGGTTATGTCGGTGGCTGCGTGCCGGTGAAGGGCGGCATCCTGCTGTCGGTGGCCGGGATGAAGCGAATCCGGGAGATCAATGAGCGGGATTTTGTGGCCGTTGTCGGCCCCGGCGTCATTACCGCGAATCTGCAGGAAAAGGCGGCGGCCAAGGGATTGTATTATCCGCCGGATCCGGCCAGCCGCGCGGACTGCAGTATCGGCGGGAACATCGCAACCAATGCGGGGGGACCCCGTTGTCTGAAATACGGGGTGACCCGCGACTATGTGTTGGGTCTGGAAGTGGTGCTTGCGGACGGGACGGTGTTCAACACGGGCAGTCGCACGCACAAGAACAAGTCCGGTTTCGATCTGCACCGGCTGTTCGTCGGTTCCGAGGGCATGCTGGGTGTGGTGACCGGGGCTACCTTGAAACTGTTGCCATTGCCGCCGTATCGCGCGGCTTTGAGCGCGGGCTTCAAGACGATGTCGGCTGCGGCGAAGGCAATACGGGACATCTTTGCCAATGGCTTCCTTCCCAGTGCGGTGGAGGTGGCCGATGCGTTCACTTTGCGGGCGGCGGAAAAGCGTACGCGCAACGCGATGTTCTCGGGCTGCAACGCCCATCTGATTGTGGAGCTGGACGGACAGGAAAGATCTGTGAAGGGTGATCTGAATGTTATCGGCAAGATCCTGAAGTCGCCGGCAAACCTGTTCATCGAGCGGGCCATGGGTGAGGCGAAGGTGGAGGCGATCTGGCAGCTTCGCCGGGAGTTTTCGTACAGCCTGCGAGACACCGGGCTGACCAAACTGAATGAGGACATCACCGTGCCGCGTGGACGCCTGGAGGATCTTTTCCGGTTCGCCTCGAAGTTGCAGAAGAGGCATGGCTTTCCGGTTGCGTGTTTCGGTCATGCGGGGGACGGGAACATTCACGTGAACGTGATGGTGGATTTCGAACAGCCGAATGCGCGGCGGCGAAGTGACAAGTGTCTGGATGAACTCTTCGGCCAGATTGTCGCATGGGGGGGGGTGGTCACCGGAGAGCACGGGATCGGACTGGCCAAGAAACCCTGGTGGAAGTTGGCGGCTTCAAAGGAAGTCGATGACCTGCACCGTCGCGTAAAGTCCGCATTGGATCCGAAAGACATTCTCAACCCGGGCAAGTTCCTGTAGCTCCTTCGTCATGCATCTTGAGTTGATCCCGCTGGATGCCGACAACCTTGACCGGTTGGAACGCAATGCGGCGATCAACATGCACGACGGCTCCGGCGAAAGCCGGGAGTTCCATCACATGATCGTGACCGTGCTGCAGGAGACCCGTTCGTTCCTGCAGAACGCGAGTGCCAGAGAACCTTGGATCAGCTACCTGGCCATGGATCCGATGAAGGGTGGTCTGGTTGGCAATTGCAGCTTCAAGGGCAATCCGAACGAGGACGGAGACGTGGAGATCGCGATCGTCACGTTTCCACAGTTTGAAGGGCAGGGGTATGGAGGCGAGATGGCGCGACGTTTGATTCAGGTTGCGCGCGATGAGAAAGTGGTGAGACGGGTCATCGCCTACACGCTTGCAACTGCGGCACCCGTGATCCGGCTGTTGGAAAAACAGGGATTCCGCTGCCTGAATGTCGTGCACGAATCCGACCAGGGCGATCTCTGGGAGTGGGTGTTAGATCTGCAGTGAGACTGGCGCGTTGTGGTTGTTGCCAATGTCATTCTCATCGGCCTGGCGCTCGCGCTGTGGTTCGGCTGCGGCTGGCACCCGTTGGCGGCGTGGCTGGTTGCCGTGAATGTGGTCGCGTTCAGCGCGTTCGGTTTTGACAAGTTCAGCGCGCGCAAGAAATGGCGACGGATCAGTGAGGCGGATCTGCTTTATGGTGCCTTGATCGGTGGGAGCATCGGGGCGTGGTTGGGGATGAGGGCTTTTCGACACAAGACCCGCAAGGCGGAATTCCGCCGATCGTATTGGATCATCGTGGTGGTTCAGGTCGCGTTGGTCGGTGCATGGTTCTGGTTCGGATAGAGCCTGCTTCCAATCATTCACTTGCCGGTGTCCTTGCGAATCTTTAGGCTCCCGCGCATGGCCAATGTAATGCTTGTGGATGATGAGGTAACGATGGTGCAGATCGTTACGGAAATGCTCCGCAGTGAAGGCCACGAGGTTTGTCCCTACACCGCTGCGGAACCCGCCTTTGAGGCGTTGGAAGAGCAGGCACCGGAACTCGTCATCACGGATCTCTACCTGGACAAGACCGGAGCGCAGGGATTGGAGATGCTGCGTCGCGCACGCGCCCTGAATCCGCCGGCCATCACCATCGTGGTGACCGGATACGGTTCCATTGAGACTGCGGTGGAGGCGATGAAGAAAGGCGCGTACGACTATCTGGAAAAGCCGTTCAAGTTGGAGGAACTCCGACTGACCGTGCAACGGGCGCTGTCCTACAACGACGCGATTTCCGAGAACGTCTATCTGAAGAAGCAGCTCAAGAAGAAGTATCGCTTCAACCAGATCATCGGCAGTTCACCCGCGATGCAGAACGTGTTCAAGATGGTAGAACGGGTGGCGGACACGGACAGCACGGTGCTGATCCACGGGGAGAGCGGCACGGGCAAGGAACTCGTGGCCAAAGCGTTGCATTACAACAGCCAGCGGCAGTTTTCCCCGTTCGTGCCGATCAACTGCAGCGCGCTTCCCGAGCATCTTTTGGAATCCGAACTGTTCGGTCATCGCAAGGGCTCGTTCACCGGGGCAATAAACGACAAGATCGGTCTGTTTCAGGAGGCGGATGGCGGGACAATTTTTCTGGATGAGGTCGGCACGATGTCGTCCGTGTTGCAGAGCCGGCTGTTGCGCGTGTTGCAGGAACGTGAGGTTCGCGCGGTGGGTGACAATACCCCCGTGTACGTGAACGTTCGGGTGCTGGCGGCAACGAATGAAAACCTGGAGGAGCGGATCAAGGACGGCGGGTTTCGCGAGGATCTGTTTTATCGTCTGAACGTCATCACCGTGGACCTCCCATCACTGCGCGAGCGCATGGAGGACATTCCGCTGCTGGTGTCGCATTTCCTGAAAGCCAAATCCGCGGAGAACGGCATCTCCATTCCGTCGGTCAGCAAGCGCGCTTTGGACGTGATTCGCAAGCACGGGTGGCCGGGCAATGTACGCGAACTGGAGAACGCGATCGAGCGGGCGTGCGCCCTGTGCGATGAAGGTCTCATCAAGGTCGATGACCTGCCGGTGCAGTTGCATGCCTTGGCGGATGAATCCGTCTCCGACACGGAGGCGGGATTGGCACCCAATCCGGACACGACGTTTGCCGAGAAGGACGTGAAGGATATCGGTGAGAAGGCTCCCGGCGAGATCGGCGGATTGAACAAACCGGTCGGACAGTTGAAGGACTGGATCCGCGAGCAGGAGCAGGTCTATCTGCAGCGTGCGATCGCCCAGACGGGCGGGGACAAGGACCAGGCCGCCAAGATGTTGGGTATCAGCCTGGCAACGCTTTACCGAAAGCTGTCCGAGGTTGAAGACGCGCAGGGCTGAACCCCGCGATTTTACCGGGTTGTGTATTGAATTGCGTGGCCCGGTTCAGAATGCGGAGTAGGTGACTTCCACTTCTGGCAAGTCTCGTTTCACCTGATCTTCGAAGTAGCTGAATCCGTAACCACTGAGCGTGGCGATGTCGACGCAACCGTCGCGGCGCTGATGAATGCCCGGATGAACTCCCATTTCCGGCTTCGATGCTTCCGGGTAGAACTGCATGGCATTGGTCTCCACGCCCATGATCGTGCCGACGTGTGCGGCGAGCAGACAGTGCGGGTTCTGGGCAAGCATGGGATTGGTCAAGTCCTGGACCATCAGGGTCATTCCGTGAGCCTTGGCCCAGCAGGCTGAGAGAATGGCGCCGGTCTGGGTCTTGCAGGTCTTCAGGGCGACGCCGGTCCAGCCCAGTTCGCGGCCGAGTTGTACGTGTTCCCAGTCGTGCGCGCTTTCATCCAGGAAAAGGGGTTTGCGGGCGGAGACGCTGTGGACATCGATCCGGTTCTTTTCCAGTTCGTAAGGGAAGGGTTGTTCGACGTAGAGCAGCATGCCGTAGATGCGCGGGTGCTCCAGGCAAAGGCGATCCAGGATTTCGTTCACGTATTCCGGATTGCTGACGGTGCAGTTGAAATCAGAGGTCAGCCACTCGACATCTTTCTCGATGGCGATCTTGCCGATGCTGACCAGGCGATCGTAGTCCCACTCGGCGTCGTTTCCGCGCAGCTTGATCTTCAGGCATTTGAGTCCGTCGACCTCGATCCAATCGGGAAGGTAGACGGGGTAGCCGTCCGCGGGATCCTCCGCACTGGCTTCGTCGCGGGAGAGTTTGTCGACGCCGCCGACGAGATGCCATGCGCGAAGTCGCTTGCTGATCGGTTTGCGGGTGACGAAATCGTTCGGGTATTTGCCGTCAAAGCCGACCTCGGTGCCGGCGGCCGGCGCGACGAGGTCATCCAGGGTTCGTGACATGAACTCATCATTGTAGGTGCTGTAGATCGGGCGCTTCACGAGGCGGCCGAAGGCGTCATGGAAGGCGATGTCGAAGAGCGAGTTGCAGACCAGTGCCGCGAGCAGGGGCATGGGTTCCATGCCCGGGCGGTTGACATTGGTTTCCTGCAGCAATTTGGGCAGTTCGTGCTTGTTGAAATCGTGGCCCACCTCGATCGGATGTCCCTTGCCCGGGAATTGCGTCCAGGCCTTGGCGAGTCGCGCGCAGAAGTTCTTCAGGACGCCGTGACGGGCTTCGTAACTGTTGCTGCTGGGCCATACCCAAGTGACGCTCAAGGGTGTCTCGCCCCAGCCCTCGGCCCGATTGCCGTTGCTGTCCTCCACGGTCATCTTCACCCGGGCACAGGTGACGAAACTGACGGTTTCGCGGCCGAATTTCAGAGGCACGCGTGTGTGGACGGGGAGGAAGTAGAGTTCGGTGGCAACGCAGCGGATGTCGGTCGGTTTCATGTGCGAGAGACCGAGAGCATTGGGATGCCGATACGAAATATCAAACTCCAATTGCCGATGAGGATGATTGATTCATCGGTCCTCACCGGTCCAGCGACGGCAGGGTTCATGAGCGGCGTTCTCGGTCTGATTCGCGCTGCTGCCGTCGCCGGACTTCAGTCTCAACCCGGGGAATGGTCGTGCACAGCGTCTGGGTGTCCATTTGTGACCGTTCAACCCGGGGGCTTGTCCCCACAATTCTCAAAAAGCTGCGCATAGATTGCCACAGGGTTTTGAGATGTGTCTGTAGGTGACCCCACGTACGGACGATGGCGTCCACGGCAGCGGGATTGCACGGTGATCAGCGAGGCTGCTCGACGCGGTGGTATCGGTTGATGGCGGGGTTGTCGAAGGAAGTCTCCCTGCCATCGGGCCAACGGATCACGGTGCGCTTGACGTTCTTCAAGTCGCCCAACCCAAAGTGTCTCGTCATCGAGTGCTGCCCCGCAAATGAATCCCCGTTGACGAGAACGGCCGCGCGTTTGCCAGAGGTGGTCTCCAATTGAATCCGGGTCCCCATCAGGCTGCCGCTGCCATTGCCTGCCAGCTGTAATCCGATCCAGTTTCCGTTGTCCTCCCAGACGTTCCGGTAGAGTCGGATGCGGAAATCGAAGGGGCGTTCCCAGTTCGCGTTTTCCTCCACAACCAACAGATCGACCCGGCCGTCCCCGTCAAAATCTTCCGACAACACCGTACGCGAGTCGTATTCAAATGCCGCTCCCATCTGATAGGCTGCCGAAAGGTAATTCGAGCCGCCTTGATTGAGGAACAGCTTGTTCTTCTCGTAACCTTTCCATGAGACGATGCCCTGGCCATAGGCTTCCTGCAGCGCCTCGCCAAAGACGAACTTCTTGGTCGGAGTCGGCAGCGTGGGATCGGTGTAGATGTCATGGGTCCAGAAGCGCGTGCAGTAATCCCGACAGGACTCACGGCTGATGTGACCGTTGGCGACGTAAAGGTCGGTCCAACCATCATTGCCGAAGTCGAATGCGCCGATGCCCCAGGACCAGCCGGTGCGGGCGACCTGATCCACCGCTGCGGCCTGCAGGTAACGTCCGGCGCCGTTCCCGTAATACAAGCGGCTGCCGTATCCCATCTTCATGCGCAGTTTCTGAATGTCTGGAAACTCCTCGCGACCGAGGCCGAGCGATTCAAGGCGCCTTGCCGTGGTGGAGCTCATGCCGGTCACATAGAAATCCACGATGCCGTCGTTGTTCAGGTCGGTGATCGCATGTCCCATTCCGAAGTTGGCGCGCTCGTCCACCAATCCTCCGGGCAGGTCGGTGAAATTCCCTTTTCCGTCGTTGCGGTAAGCATTGACTCCGCTGAAGTCATTCACGGTAACCAGATCCAGATCCCCGTCGGTGTCGAAATCCCAAAGCGAGGCGCTGTAGGTGAGACGGGTGCGTCGTTTGCCCAGTCCGGCGGATTCGGTGGCGTCCGTGAACTGACCGTCACCCTGGTTGATCAGCAGGTAGGCGGGGTGACCGTTGTTGGCATCAAACACGGGATTCGGGAACTCCCCGTTGTACGTGCCGCTGAGGTACTGACCGAACCAGAGGTCCGCGTGGCCGTCGCCGTTGACATCACCGCTGGTGGCCACCTTGGGCCATTTCAGATTCTCGTTTGCGGGCAGGATCTGCTTCGGATTGTCCGCGAATTTCCGATCGGAATTCATTTCGTAGAGGAAGGCACCATCCTTAGGAAGCACGACGACCAGATCCGGCAGATCATCACCGGTGAACTCATCGATGACCGCAGTGTAGCGGCTGGCCAGTGCCGCCCATCCGGCCAGATTCAGACCCTTGGGAAGTTGTTCCATCAGTGTCGCCGCTTCACATTTGAATCCGCCCTGGTTCCAAAGGATCAGGTTGTGCGGTGGAATGATGATTTCGCTGAGGCCGTCGTTGTTCAGGTCATGAGCCAGCACGGGCATCGCGGTGCGCATCTGCCGTAGCGGTAAGCCAACTTCCGCAAAGGCCGGCTTGCCCTGTCGTTGCATCATTCGCGCATTCAACATGGCTATGGAATCGGCCAGCGGTTTGCCTTCCTCCGACAGGGTGTCTCTCCAAGTGACCCGCAGTTGTCCATTCAAAGAGATGAGACGTTGGTCCGGGCCGGCGACATGAAGTGACACGTTGAACAGCGAACTTGGTGCCTTGCCGGAACCGGGTTCGAAGCGGGCGTGATGCCATTCGGATTGAACGAGGCGAAATCCTTCGGCCTGGAGCTGGTTCAGTTGCTCACGGAATTCGGTGGCGCTGGCGGATTGCGATTCGCCGTCCAGCCGGCGCTGGATCACGCCGAAAGCGGTCGGACGTGGATCGCCAAAACCATTCTAGGTCAGGCGGCTGAATTTGAACGCGGCCAAGG
>JAYPXF010000226.1:0-11407 GCA_038154405.1 Verrucomicrobiales bacterium | reverse complement strand
TCCCACACTGAAAGTCGGACTGATCGGTTGCGGCAACCGCGGTGGTGGTGCGGCATTTCAGGCGTTGAAAGCAGATCCCAATACCCGCTTGGTCGCGATGGGGGATGTCTTTCCCGATCAGTTGGAACAAAACCTTGGCAAGCTGCGTGACCGGATCGGCCGACAGGTCAGCGTGGCCCGCGATCGACGTTTCGTTGGAATGGATGCATTTCGGCACGTCTGCGAACTTTCCGATGTGGTAATTCTTGCCACTCCCCCTGTTTTTCGGCCCGAGCACTTTACGTCTGCGATTGCACAGGGCTGCCATGTCTTCATGGAGAAGCCTTTGGCGGTGGACGGCGTCGGCGTTCAACAGATCTTGGAAACGGCCAAGCTGGCGGATCAGAAGAATCTCAAGGTGGGTGTCGGTTTCCAACGTCGACACCTGTCAGCCCGCGCCTATACCAACGTTGGCGGCAACCGTGAACTTCGGCCGAGTGGCGATGCACCCGGTGAATTCGAGACCCGGTTACGGAACTGGCAATACTTCAATTCCCTCGGCGGCGATCAGATCACCGAGCAGCACGTGCAGAATCTGGATGTGATCAACTGGTTGAAGGACGGGTTCCCGGTAATGGCGCGTGGTATGGGCGGACGACAAGTCGTGGCAGACGCCAACCGCGGCGATGTGTATGACCATCAATGCGTGGAGTATCAATACGAAGACGGCACCTGGTTGGTCGGCCAATGCCGTCAGATCCGCGGCTGTTGGAATTCGACTTCCGAACACGTTCAAGGTTCGGAAGGATACTCTGATATCGGTCGATTTCGGATCGAAAGTGAGAACGGTTCATGGGCCTACCGTCACTCGAAGAAGGATAAGAATCCCTACCAGCAGGAACACAACGACCTGTTCCACGCCGTTCGCAATGATCTTCCCTGCAACGAGGCGTCGATCGGAGCGAAGACGACTTTGTCCGCGATCATGGGCCGGATAGCTTCCCATTCCGGTCAACAAGTCATTTGGGACGAGGCGCTGGCATCACGGATACCCCAAGCTGACGAACAAGTGTGACGCTTGCCGATTCAGGCAATGTGATCCGCAAAAAAGGCTCGCCCGGTTTCCAAGTTGGGAGTGTCATATTCGTCCAATTCCCGATTGCAGATGTTCGACATGCGATTCTGTAATCTGATTCTTCTGTTGCCGTGCCTGTCGATTGTGACCGTTGCTCGTGCGCAATCTCGACCCACCGAAGCGGAAGCATTGTTTGCCCACAAGGTGTGGCCGTTGATCAGCGGCGAACTCGAAGCCGCCGAACACCCGCGGCCCAAGTCACTCATCGGCGAAATGAACTCCGCCATGAGCAGCGGCGAACGATACTACGTTCAAAGTCCGTTCGAGTTTGGGAAGTTCGGGCAGAGCTGGGCGGACCTGGCGAAGAATTGGGCGCACCTTTCCGGTTTGGCTGATGATATCTTTTTCTTCCGCGGTTGACAGGTGGATTCGGTGAATCATCCCACGGCGCAGTACCAGATGAACACCGGCAACCGTTTCGGAGTTGACCCGGCCATCGGCGCCTGGGTGACCTATGGCATCGGCTCCGTCAATCGCGATTTGCCGGGCCTCATGGTATTGCCAGAAGATTCTTTCCCACAAGGCGGTGCGGTAAATTGGGGTAACGGTTATCTGCCAGCCCATTTCCAGGGAACGACGTTGCGTCCGAAAGGGTCTCCGATTCTTGACCTGCAGCCACCGAAGGGGATCACTCCCGAACACCAACGGATGAATCTGGATCTACTGTCAAAACTGAATCGCGGTCATCAGCAGAAACATGCCGGTTATGAGGAACTTGCGGCACGCATGGAGAGCTACGAACTTGCGTTCCGCATGCAGATGCAGATGCAGATGCAGGTGCCGGGCATACTGGATCTGAAGCAGGAAAAGGAATCGTTGAAAGAAGCCTATGGCATCGGCAAGGAGCCGACGGATTCATTCGGCCGCAAGTGTCTGTTGGCGCGACGGTTGATCGAACAGGACGTAGGCTTCCTTCAGCTCTATCACGCGACCTGGGATTCGCACGACTTCATCAAGCGCGCATGGCAACCTGGTTTCACAGGTGGATCAACCGATCGCCGCGTTGATCGGTGATCTGAAGGAACGTGGCTTGTTGGATGAAACCCTGATCGTCTGGTGCGGCGAATTCGGTCGCACGCCCGACAACGGTATTCGTGGTGGCGGCATTTCCTACGGTCGTGATGACAATCCGAAGGCGATGACGATCTGGCTGGCGGGCGGCGGAGTGAAATCCGGACACACCATCGGCGCCACCGACGAAACCGGCGCCGAAGCGGTGGAAGGGGTGCATCAGGTTCGTGACCTGCACGTGACGCTGTTAAACCTGTTGGGTTTGGACGACAACAAGCTCACCTACTTCCATGGCGGCCGCTTCAAGCAGTTGTCCCAATTCGGCGGTCAGCTCATCGATCGCTTGATTGCCTGATCTCCTGCAGTTCGCGACGGGGCCCTCTTGAGAGCTACCTGGCAGCGATACGGTAGAGATTTTTGGACAACCGGGCGAGTTCGTCGATGTAGGGTTGATTCAACCTGCCAAATGGATCTTGGAAACCGCTGTGCTGCTTGAAGCGCTTGCGGGGCATGGTCTTCCAGGTGTCGACCCAGCCGCAGACCGACCAGCCGACGAAATCGTTGCGTGAGAACATGCCGAGCACGAATTCACGCACCATTTCGGCGCGGTGTTGCTGGTCGATGCAGTGCGGTCCGTGCGGATTGGGCATCATGTCGTAAGGAACGCCGAACGCGCCATCGCCGTTGAAGCAGGGTTTGCCGGTCGCCCTGCTCCAACGGTTCACGATCGGGCGTTGTTCCTGCAGACGACCGTACATCTGGTAGAATACGAGATCGGTGTATTTGGCGGTGGTCTTGACCACCTGTTCGCCGCCGTTGGTGTTGGCGTTGAGCTTGTCGCCGAATACCAGGTGTTTGGAGTCCTGTCGCCGGACGGCACCGGTCATCACCCTGTAGTAGCGGTCGACCACGCGTTCCAGGAACCAGCGATTGTCGCGCATTTCCAGGGCGTTTGACAAATCTGACTTAGGTCGCCAGTCACGCGCTTTCAACAGATCGTTGAAGGACCTGAAGGAAGTGCCGTAGGTCTCGTTGAAGTGCAGAATCCAGTTGCTGTAGACCGTGCGCATCGTCTCGACATAGGCGCGCTTGCCGGGCGCTTCGGTACCGAGATTCCGGAGGACCCGTGGCCAGGTCGGGGTGGCCAGACGCGGGGAACCGTATTTGGTCGTGTCACGCTCGGCCGCTTCCTCATCGGTGAAGATCGGGCAATCGGTCATTGCGTATCCGATCAGCTGCCGGTTTTTGTGGAGCGGAAGACACTCTTTGCGGGCCAGATCATCGCAGTGTTTTTCGAAGGACTTGTCGAAGACATCCAGGAACTTTTCTTTCGTGGCGACCTTGGGGTGTGGGATGTCGACAAAGCTGATCCGGTGAATGAACGGGTACCTGCTGGGGATTGTCATGCGCTGGTCGTTGTGCACTCCGAAGTGATTGAAGCCGAGCAGCTCCATCTCGTTCATCACCTTCTTGAACACGCCTTTCCGCCAGTTGTCGTCGTATGCTTTCTTTGCCCCAAATTCCTTGTTCCAGAATGCCTTGTTGTAAGGCTGTGCCAGCCACCCCGGATGGAGATGGTTCATGCCGAGAGCCAGGAACGCATTTCCCTTCGGGGTGACGAACCACCACTTGCCCTTGTTCTTTTCGAGGCGAAAGAAACCGGATGATTCGAATCTCAGTCCGGTCCAGCCGCCAAATTCGTCGCGGTCAGTATGTTCTGCCGCGGACGCCGAAAAGGGATCCGACAAACAGGGCAGGGCAGCGGCAGAGCCAAGGAAAGTTCGGCGGTTCATGATGTTGGAAAGATAAAGAAAAAGGCCGGCTGTTCAAAGCCGGCCTTCGTGGAGAGATCGGGTACAGGTTACTTCGAAGCCGGCGGCGCCAGTGCCGGCCTGGACTTCTTGGTCTTGGCCGTTGGAGTGGCATCGGCGGAGAGGTCGCCGGTGGCGTATTGGATGCCGTCCAGGATGTGGCGAACTATGTTCGGCTTCTCGTAGGTGTCATCGCGATGACCGAAGTTTGTGTAGAACACCCGGCCGCCCTCGAATTCACGCAACCACGAAACCGGCACGGTGCGTGGACCGGCTCCATACTGCTGCTTGTATTTCGCGAATCGGGGATTGTCCATGATCCTGGTGACGGCGTCCTTGCTCATGTCGAGACTCACGAGGATACGCAGCTTGCCTTCGCCTTCGTAGGTTTCGGGCTTGTACTGGTAGATCTCGTCCGTGTGCCAGAAACCCTTGCCGTGGAACGCCTTGTTGAGCACGTGCTTGGGGTCATCGAGCTTGAAAGCCCACTTGCCACCTGCGGTCCAGGGATGGCCGTTGAACTGGCCGCCGATCATCGCGGCGCCGAGTCGCCACTTGTAGAAGTTGTCTCCCGCGGCATGGATGCCGGCAACGCCTTTGCCCGCCTTCATGAATTCGACGACCGCATTGCGCTGGGCGTCGTTCTCCAGTTCCAGGCGTGTGGTGTTGTTGAAGATCAGCAGATCATACTGTTTGAGATTCTTTGGATTCAGGTTGGCATATACATCGGTGAAGTCGGCGGTGAAGGCCTTGGTCTTCTTGCCCAGCTGTTCGAGCATGTAATTGCCGGCGCCGATGGAGCCATGCACGAAACCTCCGCAGCGGAAGAACACGAGCGCGCGACGGGCTTCCTCCGGCTTGACCGTTGCCTTCTTGGGCAGAGCCTTGCGGATGGCTGCCTTCTTCTGGTCGGACAGCTTGGACCATTCGGCTTTCCAGTCATCCCAGGTTTTCTTCTTCTTGGGTGCGGCCTTCTTCTTTGCGGGTTTCTTGGTCGCAGTCCTTTTCTTGTCGGCGGCGAAAGATTCGGCCGGCATCAGAACTGCGGCGGCAAGGGTGAATGCGATGAATGTCTTCTTCATAAGAGTATGGGTAAACGTCGGGCGACGGTAGAGGGAGACGTTCTGCTGTCCAGACTAATTCATGGCGGTTCGATGATGAGAATCCTCGTGTAGCTGCGAGCATGAGCGAGTAGAAGAATGCGCCACAACCATCTGCTCGCCAACGATTCGACAAGCTCACCGCAAGTGGCTCGCAGCCACATCAAGACTCCCTGCGGAAGAGCACGATACGGTTGGTGTTGGTCCCCATGGTCTTGTTGTCCACGCCCCAACAGTTTGCCGTCTTGGTGAATTCCTGTGCGTTGATCAGGACCAGTTCCGGAAGCAGTCCCGCGTCCATGCCGGCGGGGATCACGTGATCTTCGAGCTTCACCTTGCCGTTCTTCACTTCGCCGACTTCGAACGCGACGTGGCCGCCGGGCTTCAAGACCCGTTGCAGTTCACGGAACACCCCGGTCATTGCTTCCTGCCAATCCTGCACTTTCTTGAAACTCCAGATGGGAATCGAGTCGGCATCGATGCCATTGAACCAGCAGCGCAGCCAGTTGTCGGTGGCGTATTGTACAATATCCAGGAATGGCGGTGACGTGACAACCAATGAAACCGAGTCGTCCGGCAGATAAGAAAGATCACTGGCCGAACCGGTCGCCAGTTCCGTGCCGGTGCCATATCGATCGAACGAAGAGCGATTCTCGTCTGTGATGTCTTTGAGCAGGGATTTGGATTTCTTGATGATCAGTTTTCGAACGTTGCGATAATCCGGCTTCTGCTCCCGCTTCTCATTGATCAACTTCTGGCGATCGACGGTCACCGCCTGATTGGGCGGCATGGTGTAAACGGAGAAGAATCCTTTCGAGTGTCCGGTCAAACGGTTGGTCGCCGCCATGCGCAGCCACCGATCGGTCGGATCATCCGGATCGGCATCTTCAGCCAGGTATCGTCGGAGGGATGACAGCTCGCGCAACGTGTCCTTGTCATAGAATACCAGCAGATCGTCCGGCGCTTCCCCGGGGCGATTCAGATCGATCTGCGAAAGGCGTCTCTCGATTTCTGCGAGTGTCGGTGGATTCAATCTCGGTCGCAGCAACATGCTGCTCAGCGGATTGACATCGATTGAAGTCCCACGGCGGTTCAGTAGCACGCTTTCCAGCACGGTAGTACCGCGTCCCATGAACGGATCGAGCACAAGGTCATTCTCGTCGGTGAGGCGCTCGATGAAGAACCGAGGTAACTGCGGTTTGAAACAGGCGCGATAGGAAATTTCATGCAGGCTGTGCGCCGCCCTTTGCTTGGCGGTCCAGAATTCGTTCACGAACACCGGCACCGTTGTTTCACCATGCTCAGCCTCTTCCTGCAAAGTCGTGGTTCCGAATTCATTGAAGGCTGCCAGCTCCGTCCGAAAATCCTCCCCGCCCGACAATCGCCGGTCGGGCTTGGGATCGGATTTGGTTGGCAGCGTCATCTGCATGAGACGAACCATCCCGCAATCGGCTCCGCTAATGAACCTCAACTTATCCACTGCGTTCACGGATTGCATTGGGATCATCTGAGCGGAATAATCCGTGTACCCGTGGTGGAGAAAGACACAGACAAGGTGTTGGCGATCTATGATGACGCGCCGGTGTTCGGGGGGCATGAACAGATGTCTTGCTACGGCATTGATGCATTGGCGGGTGAATCGGATCTCCTGCTGGTCTGTTATTACTACGAGGGCAACGAAAAACTGCGGGCGAAGTTGGCGGCGTTGGCGAAGAAGCACGACAACATCGAGCTCGCGCCATTGCCGATCCGTAGTCGCAAGTTTCAGGGAGTGCGCAGTCGATTTGCCGGCGGGACGATCACGAAGCTGGTGGAGCGTTTCAAGGCGGATGGCGTTTCCGCGATGTTGGCGCTGCAAGGGGACATTGAACTTTCCTTGCTGGGCGTGCTGGCGGCCAATCGGCTGGGAGTGCCGGCGATCAGTTACATTCCTGTTCCCCACACCTTGGCGACGATGCAGGCGAAACTGGGTGCCTTGCGTGATCCGCTCAACAGCTGGCTGTTCAAGCGTCCGGACTCATTCATCACGATCAGTGAGGGGATGAAGGCGTTGTTGCGTGAACGTGGGGCGCCGCAGCCGATCGGTGTGGTGTTCAACGGGTTTGATTCCTCGAAGACGGAGGAGCGTGATCCGAAGGAAGCCCGGGAGCGGCTCAAGCTGCCGCCGGACAAGAAGCTCGTCGCGATGGTCGGGCGGGTGGAATACAAGCAGAAGCGGCACGATTTTCTGTTGGATTGCTTCGCCGAGAATTTCGCCAGGATGGAAGACGTGCATCTGGTCTATGTGGGCAGCGGTCCGGACAGTGACAACCTCAAGCAGCGGGCGCAGGAGAAAGGGGTGTTTGAGGCGGTGACGTTCATCGAATGGACGGACGGTCTTTCGGATGTGTACGCCGCGATCGATCTGTTGTGCCTGCCATCGCGCTTTGAAGGTGTGCCGCTGGTCATGCTCGAAGCGATGAGTGTGAACGTGCCGATTGTGGCCAGCCGACGCGATGGCATGAAGGAATTCCTGCCGGAGAACTGGTTGTTCCAGCCGGGGAATCAGGTGCAGTTTGCCGAGCGGATTCTCGCGGTCCTGAAAGATCCGGGAGAGGAGTTTCTGGAGCAGAACAAACAGGCGGCGCTCACCCGGTTCAGCATGGACAGCTTCAATCGTGGGTTCGTCGCCGGAGTGCGCAAGCTCGCCGGCTGGGAATGAGCGAGATGGACGGGGAATTCATTTCGTCGTCCGAGAAATCACGTCCCGCGTGGCTGAATCTGCGTGCGATCATTCCGTTCGTTCGCGAAGTCGGGCTCTTCGGATTGCTATTCGCACCCTTGCCGCGGGTGTTTCAGACCCCGCTGGGGCAGTCGATGCTCAACGCGACGCACCTGCCGGTGTTCGCGTGCTTTGTCTGGATTGGGAGGAGCCTGTTTGAAGCCCTGTTCAGAATGCCGTCGCTTCGGGCGAATCTCACGTCCTTCGGATTGGTGGCGTTCGGTGCGGTGGCGTTGGAGTTGGTGCAACCCAAGTTCGGCCGTCCGGGCAGTCTGGAAGATGCCGTGATCGGTTTGGTCGGTGCGGTCCTCGCGCAGGTGACTCCGTGGTTCTTTGAACGCGGGAATCCTCGCGGCAAGCAGGCGCTTTGGCTGGCTGCCGTGGTGGTTGCCAGTGTAGCGGTCTTGTATCCGGCGTTGCGGGAACTGAAGGCGATTCAATATCGCAAACAGCAGTTTCCGCTACTGGGAGACTTCTAACGCGATGATAGGTTGTTTGAGTTCGGAGTGACGGAGAACAAGTCTTCGGCCATGAATGATGGAGCCCAGTATTTCTCAATGTGCTCGATAATCAGTTCCGTTCCGCGAGTGTGGCTCACGAACGGCGGATCGCGAGGATCGTAGAGTGCGTCAGTTAGATTCCGGCATAGAGCGACGTTCAATTCCAAATAGGACCACATGCGGATGCCGAATGGCCTGCCCAATACGCACATGTTTGTGTGCACCCCCATCAGGATGACATTGCGAATGCCCTCTCGCTGAAAGACATTCCACATTTCCTGCCCGCTTTGCGAAATGCCGTCCCAGCCGGTGATCCCGATAGCAGGATGTTCGTGGCGATCAAATTTGGGCAGAGGCCGAGGAACTGGATCATCGCAGCCGCGAACGCCGCCTTCGACCCGCAGCTTGGTTTCCACCGGCAGTTCCGTTTCCCGTGATAGATCGCAATCCCAGTGCCCTTTGATGGGAAGGGGCGACTTCACCTCGGAGGCCTCCTTCATTTTCTTGCGGTACGGCGTGTCGGCGTAGAGATCCACACCCCCGCTCGGCGCATGGACAATGAATGCCCCATGGTCGCGCGCCGCGGATATGGCCGCATTCATGCGCGGAGCCATGTCCGCCACCCGCCGTGCCGCCATCTGGCAGGGATGATTTGACCACATGTCGCAGATCACGATGGCGGTTTCCGAAGTGTTCCATTCCACATCCTTGAAGACCGGATGATACTCCCGTCCTTTGGGAATCGGTTTTCGGCAGGAACGCATCTTCAGTCGAAACTTGCCCGGAATCCACGGATGCGTGCGGGTGGAGACTCCCTTTGCCAAGGCGTCAGGCGTGAGTCCAATCGTGCTCAGGGCTCCGATTGATTGAAGAAAAGTCCGCCGTTTCATCTAGCGAGGCTATTCCACCGCCGGTGCCACCGCAATCATTGCGCCCGCCCGAAATTCATGGAAAATAGATAGCTCACAATGACCGTCGAACAGCACATGCGAAACCGGGCCCTACTGACAATTCTCCTAGTCGCCTTGTCACCTTGTCGCCCCATCGAGGGCAAGGCCCGCGAGATCCAGTTCGGGCGCGATGTGTTCCCGATCCTGCAGCGCTCCTGTATCGAATGCCACGGTTCGCAAGACCAGAAGGGAGGCCTCCGTATGGATCGAAAGGCTGACCTTTTGAAGGGCGAAGTGGTGACCTCCGGCGATGCTGCCAAGAGTGAACTCTTCCGTCGCATCGGCCTCTCGAAAGAACACGAGGATGTGATGCCCAATCGTGGAGACCTGTTGAAAAAGCGCGAGATCGAAACCATTCGGCAGTGGATTGATGCCGGCGCCGTCTGGCCGGAATCCTTCGAAGCTCCGAAACACTGGGCCTACGTCAAACCGGGCAGGACACCGCTTCCCAAGATCAAGAACATCAGGTGGACTCGCAATGGCATAGATCATTTCGTTGCCGCAAAACAAGAAGCTGCCAAATTGAGTCCTTCGCCCGAAGCGACCAAGGCCACGCTCATCCGTCGTCTCTCACTCGATCTCATCGGTCTGCCGCCAACGCCTGCCGAAGTTCAGGCGTTCATCAAGGACGGGTCCGGCACTGCTTATGAGCGCCTCGTCGATCGGTTGCTGAAGTCTGAAGAGTTTGGCGTGCGCTGGGCGCAGCCTTGGCTGGACTACGCACGTTATGCCGATTCCCACGGATTTCAGCGCGACAATTTCCGCGAGATCTGGGCCTACCGGGACTGGGTGGTCAATGCGATCAACCAGGACATGCCGTTTGATCAGTTCTCCATCGAACAACTCGCTGGTGACCTGATCCCCCATGCCACCGAAGCGCAAAAGATCGCCACCGGCTTCAATCAATGCACGCCGATCAACGTTGAAGCGGGAAGCGAGCCCGAAGAGTCACGGGTGAATCAGGTTTTCGATCGCGTGAACACGCTCGGGGCGGTCTGGCTGGGCACGACCTTCGAATGCGCCCAATGCCATGACCACAAGTACGACCCCTTCTCCATGAAGGATTACTACGGCATGTTCGCCTTCTTCAACACCACCAAGCAGGAGGCCGATCGCACCAATCCGAAGTCGCCCGGCTCGATCAAGTTTCAAGGCATCTACATGGACCTGGCGGATCCAGAGGTCGCTGCCAAGAAAAGGAAACTCGATGCTCAATCTGCCGGATTGAAGAAGGACATCAAACGCCGCACACGGGAGTTGGACAAGGCCGATACCGAATGGGAAAAGAGCCTGATTGCGAAATCGAAGGAAGTGGCTCGTCTCCGTCCCCTGGATATCAAACAGATCAGGACTTCCGCCGGTTCCAGATATGAAATGCTGGATGACAAGTCGGTGCTTTTCGTCGGCAAGGTTCCGGATAAGGAAAACTACGACGTGATCGTTGAGACCGAGATCGAGGATGTCACCGGTCTGCGCATTGAATTTCTGGCCCATGACTCGTTGCCGTCGAAAGGGCCTGCCCGCGGCAATGGCAACAAGCCGAACGTGGTGGTCACCGATTTCAAACTCACGGCGACATCGGTGGATGTCAAACGGAAGTCCGACCTCACGGTGGTCGATATCACCGCCTCGTTTTCGCAGGGCCGTTGGAATGTCAAACAGCTCATCGATTCCGACCCCAAGACTGGTTGGGCGATTGCTCCGAAGTTCGGTCGATCCCATTGGATCAATCCGGTCTTCGACAAACCCGTCAGCTTCCCGGGAGGAACGCGCTTCACCGTGACGCTGATCCAGCAGTTGGGTGCTGGACGTCAAGGCGGTCGCATTCGTGTCTCCGCCATGACCGGTGATCCCAAAGCCGGCAACATTTCCGAGGACATTCTCAAAATCGTCAATACGCCTGCCGGCAAGCGAAGCAAGAAGCAGATTGCCGCGTTGAAGAAACATCGCAACGAAAGTGATGCTGAACTCAACAAGCTGAACGCCCAATCGACGGAGGTCGTCAAGCAGCTTAAGGCGCTCGAAGCTCCCAAGACTCTGGTCATGCAGGAGATGGAGAAGCCGCGCGGCTCGTTCATGTTCAAGCGCGGCGTCTACACCCAGAAGGGTGACACCATGCACCCACACGATCACCCTGAACTACACCCACAGCAGGAAAAA
>JAYPXF010000225.1:0-11489 GCA_038154405.1 Verrucomicrobiales bacterium | reverse complement strand
CGGTCGCGATGAAGGTTATGCGGCAGGAGAATTCGCAGGATGACACGCGTCGTTTGCATTTTCTGGAGGAGGCGCAGATCACGGGTCAGTTGGAACACCCCAACATCGTTCCCATCCACGAATTGGGACAGGATGAGGATGGCAACCTCTATTTCACCATGAAGATGGTGAAGGGGCGTTCGCTCGAGGAGCTGATCTGGGAGAACAAGACCGGGCAGCGGCACAATTCCCTCGCCCAGTTCCTCAACATTTTTCTGAAGATCTGTGACGCCATCTCGTTCGCGCATTCGAAGGGGGTTTTGCATCGCGATCTGAAACCGGCGAATGTGATGGTTGGAGACTTTGGTGAGGTGTTGGTGATGGACTGGGGGCTTGCCAAGATTCTCCCCGGTCAGGCAGGCGGGGGCAATGTCCGGACTGAGACTCCGATGGAGGTGAATCTCGGAACGATCGATCACAGTGCCGAAGCCAACGGCAATGGTGGCGAAGATGGACTGAACGAATCTTCGCACAACATCATGGATTCGGTCCGATCCGTACGCTCGCAATCGCAGGTGGTCGACACGAAGTTCGGCGAAATCCAAGGGACTCCGGTCTACATGGCGCCGGAACAGGCCTTGGGTACGACCAATCTGGTGGATCATCGCACCGACATCTATTCGTTGGGCGCGATGTTATACGAGATGCTCACCTACAAACGGCCGATCGAAGCCACGGATATCAAGGTGGTTCTGCAACAGGTGGCGGACGGCGATTTTCCGCCACCGGATGAAAAGGCACCGTTGCGTAGAATCCCGCCCGAACTGTCCAACATCTGCATGAAAGCCATGGCGCGGGAGCAGGACAAGCGCCACCAGACGGTCCGGGCGCTGGAGAAGGAGATCAACTATTTCGTGGAAAGCACAGCCGTGCAGAAGCGTTCGAAGGCGGAGCCGGAAGATGAAGATGAGAAGAGCGGCCAGGTGGGGACGGTCGGCTGGGTTGTGTTGGGAACGCTGTCGTTCTTGCTGCTGTTGACGACCGGATCGCTCGTCTACATGAAGGGATTGGCCGGGGACGCGGACAAGCGCGCGGGTACCGCCAATGAGCAGTTTGAGAATATCAATGCCGAGTTGGTGAAGATCAGGGAAAGTCTGGCCAGCACAACGGCGCAGTTGGGCAAGGCCTCGGAGGAAATGGCGCGCCAGGCGATTGTCGCCGAAGCGGAAGGCAACGTGGCGGATGCCATGATGCATGCCGAGGCGGCCGTGAAAGTCGATCCAAGCTCCCCGTGGGGGCACTACGCATGGGCGATGATCTCTATCCAGCGCAACGCCACCGAAGACGCGCTGAAACATCTGGATCGTGCGCTCACCGCGGACCCCACGCATAAGGAATCGCTCAGTTTGAAGAATCGTCTCGTCGCCCGCTGAACGGGATTCTAAGCGTTGCAACTGCGAATCGAACTGATTCCGCGGGCGACAATCTTGTTTCTTGAAGGAGGCGGACAGAACCGCATTCTCCGCGCATGATATACGGTCGACTCCTTTACTGTGTGGCTCTGTTCAATCTGTGCATTGCTGCCCATGCGGCTTCGCGACCCAATGTCCTGATCATCATGGCTGATGATCTTGGATTCTCGGATCTGGGTTGCTACGGCGGTGAAATTGACACGCCGAATCTGGACGCCTTGGCGAAGAACGGAATGCGCTTCAGCCAATTCTACAACACGGCCAAGTGTCACTCTTCGCGAATCTCGCTGTTGACCGGGCGCTATGCTTATCAGGCCGGCAATCTTGATTTGAGTCAGGGCGTGACTTCGGCGGAGGTTCTGGGCACGGCGGGATACTTCACGGCCATGACCGGCAAATGGCATCTGAAACGGGAGCCGACGGACTTCGGATTTCAGCGCTACTTCGGGCACTTGAGCGGCGCCTGCAATTTCTATCGGGGTGACAAGACCTTTCGGTTGAACGGCGAACCATGGACGGTGCCGGATTCCGGATTCTACACGACAGTGGCAAAAGTGGATTTCGCCCTGAAATTCCTGAAGGAAGCGCGAACTACGATGAAACCATGGTATCTCTATGTCGCCTTCAACGCGCCGCATGCACCGTTGCAGCCGTTGAAGGAGGACTATGAGAAATATGCCGGTAGATTTGATCGTGGTTGGGATGCAACGCGCGATGATCGAATCGCCAAACAAAGACGTCTGAACTTGTTTGGTGGAGGATTCAAACCTTCGCCGCGTCCTGATCATATTCCGGCCTGGAAAGACCTGTCGAAAGATCGCCAACGCTGGGAGAGCATGCGCATGACCGCGTTGGCCGGTATGATCGATCGGGTGGATCAGGAGCTTGGTCGCTTGTTTGCCGATCTGCGGAAGGCCGGAGAAATGGACAACACGCTGATCCTGTTTGTGTCGGACAATGGCGCGTGTCCGTATGACCGGCGAAGTCCGAAGATGGATCGGATGCCCTACGAACCGGACGTCACCTGGAGCGATTCCACGGGTTGGGCATGGGCGCGGAATGCACCATTCCGCTTCTACAAACAGAACCAGTTCGAAGGCGGCATCTGTACGCCTGCGATTCTGCATTGGCCGGCGGGATTGCGACAAAAGAAGGGCACCGTCGTTGATCAACCGGCACATCTGGTGGACGTGTTGCCGACGGTGGCTGATTTCGCCGGCGCCGAATTGCCTGACGAATGGCCGGGGCGTGAATTGGAACCGGTATCGGGCATCTCCCTGCGTCCCGTCATCGAGGGCCGTTCG
This sequence comes from Verrucomicrobiales bacterium, assembly GCA_038154405.1. GTDB lineage: Bacteria > Verrucomicrobiota > Verrucomicrobiia > Limisphaerales > JAYPXF01. Next base: position 8,734 of record JAYPXF010000225.1, on the reverse strand, counting down.
ATCAAGAAACGTCCGCCGATCCATTTCCTGTTTTCAGCGGATCGTGGTTTGCGAGACGGTGACTGGAAGTTGGTCAGTTTTCGCAGTCAACCTTGGGAACTCTACAACATCGCGGAGGATCGGACGGAACTGAACAACCTGGCTCCAGCCCATCCCGAAAAGGTTGCGCGCATGAGTCACCGTTGGCATGACATGACCGAAAATGTGCTGAAGGCTCCGGCCCAGTCCAATCGACCCGTCGCCGCGGAAGCAGCAGACCAAAGACATCCGGAGTGGACGGCGTTTCATCTGCCACTCGCGGAGGTCGGCAAGGCGGATCGCAGATCGAAACAGTCTCCTCGTGTTGATTCAATCCGTGCTCGCAAGGAAACCAACCTGAAGATCAACGCTACGCGACTGCATCTTGAGTTTACGGGCGACGATTCCGGCATTGCGATCGATCGTATCAAGCAGATCGTAGTGCCCGGTCCATATCGTCTTACCTTTCGTCTGCGGGCTGCTGCGGGCAACAGCGGCGAAGTGTTCTTTCAGACCAATCCGAGGCTCACTTTGCCCAAGAGCCCTAGGGTTGAGTTTCCGATTCGGACAGATGATGGGTGGATCGATTTCGACATAGAACTGAAGACCGACAAACCGATTCTGGGACTGCGTTTGGATACCGGTGACCGGCCTGGCACCTGCACCATCTCTGATCTGACTCTGCGCGATGCAAATGGGGTAACGCTACGTCAGTGGCCGAGAAATTGACATGGGTTTCTTCAGCGGAATGAGGAAATGGTTGGAGCGCAGGCATGCTGACAGTCTGGTTGCGCGGGCTTACCGGGCTTTCCGCATCGGGAACCATTAAAAGGGGATCCGTTGCCTTGAAGCGGCTCAGACGTTGCCGGTCGGTTGGTTTGAACCGGACATGGTTGCAACCTTGCTGGGCAATTCCTACACGGAGCTGGGAAGGTTCAAGGATGCCATTGAATCACACCGGCTGGCGGTGAAGATTAATCCGAACAATCACCAGGCGTGGGTGAATCTCGGTGTGGCCTACCGATCCGACCGAAACTATTAGGAGGCTGGGCAATGTTATTTTCGCGCCTCGGATCTGCAGCCGGACTATCTGGAGGGTTACATCAGCCTGGCGACCTTGAAAGTCGCTCTGGATGAACCGGCCAAGGCGGTGAAGTTGCTGGACAGGGCGATTGGACTCGATCCGGCGCATCCCGTGGCACAGGGCAATCTCGCTCTGGCATTGGGCATGATCGGCCTGTTCCAGGAAGCTGAAGTGCGGCTCGCACGCTCGATTGCACTGGGCTACGACGGTTGGAAGACGGTTCGTCGCCGGTTGGACGCGCTCGCCGACAGCGATCCCGATTATGATCCGGCGGAGATCGGCGCCTGGCAGCTGAAGTGTCCGGCGTGCCATGAGGAATCGCTTTCGCATCCGAATGAGGATCGCTCGGGACGCCCGATCCTGTGTCCAGAATGTGGGCATGCCATGGACCGTACGAAACCAGCGTGAGGAGGCTGGTTGGTCGGGCAAAAGTTTGTCGATTGTTTCGGAGCGGAATTCGTCTATTGTCCGGTCACTGAACCCGATTGTTTCTGTATGAAAAGATTCTCTGCCTGTTTCGCCGTCGGTCTCGCGATGAGTTCAACTGCCAGCGCCGCCGAGGATCCCGTCTTCTCCGGTCCCCAATTGGGGGAGAAGGCCACCTCATTCAAGTCCCTCGAGATTGTCGGCAATGCCGGCAAGGAACACGACATTATCAAGGAGAATGATGGCAAACCGACGGTGCTCGTGTTCGTGCACGGTTTGGAGCGTTCGATGTTGCCGTTGATGCGGGTCGTTGACAGCTACGGCGACAAATTTAAGGACAAGCTCCAGACGGAATACGTGTTCCTGGCGGAAGATCAGGTCGGCGGCATGCAGCGTTTTTCGCGGGCACTGAACTCAATCAAGTTGAAGGGACGCAGCACGCTCTCCACTGATGGAATCGAAGGCCCGGGCAACTATGGGCTCAACAAGGAATGTCTACTGACCATTCTCACGACCAAGGACAATCGCGTGCATGCGAACTTTGCACTCGTACAACCAGGAATTGCTGACGGGGGCGCGGTTTTGGCGGAAGTGGCCAAACTGGTGGGTGACAAGAATCCTCCGACCACCGAGCAGCTCAAGGCCGACGCCGACAAGCGCTACCAGATGGCGCGACGCGGCAAGGGGCGCATGGATCGCAACAAGAAGATGATCCGCGGGAAACAGCAGAACAACTTCCCCGGTGCCGTGCCGACCGATGGCACACTGGTTGGATTGCTGCGTCAGTTCATCCGCAAGGAGAATGACGAGAAGCGGATTGATGAGGTGTTGAAACAGGTCAGGGCCCACATCGATGGAAACGCGGACCTGAAGAAACAGGCCATTGATGGATGGACAAGAATCCTACATTTCGGCGATCGCTATGGCACTGATTATGCCCGCGAGAAGGGCAAGGCCCTGCTCAAAAAACTGAAGGCGAATAATTAGCCGCCCGTAGTGGAATTCGTGAGAGTTTCGTTGAGTCAGCAACACCCGCATGATGGAACGTTCGACGAAGTTCTTACGAATCCCGCTACTGACAGTTGCTTTGTGCATTGGCACTTCGACCGCGGGTGCCGAGCCATTCAGTTTTGCGACGGACGTCCTTCCGGTCCTTACCAAGGCCGGTTGCAATACCGGCGAATGCCACGGTGCGGCGACAGGGCAGGGTGGCTTGCGGCTTAGCCTGCTTGGTTATGATGCGGCTGAGGATTACGAGCAGATCACCCGCGAATATTCCGGGCGGAGGGTTGATCTCGGTGAGCCGGTGCAGAGTCTGTTGCTCCTCAAGCCCACCAAACAGGTGAAACACAAGGGTGGCCGGGTGTTTAAGCGCAGTTCGGAAGACTACCGGTTGCTGCTGGACTGGATCCGGAACGGTGCCCCTGAAGGAGATCGCGATATGGGGGTCGCTTCCATTCACACTGAACCGGCTGATGTTCGACTCGCCGAACCGGGGCACTCGACTCAGCTCAAGGTTCTGGCGACATTGACAAATGGTGCGGAACGCGATGTTACTTCCCGGGCTTTGTACACCTCCAACGACGATGGACTCGCCGAGGTGGATGAGGAGGGTCGGGTGACTGTCATTCGTCGCGGGGTGACGTCCGTCATGATTCGTTACGGGGGCAAGGTAGCTGCTGCGCGGGTGGGTGTTCCCCTGCAGTCCGCCAAAGTCGACAATGCACGGAAGGCCGCCCACAACTTCATTGACGAAGAGGTGGTAGCCGAGTTGACGCGGTGGAACATTCCGGCGTCGGGCCTGTGCGAACAAAGTGAATTTTTTCGACGCGTCCACCTGGATCTGACCGGGCGTCCGCCGACGGTTGCAGCGGTGAAGGAGTTTCTTGCCAAACCGGATTCACCGGCGGCCCGGACAGAGGTCATCGATGGACTGCTGGCTCGGGACGCTTTCGTGGATCTCTGGACCATGCGCCTGGCGGATCTGTTGTTGGTCAATTCCAAGAAGCAGGGACCGGCGGGTGCCAAGACCTACCACACCTGGTTGCGAGGGCAGATTGGGGCCAATGAACCGCTCGATCGGATTGCAATCTCGCTGCTGACATCGAGCGGCAACATCGGTGAAGTGGGACCGGCCAACTTTTATCGCATGACCTCGGATCCGCGCGATATGGGTGAATTCGTGAGTCGGACGTTCCTGGGGGTTCGGGTTGCCTGTGCCCGCTGTCACAATCATCCTTTCGATCAGTGGAGCATGAACGATTACTATCGGTTTGCCGCCTACTTCGCACATACTGCATGGGAAGGGAACAAGATCGTCATCAAGGATCGTGGAGATGTTCGTCATCCGAAGACCAAGAAAGTGGCGTTGCCCAAACCGCTGGGGAGCACGGCGAAGAAGGTCACGACCGGTGCCGATCGTCGAGCAGGCTTGGCGCAATGGTTGACCTCGCCGGACAATCCTTACTTCGCCCGGGCCTTTGTGAACCGGGTATGGAAGCACCTGATCGGTCGCGGAATCATCGAGCCGGTCGATGATGTACGGGTGACCAATCCTCCGTCCAATCCCGCGTTGCTTGATGCCTTGGCGGCGGATTTTGTGGAACACGAATTTGATCTGCGTCACCTGGTCCGACGCATCACCAACTCACGGACATACCAATTGTCCTCCCGCGCAAACGGGGTGAATGCACAGGATGAACGTCTATTCTCGCGGGCCTATCTGAAACCCTTGAACGGAGCCGTGTTGGCGGACGCGATCAGTCACGTGACCGGGAGACCTGATTCGTTCGGTGATCTGGAGATTCAATGGGCGACCCAATTGCACAATCCGCAGGTTGCGTCGTATACGTTGGATGTGTTCGGCCGCTGTCCGCGGACGGATACCTGCGAGGCACCGGAGAACTTCGGCGGCGGGTTGACGCAGGCACTTCACTTCATCAACAGCGATGCCGTGAATCAGAAGATTCGGACCGGGTTCGTCCGCGAGCTGATCGGCGAAAAGGATTCGGATCGTGATCGCGTTCAGACCGTGTATCTGAGGACCTTGAGTCGTTTCCCATCCGAGACCGAAGCCGTGCATTGGGAGAAGCTGGCAAGCCGATCTGAACCGAAGGAAGCCTTTTACGAAGACCTGACCTGGGCCTTGATCAACTCCCGGGAATTCGCCTTCAACCATTGAATGAACATGAGTGCAAACGAAACACGATGTGATGGCGTGACCCGTCGAGGTTTTCTTCATCTCGGTCTGCTTTCGGCCTTCGGCCTGAGCACGACCGATCTGCTTCAGTATCGCGCGCTGGGTGCGAACAAATCCGGCAGAGACCTTTCATGCATCCTGATCTGGCTCGACGGCGGCCCGACCCATCTGGATACCTTTGATCCCAAACCTAACGCGCCGGTTGAAGTGCGTGGACCGTTCAAGCCGATCGGCTCGGATGTGTCGGGTATTCAGCTCTCCGAACATATGAAAGAGACGGCCAAGGTGATGAAGGATGTCGCCTTGATCCGCTCCCTTACGCATGAACTCGGCAATCATGATACGGGCAGCCATTACCTGCTCACGGGCCATCGTCCATCTCAGGTCATCAAATATCCGAGTATGGGCAGCATTGTTGCGAAGGAAACCGGTTTCGAGAAGGCGCTGCCTCCCTACATCGCAGTGCCCTCGATTCGCAGTGCGGGCAAATCGGGTTACCTGCCGGGGACTTATTCTCCATTTGATCTGGGCGGTGATCCCTCGCGACCGAATTACAAGGTGCGCGACTTGAATCCGCCGGAGTGGCTGAGTTTCGACCGGGTGGATCGTCGCCGAAATATGCAGGCGCAGGTGGACAACCTTTCGCGGGTGGTTGAGGCCGGTGCGACGACGGATACGCGGGACTCGTTCTACGAACAGGCCTACCGGTTGCTGACCTCGGCTGCTGCTAAGAGTGCATTTGATCTTTCGAAGGAAAAACCACAAACGCGACAGCGCTATGGGCGTCGTCGAATCGGGACCGGGTGCTTGATGGCGCGGAGGTTGATCGAGGCCGGTTCCCGCTTTGTCACGGTGGTGGATCGCGGTTGGGACACGCATCAGGATCTGGCGCGAAACCTTCCCGATGCGCGCTTTCCGGGCAGCGGCAAACTGCCGGACATGGACCGGGCTTTTGCCACGCTGGTGACGGATTTGAAAGAGCGGGGCCTGCTCGACACCACGTTGGTCATCATGATGGGTGAGTTCGGTCGCACGCCGAAGATCAATGCGCGTGGTGGTCGTGATCATTGGCCGCGCGCGGGCTTCGCCTGTTTTGCCGGTGGCGGCGTGAAGGGCGGTCAGGTGATCGGTGCGACGGACAACTATGGCGAAACGCCGGCCGATCGCCCCGTGCGTCCGGAAGATATCGCCACGACGGTGCTGACCATGATGGGCATCGACCCCCGTCACGAATACCAGACTCCGACCGGTCGGCCGATGAAGATCCAGGCCGAAGGCAGTTTCATTTCGGAGCTCGTCTGATGTTGCGAGCCGGTGTTTTCGCATTGGTGTCGGGCGTGGCCGTTGCCGTTGTGGAGGCCGCTGTACCGGTCGATGCTTTGGCTTTCTCTCCGAATGGCAAGATTCTGGCCCTCAACCGCCATCGTTTGCTGCAGTTTCATGACGTGGAATCGGCGGATAACGTGTTTCACGAGCTGGATCTTCCGAGAATCACTTCCGTTCGTTTTTCACCTGATGGCAAATGGCTCGGTGTCACCGGCGGATTGCCGGGAAGTAGGGGGGAACTGCGGTTGTTTGCCTGGAGAAAGGGCAAGTCGTTTGCGAAGCGGGATTCGTTTTCTGATACGGCAAACGCGCTGGCGTTTCATCCGCAAGGCAGGTCATTGGCCGTCGGGGCCTCCGATCGGAACGTGCTGATCTACGCGATGAAGGATGGCCGACTGGAGGTGGAGCCGACACATACGTTGACTGATCATTCCCGTCCCGTGCTGTCCTTGGAATACAGTCCGGATGGCAAGATCCTTGTGACTGCCAGTGCCGACCGTTCGCTCAAGGTCTGGAATGCGGAGACTGGCGAGCTGATTCGCTCACTGGGTAATCATACCGAAATCGTTCACGCGATCGCGATGCGGCCGCCGGTGACGTTCGCTGGACGGTTGTTGCCTACGTACTGTGCTTCCGGCAGTGATGATCACACCGTGCGGGTGTGGCAACCGGGTATCGGCCGGATGGTGAGAATCGTTCGCTATCACGAAGCCCCGGTGTTCGCGCTTGGCTGGCATCCCAAGGGTGACCGGATCTACTCGGCCGGCAAAGACGGGGTGATTCGGGTCATCGACGGCGACAGCGATGAGATCCTCTCCAAGTGGAAAGCGCACGATGATTGGATCTACAGTCTTGCCGTCTCGCCGGATGGCAAACATGTTGCCACCGGAGACTGGGCTGGTCGGGTCAAGATCTGGGAATCAAAGAATGAGGCCGTCTCGCTCGCGCGGGAGCTGCCTCAAGTTCCAGGGAATTGAAGAACGAACTTACTTCAGGTTTTTCACCGAGATGTTTCGGAACCAGACGGGATGCCCGTGGTATTGCAGGCCGAGATGACCGTTGCGCGGTAGATCCTTGAGGGCGGTTTTGAATTTGTTCTTGGAGCCGTCGGGATTCTTGTTGGCGGTGTCCCAGTCATCGATGTTTGCTTCCAGGACGGTCTTGCCGTTGAGGACCACCTTGATGCTCGGGCCTTTGCAGGTGAGCACCATCGTATTCCATTCACCATCCGGTTTGCCGGCGGCGGCGGAAGGTGCCTTCGCGTCGTAGAGCGAGCCGACGACGTGCTTGCCGCTGTAGAGTCCGTGTGACGCGATCTGGATTTCGAAACCGCCTTGGACTGCGTTCTTGGGATCGGTGCGGAAGAAGAGGCCACTGTTGCACCTCTCGGAGGTCTTGTAGTCGACCGATACCTCAAAATCTTCGAACTTCTTCTTCGACCAGATGTAGCCACCGGGCTTGTCCGACGTGGTGAGCACGCCGTCCTCGACCACCCAGGCGCCGGCTTTCTGGACTTTCCATTGCTGCAGTCCGCCTTTGAGCAGATCGGCCGCGGTGGCGGATTGAAGGCTGAAGGTGGCGGCCAGGGCGAATACGACGAGGGTTTTGCTGATGGTGCGATTCATGTTAGTTGCGATTCGATATCGGACCGGATTTGACCCGGCAAGCGCTTTTCGCATTCGTGGAATATGCCGCAAAATAGAATTTCGAATTTCTTCGTCCGATATCTGATTCTCGCGACATTGCCCCTTGAATGCCTGAAACGCGCCCAGAATCTGATACCGAGAGCTACGTTCGCCTGCTGGCAGAGAACGAGCGCTCGCTGGAGATTTATGTGCACGGGCTGATGCGACGCGCGGCGGATGCCGAAGACGTGTTGCAGGAATGCAAGTTGGTGTTGTGGAAACAGTTTGATCGCTACGAACCCGGGACGAACTTCCTGGCTTGGGCGCGAAAGATTGCCCTGAACCTGATTCTCAATCATCGCCGCAAGGAAGTTCGCCGGCAGACTTCACCGATTGATCGGGAATTCATCGAGGCGGTCGCGGCTGAGATCGACAAGCAGTCCGACAAACTGGCGCAGTGTTCCGAGTTTCTTAGGGGCTGCTTGTTGGAACTGCCCAAAGTGTATCGACAGGTCATCGTCTGGCGCTACTACGAAGGCTGTGACGTGGACGAAATAGCAGCCAAGACCGGTCGTTCCGAAGGGGCGACCTATCGCCTGCTAAGTCGCATTCGGGCGATGCTGAATGACTGCATCAAACGCAAACTGGAGGCGTAGACGACATGAATGATGAGGAACGCATTGATCGCGGATTGGATGGTCGACTGAGCGATGAGGAGTGGACGCGGTTGCAGGCGGATATTATCGCCGATCCGAATCTGCGCGGGATGTATGTCGAGCGGGCATGGCTGCATGGCCAACTCCAGGCCGAGAAGCCAACCCTGCCGCATCTGATCGAAGCCGAGACCGATGTGGTGACGCCGAGTTTCTGGCGACCGTTCATGTGGGCGGCGGCCGCGGCGATTGTCACCGCCTTGGTGACGCTCAATCTGCGATCGGTGCCGGAGGTGGAAACCGTCGCCACCTTGATCGAGGCGGAAGACTGCCGCTGGGCAGGCTCGGAGTTGCCGACGGTGCAGGGTTCGCATCTCGGCGTGGGCACGCTCGCCTTGGTGGA
>JAYPXF010000224.1:9598-11701 GCA_038154405.1 Verrucomicrobiales bacterium | reverse complement strand
TGCACGCACAAAGCGAAGGGGTAAGCGTCAAAGTCATGACTTACAACATCTACCGGGGTGGCACGATGCGCGGGCAACCCTTGTCCCAAACGGCCAGGGTGATTCAGGAGGCAAAGGCAGACGTTGTGGGCGTTCAGGAAACCAAATCACCAAGAGCAGTCAATGCGGAGAAGTTGGCGCAGTTGCTGGGATGGAATTACCACGAGGACCATTGGAGCTGCATCCTGACGCGCTTTGAGATTGTCGAGCGCCTCAAAGGCGACCGGCGCAACCCCGGAGGCATCAAGGTCCGACTGCCTTCGGGCCAGGAAGCCTACGTCTTCAACCGGCACCTGCCGTCCAATCCTTATCAACCCTACCAGCTTTTGGGTATTCGTCCCAAGTGGCACAAACACTGGGACACCCCCTTTATCAAGACCGAGGCTGAGGCGATTGCCGCCGCCAAAGAGGCGCGCGGCAGGGACCTCTCACTGCTGCTGCAGCGGATACGCTCTCTTCGCGACAAAGAGGCTCCGGTTTTTGTGGTCGGCGATTTCAACGAACCCTCACATCTTGATTGGACCGCAAGAGCCGCCCAGTCCGGGCGTCACCCCATCGAGGTGAAGTATCCCACTTCTTTGCGGATGGCCAATGCCGGCTTTGGCGATGCTTGGCGCACCGTGCATCCCGACGAGATGAAAAAGCCGGGCTACACCTGGACGCCGGCAATGAAGGCCGATGACCCCGAGACCCACCATGATCGCATCGACTTCGTGTATTTCAGAGGCAAAGGCGTGGAGGTAAAAGAAGCCAAGGTAGTCGGCGAGAACAAAGCGAAGGCAGACATTGTGGTTGTGCCTTGGCCATCTGACCACCGCGCCGTGGTTGCGACCTTCACGCTACCCAATCAACCAAATTCCGGGAAGCTGGATGCCAACAAGCCGGTTGCTGGCGACGGAAGATAGCCGCGCCTGGTTCTCTATTCTCTCTGTTTCCTCTCACATGCAGATTTGATCTGTGAAAACGCGCGGCTTTGAACAAACAATCCGGAAACTCATGAGAATTCTGAAAGTGATCTGCAGCCTCTTGTCTGTCTTCGTCTGGGCATCGGTGGCGGCCGAGGTGATCGACATTGGTTCCCGTCGTGAGTTGTTCGTGGATCATCACCTGATCGAGAAACTCGACGGCGCACGGTTGGCCATGCATCGACCGCAGCCGCGTGAGGTGGCGATTCGCTTCGACCAGCCGTGGGAGATGCAGTCACCAGGATACATCACCATCGTCCGCGACGCGGAGAAGGGGATTCATCGGATGTATTACCGCTCCACGCTCACGCCGCCTTCCTTCGGGAAGAAACGCGACACGCCGCGCCGCCAGGTGATCTGCTACGCGGAGAGCAAGGACGGACTGACGTGGACAAAACCATCGCTGGGCCTCGTCGACTTCAACGGATCGAAGGACAACAACATGATGTGGGATGGCGTGGGTTCGCATAATCTCAGCGTATTCCTGGACGGGAATCCGAATTGCGCGCCGGCCGCGCGCTACAAGGCGATCGGACGTGGCAAGCCCTTGGCCAACGAGCCCAGCCCTTACAAGCACGGATTGTATGCGCTCAAGTCACCCGACGGGATTCATTGGCAAACGATCCAAGATGAACCGGTGATTACCGACGGCAAGTTTGACTCGCACAACATCATGTTCTGGGACTCTGTTCTCGGGGCATACCGGGCCTATTGGCGCGATTCGAGAAGACGTGACAAGAACGTGCCTGATGGCCGCGATGTGCGCACCGCCATCTCAGACGACGGCGTGATCTGGCGGAACTCCCGCATGCTCCGTTACGATCCCGGCCGCCGCGGCTCGTCTGACAAGGGCGGCAAGCCCCATCAATACTACACCAACGGAATCCACCCCTACCATCGCGCTCCTCATATCTTGATGGGATTCCCCATGCGCTACATCGACCGTGGCTGGACAACATCGACCGACGAACTTCCCGAACTACGCGCCCGCAAACGCGCGTCCAAGCAACTACGCCGTCTCGCCACCGCGCTGACGGACACCATGTTCATCGTCAGCCGCGATGGCGCACAATTCCACGTCTGGCCCGAAGCCTTTGTC
>JAYPXF010000224.1:365-9588 GCA_038154405.1 Verrucomicrobiales bacterium | reverse complement strand
ACAAGCGCAGTGGCAGCTGGTTCTACGGCGACGCCAAAGTCGCTTTGGGATTCGTTGAAACAAAATCCTCCTTCCACGAAAGTGCGCCGAACGAACTGTCCTTTTACGTGCAGGAAAACGGCCGCATCGACGATCCAGGCCAACTCCGCCGTCACACCCTCCGCCTCGACGGTTTTGCCTCTCTCAATGCGGACCTGCGTGGCTGCGCCGTGATGACGAAGCCAATCGTCTTTGCCGGGGAACGATTGGAGATCAACTACGCCACCTCCGCTGGCGGCTCCCTGCGCATCGGCTTTCAGGACATGAAGGGCAAACCCGTTCCCGGTTTCTCGCTCAACGACTGCGACCTCCTCTATGGAGACCAAATCGATCGTATTGTCACTTGGAGCAAGAAACCGGACCTGAAATCGCTCGCGGGCAAGTCAGTTCGCATGCTCATCGAATTGAAAGACGCGGATCTTTATTCCTTCCGCTTTGCGGCAAGCCGATAAGTCAAAACGCCATGAAGCGCGATCTGATCCTCATCCTGTCTCTCCTCCTGCCCGCCGTTGTCAGCGAGAGAGAACTGACCATCGTTATCGATGGAAGGTCGGACCACGTCATCGCGGTTTCTGAGCGAAGCAAGGACCCGGCGAAGATCTCTGAGGCTGCCAAGCTCTTGCAGCACGCCATTGCCAAGGCGACCGGAATTGAATTGCCGGTGGTGAAGGAATCGAAGGTGGGTGATGCGCCGGCCATTTATCTCGGTAAGACGATGGCGGGGCAGGAGATCGGGATGCCGACGGATGACATTACGGGTTGGGCGTACCGCATGCGCGTGATCGATCGGAATATCTTTCTGGTTGGTGAGGAAGATCCGGCGCACAAACTCGTTCCCAAGCAGCAGGGCTACTCCGGATACAGCGGCACTTACAAGGCGGTGACCACGTTCTTGGAAGATCAGGTCGGGGTGCGGTTCGTATTGCCGGGAGAGATGGGCGTTCAGGTTCCGAAGTTGGAGGGGCTTGCCGTGGACGCGGACTTGGATGTCGCGTGGTCACCGTCCTTTGCCTTCATTGGTCGGCGCATCAGTCCGTATTCGGGCCAGCACGAGTACGATCCTTACGCCATCGCCAACAATTACTTCGGACGCTACAGCAGTGATTCCAAGACGTTCTGGACCGGCGGCAGCCATACCTGGAACGAATTCGTGCCGCGCGAAAAGTATCTCGTGACGCATCCGGAGTATTTCGCTCTCTTCAAAGGCAAACGCGATTTCTTTAAGCGCAACATCCTGTGCCTCTCCCAACCGGCTGTTCATGACCTGCTGGTGGAAGGTATGGTGAAGAAGTTCGATGCTGGTTACCAGTTGGTGATGCTGGGACAGGCGGATGGCTACGTCGAATGCCAGTGCGAGGACTGCCAGGCGATTCACCCGGACATCGGCGAGAAACTCTGGATCACCCATCGGCGGATTGCCGAGCGTTTGCTGAAGCTGCGCCCCGGCAAACAGGTCGTGCTCAGTTCCTACATCACCACCACGAAGCCCCCGCTGAGCTTCAGTTCTTTTCCGACCAACGTGGTGATCATGAACAACCGCTACTCGCCCACGTATTTCAAGGCCTGGGAGAACTTCCCGACCCCGCGTGTGGTCTTCGTTCCCGATTGGTTGCGCAGTTGGCCCCGCGTTCCCCCACGTTACGCCGTCGATCTCATCCGGCTGTGGCAGGCGAACAAGGTCATCGCGATTTACCTGGGCGGCGGGCTGGATCAACCCGGCTGCTCGTGGGGATTGAACGGGCCTAGCTATTACGCCTTCGGCAAGGCTATGGAAGATCCAACGCGAGACGCCGACGAATTGGAGAGGGAATACATGGAAGCCTCCTTCGGCGTGGCCGCGGAACCGATGGCAGCCTTCTTCACTGCGATGCATCTTCGCATGGAAGCCCGGCAACTGCTCGATCGTCACGAAACCGGCAACCCCGATCGTCGTTATCGCGGCTACCCCTTTGAAATGTATCCGGACGACTATCACAGCCACTTCTTTCCACCTCAGATCCTGCAGGAGATGGACCGTCAACTCACCCGCGCCAAGACGCTGGCACAGACCGACGAAACCCGCGCGCGCATCGAACTGGTAGAAGCCGAGTTCCGCTATCTCCACAGCGTCGCCTCCGTCCATCACCTCTTCCGCGCCTACCAAATCGCCCCGACCCGCCCCCTGTTCGACGCCGTGGAAAAGCAGTTTCAGAATTACCAACGCACCTACGACTGGCTCCATCCGGAAGGCAAAGCCATCAATCCCGGCGGCTATCGCAAACTCAGGACGCCGTTCAATATCGGTTGGCCTTGCAACCGCCCGCTAAACAAGATCGGCGGTCCACCGTTCCACCACGTCCCGCCCTTCCATTGGGATTTCGAAAAACTTCGCCAAACAGGCGAACTCCCACGCCCCATCCTCAAACCCAGAATTCGTGGCGGCCAAGTCCTGAAGTCTTACAACGGCACCGATCGCCCCACCGACGGCAAAGGCGGCACCGTCAAGATCGACCCCGAAACGGGTGCGCCGGAAGATCAGTGAGCAGGAGGTATTGCGCTTCTTTCGGCTTCACGTTCTGAGTCATCGGGATCGCGAGTTGAGTATTCGTTGATCGAGCCCGAAGAACAGTTGATTCGCAGTTTAATCCTGAGGGAACCGTTGGCATCTTTGCGAAGCTGCGACGGGATCTCCAAAAAGTTCGTCAAATCTCGACCGGTACGGCAGCGATATGGCAGTCACATGAAACATACTGCGCTTATTCTGTCCCTACTCGCCTTCGCTTTCACCGCCGATGCTGCGCCCAAGCGAAAAGGAAAACCGGCGCCGCAGTTGAAGTGGCGCGTGCAGCAGCTGCACAAGGACAACAACGAAGGCATCGCTGTCGGTGACATTGATAGCGATGGCAAGACCGATGTGACTTCGGGTGAATTCTGGTATCAGGCTCCTGATTTCAAGCAGCGGCCGCTGCGCAAGATCCTGCCTTTCGGGGCCGACTACATGCAGAACAATTCCGAGCACCTTTACGACATGGACGGGGATGGTGATCTCGATGTCCTCGCCGGCGCGTTCACGTTGAAGAATGTGGATTGGTTTGAAAACCCGGGAGCCGGCAACTACGGTAAGGGAGTCTGGAAGGTTCACCAACTCGTCGACACCGGCACGGCCCATAACGAAGCCACTTTCCTCCACGACATCGACGGCGATGGCATGCCGGAGTTCATCGAGAATTCCTGGAACAAGAAAAACCCCATGCAAATCTTCCGCCTCATCCGCGGCAAGGACGGCAAGATCGCCGCCAAGAAACACATCGTTTCCGAAGCGGGTGTACACAGCAACGGTCACGGGCTTGGCTTCGGCGACCTGAACGGCGACGGCAAACAGGACATGATCTACCAACACGGCTGGTACGAACAGCCGGCGGCCGGACCTTATTCCGGTCCGTGGAAATATCATCACGATTTCGACCTGCCACACGCCAGTTGCCCGATCCTGATCGTGGACCTGAACCAAGACGGTCGTAACGACTTCATCTGGTCTGACGGCCACAGCTACGGACTCTATTGGCACGAACAACTCGCGCCGCAAGCCGATGGCTCCACCACCTGGCGTCAGCATCTCATCGACAAGAAATTCTCCCAAGGCCATGCCCTCGCCTGGGCTGACATCGACAACGACCGCCAACCCGAACTCATCACCGGTAAACGCTACTACGCCCACTCTGGTCGGGATGCCGGCGCGCACGACGACATCACCGTCCAATACTACAACTGGGTGCCGCAGAACCGCGCCTGGACCAAGCACCTCATCTCCAGCGCCCCCGCCGGCAAAGGCCCCGGCATCGGCCTCCAGATCCGCGTCCACGACCTCGATGGCAACGGCTGGAAAGACATCATTGTCCCTGGCAAGAGCGGCACGCACATCATTTGGAACAATGGGAAATAATCGAGGCCATTCCGGGTTGAACGTTTGAAGAAAGCCATCGCTGACGGGCGTCAAAGGCCATCCCGCCGAATTCGATGCAGGGTAATTACACGGGAATGAGCCTTTCCGCCAAGACGGTGGACGGGTTTTCGGTCAGCATAGATTAGCAATGCCATTTCGCTTCAGTCATTGGTGCGCGCTCGCGCTCCTCGTTCAGTTTCCTGCTTTCGCGCAGGACAAGGCGCCGCGTGCCGCGATGCCGTCCAAGCACCGGGCGGTGTTGGAGAAATACTGCTTTGATTGCCACGACTCAGACTCGGCGAAGGCGGGAGTGAATCTTGAGAATCTTGGCTTCGGGATCGATTCCATCGCGTCCGCCGAACTCTGGCAGAACGTGTTGAATGCGATGAACGCTGGGGAGATGCCGCCGAAAAAGAAACGGCAACTCACCGCCGAGGAGAAGACCGCCTTTCTCGCGGATCTTTCGAAGCAGATGGTCGTCGCGCGAGAAGCGCTCAGTGACACCGGTGGAGTGATCACAATGAGAAGGCTTAATCGACGTGAGTATGAAAATACAGTTTATGACCTGCTGGGCGTGCGGGTGAATGCCGAAGATTTGCCGGACGATGCGAACTCCGGCGGATTCGACACGACCGGGAACGCGTTGTTCTTCTCCAGCGATCAGTTCGAGCAGTATTTGAAGCTGGCTCATCAGGCCATCAGCAAGGCCTATGAGTTCGGTGATAAACCGGAGCGCAAGGCGACACGCTACCAATCGGAGACCGGGCCGAATCAACGCTTCAAGAGAACCTTGGCGAATCAGCAACACAAGCAGGATCAAGCCGCGGCGTGGCGGGCAACCAAGGGGAAGAAGTCACCGGCGGATTTCGGCTTCATCGACGCAAACGACGTGCGCTTCCACGAACGGGTTTACCGGCAGCAGGGAAAGATTCACGCGGCCTATCTGAAAGATCCCCGGACCAAGACCGGCATGACCCTCAACCTCACTTTCAGCGGGGCGCTGATCTCGACGGTTGCAGTTCCGGCGAAGAGTCCGAAAGGAAAATACCTTCTGCGCGCCCGGGTGGCCCGGCTTCCCGGGGCGAGTGAAGCGGATTCGTTTCTCGAGTTCGGGGAGGTGTTGACGACAGCGCCCAACGGCGAGTTGGCCCTGCTGGGTTGTGAGAAGATTTCGGGCACCATGAAGGATCCGCAGATCATCGAGTTCCCGGTGATGTTCGACGGCGAACAGATCCAAAAGTTTGGTGTTCGGCAACGGATGCACAACAACCGCACCGCCATGCGCTCGCGTTTCCTCCGCACCTGGACGAAGACCGGGCTGGGGCCGAAGCCGGCGCTTTGGGTCGACTGGATCGAAGTCGATGGCCCCATCGTCGAGTCCTGGCCGCCGAAGGGTTTCACCGCTTTGTTCCACGACGGCATGTGGCGGAAGAAGAATCAGGATGACTACGCCAAGGAGATCATCGAGCGCTTCGCCCGGAAGGCGTTTCGGATTCGGGAACCGGCACCTTCCTACCTGGAGAAACTATACTCGCTCTATCTTGCCGAGCGGGAAGCGGGTGAGCGATTTCCGGAGGCGATCAAGGAACCGCTTGCGGCGATTCTCGCGTCACCGGGATTCCTTTACCTCATCGAACCGGCGCCCACGGCACGCGGCAAGGAGTTGAGCAACCTGGAGTTGGCCGTGCGTCTTTCGTATTTCCTGTGGAGTTCGCCACCCGATGAGAAACTGCTCCAGGTCGCCCGGGCTGGTGAAATGAAGTCCAAGCTGGCCTGGCAGGCCAAGCGGATGCTGAACGACACGCGGGCAGATGAGTTTATCGCCAGTTTCGCCCATCAATGGCTGCACATGGAGCGACTCGATTTCTTTCAATTCGACTCGCGCAAGTACGAGGAGTTCGACGACAGCGTGAAGGAAGCCGCACGTCAGGAAGTTTATCAGACCATTCGATCCATCCTGACAGAAGATCGTCCGCTCGCCGATCTGCTGCAGGCCGATCACGCGGTGGTGAATGACCTGCTCGCCAGCTATTACGGAATCAACGGGGTGAAAGGCAGCGAGTTTCGCAAGGTGTCGCTGCCCGCCAATTCACCCCGCGGTGGCCTGTTGGGAATGGCCGCCATTCACGCCATGGGTTCGGATGGCGTCCGAAGTTCACCGGTCGAACGCGGTGCCTGGGTGCTTCGCAAGTTGCTCGACAATCCACCGCCACCCGCGCCCCCAAACGTCCCCCAACTCAGTCGCCTGGACGACAAGTTGCAGAGTGCGCGCCAGATGCAGTCCGCCCACATGGAGGAAGCCCAGTGCGCCCAGTGCCATCGCCGAATCGATCCGATCGGTTTCGGATTGGAAAACTTTGATGCCGCCGGCAAGTGGCGTGAGATCGAACTCACGGAAACCAAGAGAGGCCGCAGGTCGATCGCCCGGAAGGAATTCCCAATCGACGCCAGCGGCACGCTGCCGGATGGAACTGAATTCCGGAACTACTTCGAACTGAGGGACGCGGTTGCGAAGAAGAGAGACGCCTTCGAACGTGGCTTCACCGAAGCACTTATCGAATACGCGCTCGGCCGCCCCTACGGATTCTCCGACGAATCCCTCCGCGAAAGAATCCTCCGCCGCGCGCGTGCCAAAGGCGGACAATTGCGCGAATTCATCATCGCCCTTATTCAGTCCAAACCTTTTCGTAGCAAGAAATGAACAAGAGACACTTTCTCCGCAGCAGCTCCGCGCTGATTGCCTTGCCCTTCCTGGAATCCATTGGCTTCCAGCGTTTTGCCCGTGCCAAAGAGATCACGAAGGCGCCCAAGCGCTTTGCGTTTCTCGGTGTCGGCTTCGGATTCACCCGCGACAGCTGGTACCCGAGCATCCGGCAAACCGGTGCCAACTGGGAACTCACCGAAGGCCTCGCACCGTTGCAACGCCACAAGCAGGACCTCACGGTCATTCAGAATCTCAACAACCAGTTCAACAATGAGGCGCATTGGGGCAGCACGTTCTGGCTCACGGGAGCCAATCGCTACGCGGAGCCCGGTCAGAGTTTTCACAACACCATCTCGGTGGATCAGGTCGCTGTGGAATCGCTCGGCAAGGACACCCGCTTCACCTCCATTCAACTGGCGACCAAGGGCAACAGCGATGGCCATGGCCCCGGTTTGTCCCTCGCGTGGAACCGTCAGGGCAAACCCGTTGCCGCTCTCAATACGCCCTTGGCCGCCTTTCACCGCCTTTTTTCCGACAATACGACGCCGCTGGCTCAACGACAGGCCGCCTTGGAGAAACAGCAAAGCATCCTCGACACCGTCCTCGAAGACGCTCGTTCTACGAAGCGCAGCCTGACCAAGACGGACAAGGACAAGCTCGACGAGTATTTCCAATCAATCCGTGAAATCGAAACCCGCCTCGCGAAGGAAGAAGAGTGGCTCGATGTGCCCAAGTCCAAACCGGATGGACTGCGCAAGGCTCCTTCCAAGAGCGTCAATGGCGTCGAGGAAATCAAGGTGATGTACGATCTCATGGTCGCCGCCATGCAGGTCGACGCGACGCGCGTCATCACTTATCGCCAGCCGCTGAACTCCGTCATCAAGAGCATGGGTGCCAGTATCACTGCGCACAACATGAGCCACTACGCCGAGGGCGCGCGCAAGGAGGTCTCACAACAACGCGACGCCAAGCAGTCCGAGTTGCTGGCTCACCTGATCGACCGCTTGAAAGCCACCCGCGACGTCGATGGCTCGACGCTGTTCGACAACATCACCCTGACCATGGGCAGCAACATCAACTCGATCCACTACCTCACCAATTGTCCGACGGTGGTCACGGGAGGCGGTTCGGGCATCAAGCATGGTCGACATCTCCTCATGCCGGAGAAGACACCCCTCTGCAATCTCTGGCTCAGTCTCCTGAACGGTTCAGGGATTGAGGCGGCTGCACACGGCGACTCAACCGGTCAGATCGGCGAACTCTTCGGGTAACGCCGTTTCTCAGAGTTCGAAATTCCGGCGTCAAATTGGCCCGTCGGCGGCAGCAGAAGACTGAAAATGAACAACGCACCACACACCAGATTCATCCAAGGCATCTTGATCCTTTGCCTGTTCCACGCCGGTGCCGCTCTCGGCGCCGGCAAACCGAACGTGTTGATGATCGCCATCGACGATCTCAACGACTGGGTTGGATTCATGGGCGGTCATCCGCAAGCAAAGACGCCGCACATGGACGCATTGGCCAAGCGCGGCCGTAATTTTGCGAACGCCCATTGCGCCGTGCCCGTCTGTTCAGCGTCGCGCGTCAGCGTCATGTCCGGCGTCGCCGCGACGACTCACGGCAGCTACGAGCTGGGCCCGCGATACGAGCAACTGCCGGCACTCGCCGACGTCCCCACGATGCAGCAGTTCTTCAAGGACAACGGCTACCTCACCTTGGAAGGCGGCAAGGTGCTGCACCACGGATTTGGAGGAAGACTCGCCGATGACATCGACCGTTCCTTCGGTCGGGGGAGGAAAGCCCGTCCCAAGAAATTCATGAACCGGCCGGCCGACTGGAGCGGTGCCTGGGACTGGGGCGCGTTTCCGGAGACGGATGCCGAGATGGCTGATCACCAATTGGCCCAGAAGGCGGCGGCCGCTCTCGGTGAAGAATTCGACAAACCGTTCTTCATGACCGTCGGCTTCTTTCGCCCCCACGTGCCGCTCTATGTGCCACCCAAATGGTTCGAACTCTACGGTGAGAAAACGCTGCAGCTGCCCCCGAGTCCGAAGTCAGATCTAGACGATCTCCCGAAGAACTTTCTCGGCATCAACGATTACGCCGTCGCTCCGACCCACGCCGAAGTGGTTGGCAGCGGCAAACAGCGAGGGCTCACGCAGGCCTATCTCGCGTCCATCAGTTTTGTCGACCACTGCTTGGGCATCGTGCTCGACGCGCTGAAGGCGAGTCCGCACGCCGACAACACGATAATCGTCCTCTGGAGCGATCACGGATTTCACCTCGGTGAAAAACAACACTGGGCCAAGCGCACGCTGTGGGAAGAATCAACCCAGGTTCCGTTCCTGGTTGCCGGCCCGGGCATCGAACCCGGAAAACCCTGCCGCGAACCCGCCAGTTTGCTCGATATCTACCCGACCCTGATCGAGCTCTGTAAGTTGCCGAAGAATCCTCATCTCGAAGGCGTGTCACTCGTTCCCCAACTGAATGATCCAAGCACAGCCCGGGAACGTCCGGCCATCACCTCTTCTTACTTCGGCAATCACTCCATCCGTAGC
>JAYPXF010000224.1:0-355 GCA_038154405.1 Verrucomicrobiales bacterium | reverse complement strand
CCGACGGTGCCCAGGAACTCTACCACCACGCCAACGACCCGGATGAATTCCGCAACCTGGCCGATGTGCCGGCGCACCGGAAGATCCGCGATCAACTCAGCCGTTGGTTGCCCAAGAACGCCACGCCTGAATTCAAGGTCAACTCCGAGCGCGATCGAGTTCGCCGCAAACGCACCAAGTGATCTCAGTTCGCTGATCTACCTGCGCGGAGACGCATCCCGCGCCGACTCTTCGATTACTCTTCAGCAAAGGGCCGGCGTCGAGACTTCAGTATTTTGCAACAGCACTCGTGTGGCATCTGAGTTTTTCGGTTGAAAAAGTGATAATCGCGGATCTACATCTGAGCAACGCTCGG
>JAYPXF010000223.1:0-11711 GCA_038154405.1 Verrucomicrobiales bacterium | reverse complement strand
CTTTGGCCGAAAACCATCTCATTCTCAATGGACCAGTTCTTGGGGGCCCAACCAGGGTGACTGCCACGATCGGGGGAAACCGGTCTGCTTGAACGCATTCCGGATGAGGACAAATTGGACGTGGCATGGAAAGAAGAATGGAATCACAATCTCATTGAGGCGGCGCGTGAGAAAGTTGTGCGGCAGGTGCCCCACAAGCAGTATCAGATCTACGACCTTTATGTGTTGAAGGAAATGCCGGTCGGCGAGGTTTCCAAGACGCTGGGTGTCATTACCGCGCAGGTCTATCTGGCCAAGCACGGCGTCGGCAAACTGATGCAGAAGGAGCTCAAGCTGCTGTAGCATCAGACGCTCTGATTCAGTGCGTTTCAGGCTTCATCCCTCCTTTTGTGTTTTTTGCGTTTTTTGTGGCTACCCAATTTCGGTCTTTGGCAGACTAGCCGCCGATGACGCTGACTATTGCCGTGCTGGTGGTGGTGATCTGCTCGGGAATCTGTTCCCTGGTGGAGGCGGCGGTGTTTTCCGTCTCGCTGATCAAGGTGAAGCAGCTGGCGGAAACGAAAAGACCGGCGGCGTTGGCGCTGATGCGGGTGCGCGAAAACATGCGAGACCCGATCGCGGCCATCGTCATTCTCACCAATATTTCCAACATTGTGGGCAGTATCGTCGTGGGTGCGATCGCGGCGGACGTGTTGGGCAGCAAGTGGATGGGGCTGTTTTCCGGTGGGCTCACCTTCCTGATCATCATTTTTTCGGAGATTATCCCGAAGACTCTTGGTGAACGTCACTCAATACCGATCTCGCTGTTCTGTGCCCGGCCCATCCTGTTCATCGCGATGCTGCTTCGGCCTTTGATCTGGATCGTCCAGACGATCACGGCTCCGGTCACCAAGGGGGAGTCATCACGCCTGACGACTTCGGAGGCCGAAATCAAGATGCTGGCTTCCGTTGGTCGCAAAACCGGAGCGCTCGATTCCAACGAGAGCGAGTTGATCCGGCAGAGTTTCAAACTGGATGAACTGACCGGTCGCGACATCATGACGCCGCGGGTGGCGCTGACGACACTCGAAGGGGACCGGACGATCGCTGACGCGAGGGATGACATCATTTCTTCCCAACACACTCGGATAGTGATCATTGGCGAGACTCGTGACGACGTGATCGGCTTTTGTCGCAAAGACGACCTGTTGAAAC
Organism: Verrucomicrobiales bacterium; assembly: GCA_038154405.1. Classification (GTDB taxonomy): domain Bacteria; phylum Verrucomicrobiota; class Verrucomicrobiia; order Limisphaerales; family JAYPXF01. The sequence goes on along the minus strand of JAYPXF010000223.1, from coordinate 10,517 downwards.
GGATTGTCCAGGGTTCCGGCGAAACCAAGCTCAGCGAGTCAGCCATTGAGATTCCACAATTCCCTGACAGCACAAAAGCGAGTCGCCTGTTCGATCACTTTCGCAAATCACGGCTTCCCATCAGTCTTGCGCTCGACGAATTCGGTGGTCTTGCCGGCGTTGTCACGTTGGAAGACGTCCTTGAAATCCTGACGGGAGAAATCGTCGACGAGACCGATCATGTCGTTGACATGCGCGAGGCGGTGGAGCGGGATTCCGACTGAACCTGAAAACGGCAGTTGGAGTTTTGTAATCAACCGCAGAGAGCGCAATGACGGGGGTATTCGCCCCCAAGACTCCTTCATCCCATACGTGAATTCGTTTCCGCGATGCCAGTCTGCCCGCTATCCACGTTTTGCGATCTCTGTGATCCTTACGGTCAATTGAACTGCAGTTTCCAGGCTGAATTTTTTTGGCTGGAAAATCAGCCAAGGAGGTTTGGCACTACTGTGTTAATTCGCCGTCATTCGCAGTTCTGTAGATTCGGTTGGCAGCCGAATTCTTCGTATTTGAGGCTTCGATTGCCAATATGAGCTACCTTGAGCCGCATTCAACGAAGGAGAACTACACCATCTTGTAGAAATCTTTCCATCCCTTGCGCGGAGCGGGGCCTTCGAGCATGGCATTGGCTTTCTTGTTGCCGATGACCTGTTCCTTCTCACGGTCGAATTCGAATCCTTCGTTCAGGTACTGGCAGATGATGCCGAGCATCATGGTCTTGGTGAGGTCGCCGGCGATGGCGAAGTTGGAGCGGGTCTTGTCTTCGCCCATGCAGGCGGCGGTGAAGGAAGTGCCGTGATTGTACTTCGGATTCGGCGTGTTGAGCGCTTCCTTGTACTGCCCCGCCTGATCCGCGGAATTGATCTTGGAACGACTGGTGTGGGAGCCGCGGGTAAGGACGAACTTGCCGTCCTGGCGATGGATGACCGTGCCCGCGCCTCCGAGCTTGGGTGCTTTGCCGTTGGTGTGAAACTGCTCGGGAATCTTGGGAACGCAATTCGCGCCGTCGCGCCAGGTCAGTTCTAACGCGGGCCGGTGCTTGCCCCGCTGGGGAAAGTTCATGGTCAGATGCGAGCTCAGCGGAAAGATGACGTCATTGGCGTCATCCATCAGCAACGGCGTGACCTTGGTCGGTTGCCCGAGCTTCAGGAAGTCGTGCACGAAGTCGATGATGTGTGCCCCCCAGTCACCCAGCATGCCGTTGCCGTAAAGGTAGAAGGCCCGCCAATCAAACGGATGATACTTCGAACTGAACGGCTTCATTTCCGCCGGCCCGCACCAAAGATCCCAGTCGAGTGTGTCAGGTTTCTTTTCCTCGGGCGGATACTTGGAGATCCGCTGATCCTTGTTCATGAAGAAAAGGCCGGGTGTCTTCCAGGCATCGACCTTGTTGGCGCCGTTCAAGGCACCGGCTTTGACGAGCGCATCGAACTGAGCGGAGCCGCCGGACGTGTGACCCTGGTTGCCCATCTGCGTGACGACCTTGAATTTCTTCTCGGCCTTCATTAGCAGATCCGCTTCGCGATAGGAATGGGTCAACGGTTTCTCCACGTAGACGTGCTTGCCCATGGACATGGCCAGCATGGCCGCAGGGAAGTGGGTGTGGTCCGGCGTGACGACCGTGACGGCATCGATGTCCTTTTCTTGTTTCTCCAGCATGACGCGAAAGTCCTTGTACTGTTGCACGTCCGGGAATCGCTTCAGGTTGTTCTCTACCCGGCGGGCCTTGAAATCGACGTCACAGAACGCCACCGGCGTCGCCTTGCCGCCGGAACACACGCTGGGAATGACACCGGTGGCGCGTCCGCCGACACCGACACAGCCAATATTGACGCGCTTGCTGGGCGGAAGTTTGCCGTCTGCCGCCTTGCCGGTGGCGAGATAACTGGGCAGGAACGTGAAACCGAAGGTGGCGGCTGCGGAATGCTTGAGAAACTGACGGCGCTTGATGTTCTTCATGGGTAAGTGCGAGCGATATATCCGAACCAACGCATGGTGGGAAGACCGAAGGTTGGAGGGCATCGCTTCGTCGATGTCGGGTTGTAGATGACGGTTGCAACAGAAGCGAAAGCGGAACCGACGGGTTCGGAATACTCACCGCAGGCGGAGCAGTTCCCTCCGTTGGTGGCTGCGAGAAAGGGACTGACATTCCTTGAGGGGTCTGAATAGTTCACCGCATGTCGATACCGTTGGAGAATCAGGCGGCCATTGTGACAGGTGGTTCGCGGGGGTATGGGGCGGGAATTGCGGAGGCGTTGATCGGTGCCGGTGCGAAGGTGTGGATTACGGGACGTGATGAAGAGGCTCTCAATGCCACCGCCGAGCGAATCGGGGCCCAGGCGTTCGCGGCTGATGTTTCCGATGGATCCTCTTGGGATCGATTGATCGAAACGGTGCGTGCCGAAGCCGGCCGGTTGGACATCCTCGTCAACAATGCCGGCGAAGGAGTGAAGATCACAGCCACGGCCGATCAAACGGACGTGGACATTAAGCGTTCTCTGGCGAGCAATCTCACCGGTTCGATCTTAGGTTGCGCGCGGGCGGCCAAGGTGATGACCGAACAAGGATCGGGATTGATCATCAATGTCGGCAGCGTGTGCGCCAAGCATGCGTGGCCGACGTGGGGGATCTATTCGGCGGCCAAGGCGGGCATGCTTCAGTTCACGCGTTGTCTGCTGGCGGAGTTGCGGCCGCACGGCGTGCGGGTGACATCGGTGATTCCGTCGTGGGGGCAAACGCAGTTTACCGAGTCTGCCGGGTTGGGTTCGCGGGATCCCGACGTGTTGCCGAAATGTATCGCGCCGTTGGAACTGGGCGCGCTGATCGTGCAGATCGCGCAACAGCCGGCGCATCTGGTGACGGAAGAAGTCACGCTCTGGCCGATGGTGCAGCCGATGACACAGCTTTGATTTGATGAGCGAAACGATGTCAGAATACATCAGTCGGTTGCCGATTGTGGATGTTCACGAGCATCATATGCCGGTGACCTATCTGCATCGGGATGTCGGACTGCTGGATCTGTTGCGGCAAAGTTATGCGGGGTGGACGCAGGAACGGCCGTATCCGTTGCCGTCTGAAGGGCACGAGGAAGACCCGATGCTGGCGACTTCGACGGACACCACCTGGTCTTTGATCAAGCCGTTCATTGTCGGAAGCGGCTCCAACCACTTCGTTCGCAATCTAGTACGTGGCCTGGATGTACTACATGAGCTGGGTGGCGAGGGGATCACCCGAGAGAATTGGCGAGATCTGGATGCCGAAATTCGCCGGCGTCACGCGGATGTGGATTGGCCGCATGAAGTGATGCGTCGCGCCGGTGTCGAGAGGATCATCACGGACTGCTACATGGATCCGTTGCTGAACGCGCGGGATGAATTAGGGGAAAACTACGAGTCAGTGATGCGCATCAACGCGTTGGCGATGAGCTGGCATCCGAAATGTCGGGACCACAACGGCAACAGTGCATTCGGGTTTGCAGAACGGATGGGACTCAAGTGCGATACCTTCGAAGACTTCTGCCATCTGCTTGAACGACTGGTGGAGACATTGCCGGATCGCCATCAGGTTGGGTTGAAGAATGCGCTGGCGTATGACCGTGACATCAGTTTCGACGAGCCGGACGAACAACTGGCGCGGGCAGCCTGGGGGAATCCGAATCCTTCGCCGGCGGAGCGCAAGGCGTTTGGCGATTTTGTGGTCGATCGGATGTGTGCATTGGCCGGCGAGCGCGACGTTCCCGTACAGATGCATCTGGGCACGGCCATCATCAGAGGATCGCATCCGTTGAACGCGGCGGGCTTGATCGAGCGAAATCCGAAGACGCGGTTTCTCCTGATGCACTTGGCCTATCCCTGGAGCGCGGAACTGCTGGGAATGGCATTCGTCTATCGCAACATCTGGATCGATCTGACCTGGTCGTGGTTGTTGAGCCCGACGCATTTCAAACGGGCATTGCATGAGGCGATCGAAGTGTTGCCGGACGAGAGTCGGATGATGATCGGTGGTGACAACTGGCACGCGGAGGAATCGTTCGCCACTTTTGCCACCGCGCGACGGTTGATTGCGGAGGTGCTGCAGGAGAAGGTGGACGCCGACTATTTCTCGATGGGGGATGCGAAACAGCTGGCGCAGAAGATCCTATCCGAGAACGCCACCGGCTTCTTTGGCGTGATGGGTTAGGTAGTAGCCTAGCAGGTTGGCGTCCGGCGGTTGAGCGCCGTAGGACCAGCGTCGTTTGAGAAGATTGACGCCGAAGCGTTCGTAGCGGTCCTTGCCCATGGTGGCGAACACGTTGGCCCATTGGGCGGCGCCAAACGCGACATAGGCTTCGTGCTCCTTCCATTCGAGAAACTGCCAGTGCATCAGCGGATCGGCCGGAACGCGGAACCGGTGAAGGATGTACACGAGGTTGGTCGCCGGATCCGGCCAGCCATCCGTGTCCACCTTGGGATCGTCATAGACTTCGTGCAGGGCGTCGATCAGGTGCCTGCAGAGACGGCCGAACCCACGTTCAGGAATTACTTCGTGGATTTCCGGCCAATCTTCACAGGTGCAGGACTGATCCCGGAGATTTGACGCATAGAGTTTCTGGCTCTGATCGCGTCGAGGTATTTAAACCGTCTTCTGCACAACGGGAACTTCAAGCGGTGAGACGCGAATTTCAGACAGGTCGAATTCGGGTTTGTCCTGATTCGCGCGATCGGTGATATCGGCACACATCTCCTCGACCGCGGCGATCTCGAGACTCAGCATCTTCATTTCGTCGGCGCTGACGACGTTGTCCTCAAACACATCCTGGATGATCGGCCACGGGCGGCTGCTCGGCCAGGTCCCACACCTCGGAATGTTCAAGTTTTCCGTCGGAGGTGATCTGGCGGATCAGGTCAACGGTTTCAAAATGGATCGAGTCCGGTGACATCAGCCTGCAAGCGGTTGATCATCCGAGTGTGCCACTCGTGAAATCACGGGCGGCGATGTTCCCGGATCTTTGACGTAAATCCAGTACAAGAATGGATTGAATTCTTCGGATGATCGTTCTGGACGATTGCTTTTTTCTCCTTCAATCGGTTAGCTGTTCAGGAATGAAACCACACCTCGCAACGCTCGAACTGATCCAGACGATCACGGAGGACGGGCGTATCACCGAGGACGAGGTGCTCGAGCTGGGAGATCATCTGAACACGGACAAAGAGGCGCGCAATTCCTGGCCCGGCAACGTGTTGTTCGAGGTGCTCAAGCGGGTGTTTGATGACGCCAAGGTTGATGCCGCCGAACTGAAGGCGATGGGTTTCATCCTGCGGGGCATCGAACTGCAATGCATGGGCACGTTTGGGGCGCAGGAGAAAGAGGAGGACGATGGGATTCCGGAAGGCTTGGCAACCGAGGAAATCGGAGTGGAGCTTCCCGCGATCGAGCATGCCACGATCATCAAGTATCCGGATGAATCGGTTCCGGAGCATCCCATGAGCCTCCTGTCGCAGGAATGCGGTTGCGCCGATTGGCAGCAACGGCGTGCGGGGTTGCCTACGGGTTCTCCTGGCCGTTTCTGCAAGCATATGGTGTTCGCCTATCTGGATCCGGAATTTGTCACGTTTTCGGACGGCACGCCCTGGCAGCAGATGACGACGGATGTTCTTCGTTATCTGATATCGAAAGATCGCGCACCGGATCCGTTTCCGTTGTGGGAATACATCAAGTCCGAGCCTCGGGAATGGCTGGTGTGCACCGGCAAGGGGGAATGGAGCATTGTCTTCACCTTGAATAGGAAGAACCGTCTGGAGCGGTTTGCCTACAATCTGCACGAACAGCGTTGGGCGTATGGACGGAAACCGGTGGGAGCGAAGATGCTGGCGAAGTATTTTCGGGCCAAGGCCGGCAATCAGCCGGCCAATGTCCCCGGTCGCAAGCGGCGTTAGTCCTCTTTCTTCTCCGGTTCGCAGCAATCGGGGCAGACGAACTTCCCTTCCAGCAATTCCATCTCGAAGAGATTCCAGAGATCGCCGCAGCGGTCACAGGTTTCCGCGGCGGGGTGAAGGCAGCCGGGCAGTTGAAGCCGGACATATTCGGGGGAAACGTGACCCAAGGCATCGAGAATCGTGCCGCCTTCCTCCCAGATCGTCTCCACGATCTGCAGGTGCTCATTGGCCATCTTCCAGAACGGCACGCTGGCAGCCTTCAGTTCCTCCATGGCCTCCGGCAAGGGTTGGAGCGGGGGGCGTTTGGGCTCTTTGCTGTCTGCCATTGGAGGGGACGCTAGCAAATCTACGCCCGGGAAGTCCATGCGTGGTTTTGCGCAGATGGCCGAACGTTCAGAGCAGCGGTGGGCAGGGGATGTCGAGGGCGGCACAGATGGCGCGCAACATTTCCGCTTCGCCCGCTTCAATCTTGCCGTCGGCGGTCACGGTTTGGGAGCAGGCCTGAACGACCTTCTCCTTGACCCGTGGGTCGGCCTTGGCCAATCGGTCCATCGAGCGGTCCACATCGCCGAGGCCACAATTCTCGATGGGCAGCTGTTGCAGGCGGCCGCCCGGGAGATTTGTCGTGCCCGCCACATAGGCTTTCTCAACCTCGGCCGTTTCACTGTGACTGATATAGGCGAGGGCGGAGATCAAGACGTTGCAATCATTCGTCAACGGATCAATTGAGCGGAACTGGATGACCTCGCCGGTTTCGCCGGTGAAGGTCGGATCCAGATGACGACGCAGAATCTTTTCCAGGCTGAACTCGAAAAGGTCGATCTGCCGATCGGCCTCGCTCAAGGCGTTGATGCATTTCACGAACGTGGCGTATTGCCCGTGCGACAACTGACGCAGGGCGGGCAATGACATCTCCACCAACGGAATGCGGGTCCGTGGGTCCAGCTTGGCCGTCACGTCGGACAAACGACCCACCTCCATGACGATGGCCGGATTCTCGTTGGAATCGAGCGCCCTCAGCTGTTTGTTGCGTGTCGACTTGTCGGGGCTGAGCAGGAGCGAATAGGAAAGCGCGACCGCACCAAAAGTCTCGTGGGCGGATTGAAGAATGACGGGCGGCAGGCCGGTGAGGAGATCATGGGCATAATTGATATGTTCGGCGTCGAGCTGGCCGATCTGCTGCATGACGTTGCTCGCCGCCACCGGAGTCGATGGCAGGGGGGGGGGATCGATCGGTGCGGGCGCGGGTCCGCCGGCCAGCCCTGACACCAATTCGGATTGGCCCGCTGTTTCACTCGAATGGGTTTCGGAGAACCCACCGCTGAACTTGGGATCAATGCGCTTGATCCGTTCCTCCAGCGGCGGATGCGTCGCGAACGCGGACATGAAGCTGGCTCCGAGTCCGTTGCCGAAGAACAGGTGACTGGCTTCCTCCGCCTTGGGGGATTCGAGTTTGGAATGCAGTCCGCCGATCTTCTTCAGGGCACCGGATATGCCCGCCGGATTGCGTGTGAACTGAACGGCGGAGGCGTCAGCCAGAAACTCCCGTTGGCGCGATACAGACGCTTTGATCAGTCTGCCGAAGAGCATCCCAATGCCGCCGATCACCAGCAATGCAAGGCCGATCAAAGGCAGGGGATTGCCACCTTTGCCGTCGCGGCTCGAGGAACGCGATGAGCCGCCGAAGTGCAGCAAGATGCGACCGATGATCGCGATGCACAACAGACCGTGAATCCAGCCGGTCAGGCGGAGGTTCATCTTCATGTCGCCGTTGAGGATATGGCTGTATTCGTGCGCCATGACACCTTGCAGTTCCGAGCGGTCCAATTGCTCCATGCAGCCGCGCGTCACCCCGATCACAGCATCGTTGATGCTGTTGCCGGCGGCAAAGGCGTTGATGCCCAACTCATGGTCCATCAGGTAGGTGTCCGGCACCGGGACACCGGAAGCAATCGCCATTTCCTCGATGATGTTCAGCAGCTGGCGTTCCTGCGGGTCGTTGGTCGAGTGGTCCAATAACCGTCCGCCCAGCATTTCGGCAACTGCTTTGCCCCCCGCGGAGAGCTCGGCGATCTTCATGAGACTGCCGAGGAAAACGACCGCCAACGTGCCGGCGGAAGCCCACATGAAGAGTTGCGAATTCCACAGCCACTCCGCCGGTTTGGTGTCACCGCTCTCGCGATTTAGGAAAAAGGCGAGGACCAGATAGACGAGACAGATCGTGAGACCGACCGAAACGAAAAAGTAGAAAACCAGTTTGCCGGTGTTGCGCCGGGCCCGATCCTGATGACCAAAGAAGTCGACCATGGAAAACAAAAAGAGCGATGGGCGGTTGATTCCACCCATCGCTCATTGAGATTGATTCAGAACTGCACCTTCGGTGCCTCGCGTTCGGCTTGGTCGGTGATTTCGAACAGGGCGGCTTCCTTGAAGTTGAACATGCCCGCGACGATGTTCGAAGGAAATACCTCGCGCTTGGTGTTGTAGACCATGACGGAGTCGTTATAGGCCTGCCGAGCGAAGGAAACCTTGTTCTCCGTGGCGGTCAGCTCTTCGGTGAGCTGCATCATGTTCTGGTTGGCCTTCAGGTCCGGGTAATTCTCAGTGAGCATCATCAGTCGGCCCAGCACGCCGCCGAGGGCGCCTTCGGCCTTGGACAATGCTGCCATGGCCGCCGGATCGGTGGGGTCGGCACTGACGTTGACCTCGCACTTCTGCGCTTCGGCGCGGGCGGAGATCACTGCGTCGAGGGTCTCGCGCTCATGCTTCATGTAGCCCTTGGCCGTCTCGACGAGGTTGGGGATCAGGTCATAGCGTCGCTTGAGCTGGACGTCGATCTGGGCGAAGGCGTTCTTGAAGCGGTTGCGAAGGGTGACAAGTCCGTTGTAGGCCCCCATGACCCAAAGGCCGGCGAGCAGGGCGACAAAAGCGACGACTCCGAGGATTATCAATGCTGGTATCATAAGCGTGAGAATACGTTGATCGGTTCGATTGCATCGTAGCCTATGAAAGGCACGTGTCACTTACAAAGAAAACCTGCCATTGGAACATTGGGCTGGGGGCAGTTGCGGGGGCGAAGTTCGGGGTTTATCCGGTCACCCAGCGTTCGAGAAACTGGTTCTCGTTTTCGGGTGTCCCGATGAGGACCATGGTCTGGTCCTTCTCCAGGACGTAATCCGGCCCCGGGTTGGGTTGCAGGTCTCCCTCGGTGCCGATGGCAATGATCGTGCATCCGGTCTGTTCGCGGATGTTGGAGGCCTTGATCGGTTTGCCGACGAGTTGGTTGGGTGTCTTGACCCGGAACACGTCGAGACCTTCGGCAACCGTAAGCAGGTCCCCGCGGCGGAGGAGATTGAAGAAAATATTGGCGCCCATCGATGCGTACGACATCACGAAGTCTGATCCGGCGCGATGGAGGGTGTCGACCATGCGCTCCTCGGAGGAGCGGCTGATGATTTCAATGTCCGGTCGTAGTTTGCGACAGTAGATCGTGAGGTAGACGTTCATCTCGTCATCATGCGAGGTGATGATGACGGCGGGTGCGTCGCGAATTCCGGCTTTTTCCAGCGTTTTGATATCGGCGGCATTCCCCATCACGTAGTTTTCCTGGAATTCTTCGCGGATGCGTTCATCCAGTTTTTCCACGATCCGGAAATCGATGCCGCGCGCCTTGAGTTCGTGGCCGGTTGCTCGTCCCACGCGGCCGCCGCCAATGACGATCACCGGGGCGCTCGCCCGGTGGTAGATGCAGAACATCTGGTCGTAGGCGCTCATCTGCTCCTCCGTGCCGGCGAGTACCAGCACCATCTTGTCGGTGACCCGCGTGCGCGAAGTGGCGGCCTTGAACTGGCCGCGTTCCCACACACCGGCGGCGTTGACCCCCACCATGTCCCGAATGCCTGTTTCGGAGATTGTCTTGCCAACCAACGGAGTTCCGGCGGCCCGGGCTTCCGCGATCTGCAGTTGGTCGAACTTGCCGATGACATGCGCCATCGCGTCGCCTCCAATGGTCCGTCGCGCGAGCCATTGACCCATGAGTCGGCCGAGATGGAACACGTGGGATGCCCCGGCAAACTGCAGGACATCAACGGAATCCTCGTCGCTGGCCGTCGTGACGATCGGAATGGTCTTTGAAAGTTCGCGGACCGTGAAGGCGACCGTGGTGTTCATCTGGTCGGAACCGGTGCTGACCACCATCGCCGCCGAGTCGACCCGTGCCGCTTCGTACACCTCGGGCAGGTCTGGCGAGCCCACGAGCACGTCCACTCCTTCGTCGTGCAGTTTCAGGGCGTCATCGACTTCCGTAACGATCACAACGTAGCGGTGATGATATTGATCCAGCTTGCGAATCAATGCCGACATCACCGGGTCGTGGTGGGTGATGATCACATGTCCGCGGATGTCTCCCCTGAGTTTCCGGGGGGCGCGCGCCTCTTCCTGCATCCTGATCCACGGGGCATAGAAGAACTCGATGAAGGTGAAGGGCAGAACGACCAGCAGGAAGACCACACCAGACATCAGGACGATCATCGAGAAGGCTCGGCCGATGTCCGAGTTGAACGT
>JAYPXF010000222.1:0-11740 GCA_038154405.1 Verrucomicrobiales bacterium | reverse complement strand
GATTGAGGGCGGACTCCTGGGCCACGATCATGTCGGCCAATTCGTCGTCCAGAGGCATGAGCTCGTGAATGCCCTGGCGGCCGCGGTAGCCGGTCTTGCGACAATCATCGCAGCCCTCACCCCGCCAGACCTTTTCATCGGGACGGAGTGCGAAGTCCTTGGGGGTCTTGCGGGGATCAGGTTCGTAATCGGTCTTGCAGCCGGGGCAGATCTTGCGGACAAGACGCTGGGCCATCGCGCCGGCGAGGGTGCTGCTGACAAGATACGGTTCGATGCCCATGTCGATCAGGCGAGTGGCGGCTGAAGGGGCGTCGTTGGTGTGCAAGGTTGAGAGGACAAGATGACCGGTCAACGAGGCCTGGATGGCGGCACGGGCGGTTTCCTCATCACGGATCTCACCGATCATCACGGCATCGGGATCATGACGCAGGATTGCCCGCAAACCGGCGGCGAAGGTCATGCCCACCTTGTGATCAACCGGAATCTGGTTCACGCCGTTGAGGTGGTATTCAACCGGGTCTTCAACGGTGAGCACCTTGATCTCGCCGTCGACGATTTCATTCAGTGACGCGTACAACGTGGTGGTCTTACCGCTGCCGGTCGGACCGGTCACGAGGATGATGCCATGGGGGCGCGCGATGAGGTCGTGAAAGGTGCCGTAGATATCCTCGGACATGCCGAGCTCCAGCAGGGAGAACATGACGTTCGCCTTGTCGAGCAGGCGCATCACGATGCCTTCGCCGAAAAGCATCGGAATGACGGAGACACGGACATCAATCTGACGCGCACCGACGCTGAACTTGATCCGGCCGTCCTGCGGGATGCGGCGTTCAGCGATGTTGAGGCTCGCGAGGATCTTGATGCGGCTGATGATTGCCGCCTGGAAGCGGTGCATCTGCGGAGGAATGGGAGCTTCGCGCAGCACTCCGTCAATGCGGTAACGGATGGCCGTGCTGGTTTCGTATGGCTCGATGTGAATGTCGCTGGCACGTTCATTGACCGCTTCGAGGATGATCTCGTTGACCAGTTTGATGACGCTGGCTTCCTGCGCCATCTCTAGCAGGTCATCCGTGGCGGCATCAGCACCTTCGATCTCGACGTCGTCAGCAGCGAGTTCGTCCAAGGTGTCACCACCGAGGCCGAAATGGTCCTTGATCAGTTTCTCCACCTCCTCACGCCGGGCGAGAACGGGGTGGATGTTCAGGCCGGTCATCATGCGCACGTCATCCAATGCGTAGAGATCAAAGGGGTCGCACGTGGCCACTTTGAGGTCTTCGCCGTTCAGTTCGATCGGCATGATTCGCTGGCGATAGACGATCTTGGAAGGAAGCGCCTTGAGCGCTTCCGGGGCGACCTCAACGCCTTCGAGTTCCATCAACGGCAGATGGAGTTGCTCCGCCATCACGGTGAGGAGCTGGCGTTCGGTGACGTAGCCCTTTTCCAAGACAATCTGATCGAAGCGGCGACCCTCCGGTTGCTGAGCCTCGGTGGCCTCTGCCACCTGATCGGGGGTCAACAGCTTGCGGTCTAGGAGGAGTTGGGAAAGGGTCATGGCTGGCTAAGAATTGGTCGCGTAGCGACCGGGCAAATACTTTCGTGGGTTTCAACCCACGGAAACGGTGTTTCAAAGGATGTCGTCACGTAGTGACCGTTCTCCGACTCAGTCAGACCTGTTGAGCGGTCGCTTCGCGACGCATGTTTTATCACTCGGGCAACCGTGGGTTGAAACCCACGGCTAGAGGTGAGGCGTCGCTCCTCGGTTTTTGGGACAGGCATCATTTGGTTCGGATGACAACATAGTCTGCGCTGCGGGTGTCGGATCGGCGATGCAAAAGGAGTGGGCTACCTGGCCATTTCGATATCGATCGGACTGGAGAGCACGTCGGGTTTGCCCTCGCGGCGCAGACGGGTGACGACGGAAAAGCGCGGTTGGGTCGGACGCTCATTGTCCCAGCGCAGGGCGAGTTGATAGCCGACGCCGATGGTGGCGTTGATCTGATAGGTCCCCAACTGGTCGGCGGTGAAGGTCCAGGTCTTGAGCGGCTGGGCGTCATTGCTGAGCGGCACGCCATCGTACAGCAGGACATCCAGGTTCCCCGTCTGGATGGGGCGGGTCTTGGCGTGACGAATATTGCCGGCGTAGAGCTTGATGGCGAACCCGTCGGAGCCGGGTTGCTCATCGAGGTTCACCGCGACGGGAAAGGTGAGGACGTTGAGGCTGTCTATGTCAGCGCCGCCAATGATGCGTGCGGGTTGCCTGCCTGATTGGCATCCGGTCAAGAGGACAGCCAGGACAACCAGGGGCAGGATGGTTCGTGAGGGAATCATTGGGGAACATTTCTGACGGCTTTCTTGCTTGGTAATTCAACGTGTACGGTTGAATGTTGTCCTGTCGAAGTCACGTCAGATTCGCTGATCCATGCCGCAGTTCAACTACACCGCCGTAACCGATGCCGGAAAGCGCGTGAACGGTTCGCTGGAAGCGGAGAACGAGGCGGCGGTGTTGCGGCAGTTGGCGGAGATGAGCCTGATGCCGATCAACGTCGCGGGTGCCAAGGGCAGTGCCGCGCCGGGGGAGAAGGCGAAGTTCCGTGTAAAGACGCGGGACATCGGGACAATGTATGGGCAATTGGCCGATCTGATCGGATCGGGTGTGCCGATGATGCGGGCACTCGATTCACTCATCAAATCCACGGTCAACAAGCAGCTCGAACAGGTCCTACGCGAAGTGCGCAAATCGGTCGCCGATGGCAAGACATTGACGGAATCCCTACGCGAGTATCCCGAGGTGTTCCCCCCCCTGCATACCGCGATGATACAGGCAGGTGAACGGGCGGCTTTTCTACAGGATGTCCTTTCGAGTTTGTCCGGTTTCATCGACCGCTTGGATGAATTGAAGAGCACGGTGATCGGTTCGATGATCTATCCGGCTTTGCTCGCGGCAGTCGGATCGCTGGTGATGGCGGGCGCATTGATGTTTTTCGTGCCGCGCTTCGAACCGCTCTTGGCCGGCGCGGAGAAACCGCTCCCGACTGAGATCCTGTTTGGAGCCAGTCACATCCTGCGGGAATGGTGGTATCTCGTTCCGCTGGTCGTGGGAGGATTGACCTTTGCCATCGTCTCCGCACTCCGGAGCGAGTCAAACCGGCTGATGCTGGAGCGCGCCCAGTTCAAAGTGCCCGTGGTCGGCATGGCCTTGAAGATGGTGGCGATTACCCGGTTCTGCCGAATCTTGGGAACCATGCTTGCCAATGGCGTGCCCCTCCTGCCGGCCTTGAAGATCGGCAAAGACGCGACGGGCTCGTGGTTGCTGGCGGCGCAGATTCAGAATGCCACCGACAGCGTCCGTGAGGGCAAGACTCTCTCCGAACCCTTGGGACACGGCGGAATGTTTCCCGAGCAGATCCTCGCCATGATCACCGTCGCCGAGGAATCCAACAATCTGGACAAGGTGCTGCTCCAGATCGCCGACACGGTCGAACGACGCACCAATCGCCAGATCGATCAGGCCGTTCGGCTGGTGGAACCGGTCATTCTATGCCTGGTCGCAGCTGGCATCGGATTCATGGCCCTAGGGTTGCTATTGCCCATTTTCACCCTCGCCAGCGCGTTGGGACAGCAGTGAAAAACTGCATTTTTCCGCAATTCCACCCTGAATAGAGGCTGGCCAAGCTCCGTCGGAGTCTGATTCAATAACACAACATCATGAGAATTACTCATCCTCGCACCCAACATCTTGTGTCTCGCAACGCTTCCGGCTTCACGCTCATCGAGATTCTCCTAGTCATCGTGATCATTCTCCTGCTGGCCGGAGCTCTCGTCGTATTTGTCCTTCCCCAGCAGAAAGGCGCCGAGCAAAACACCACCCGGTTGCTCCTGAATCAGGTTTCCAGCGCGCTCGATACCTACCGTCTGAACATGGGCCATTATCCCACGGAGGAAGAAGGCGGCATCGCGGCTTTGAGCACCAAACCCACGTTCGAGAATGAGCGGATGGCCGCCAAGTGGCAGGGTCCCTATCTGAAACCAGGCACGATCCTCGAGGATCCATGGGGCAATGCGCTGAAGTACGAACCAGTCGATCTATCCCTGGAAGAAAACAAGTCCGCCCTTCCCTACAAGCTCTACTCGGTCGGCCCTGACGGCCAGGCGGACACGGAGGACGACATCAAGATCGCCACTTCGACCGAAGATGCCGGTGGCGATGGCATGGACCCGGCACCAGCGGGTGACGCGACCAACTGATTCTGATGCAACTCGACGTTCGTGAAGCGGAACTGAAAGGATTCACGCTCCTCGAACTCGTCCTGGCGATCGTGTTGCTCATGCTTCTGAGCGGCGCGATCGTTTTCAGTTTCACAAATCTCCAGAAACGAACCCACCTCGACGAGGGAGTCAATCGACTGATCACCGTGGTCCGCTATGCCAAGGCCCACGCCGCGACGACCGGACGGCCGATGCAGTTTCAACTCGTGCAGGGAACCAACGACTTGCTGAACGACACCGGCATTCGCGTTCTGTGGGAATCTGATCCCGCCAACAAACCCGGCGAACTGGCCGACCTGCGCGAAACGATACCGATGGTCGAAGCGGTGAACGATCTCGTCAAATGCCAGTTGCCGGAACCACCTCGCCCGAACTCCGAGTTGGAGTCGGTGGACGACTCCGTGTTGAAGCGTTTTGTCCTGCACCCCGACGGTTCTGCTGATGCCGGGCGATTGATCGTGACCTCTCGTGACGGTGAAGATGATCGCCGCTTCCTTTTCGAAATCACGGGCATCACCGGCGAATTGAAGAAACGTGAACTCAATACCAACGAGTTCACTGAATCATTGGAGGCGACGCTGCCATGAAAACCCGACGAGACGGTCACGAACGCGGGGGCGCCGTTCTTCTGGAAGTCATTCTCGGTCTCGCTTTGTTCACTGTCACCGCGGCGATCGTCACCACCGGAATCAATTCATCAGTGAATGCGGTGGAGCGCCTGCGTCTTTCCACCCACGCCGGCAATCTCGCCACCACCGTCATTTCCGAAATCAAGCTCGGCAGCCTGCCGGCCTCGGTGGCCGAACCCGGACCGTTCGCCGAGCCCTTCACGAACTGGACCTACCAGGTTGTGGCTGCCACCGTCGACGATCCTGAATCAGCCGATGCCTTCCAGACCGTCGAAGTCATCATCCGGAACACCACGCAACCATATGAATTTCGCTTCGGCGAAATCCTTCCGACCTCGCCGGCAACTACCACTGACAGTTCTTCCGAAATCGCCGATGACTTCTGACCGGGAAACCCGAAGCGAAGGCGAGGGACGGCGTTCAACTCACGCCTTCACCCTCCTCGAAGTGTTGTTGGCCGTCATCATCTGCGTCGGGTTGTTCTTTGTCGTCCTCTCCTTCTATCGCAGCACCGCCGAAGTGCGGGACAAGGCCACCCGTGAGGTGTCCCGCATATCCGCCAGCCGACTCGTCATGCAACGCCTCACCACGGAACTGCAGACGATCCAGTGGAATCTCACCGCCGGCACGCCCTTGACCGGCGATTCCAACTCCCTCGAATTCGTCCGCACCACCCTCCCACGAACCGACGAATGGACGGGCGGCGAACTTGGTCGTGCCCGCCAGGCCAACACCGATCTGTTGAAGGTCAGCTATCGTGGACCCGCGACCAACGGCGTCGCGATGTTTCGTGACGAACAGCCGTTCGTCACCGCGCGTGAATCCGAGGAAGCCATCTCGAATCTCGAACTCATCGATGAGGAACAGGGCAAACTCCCCCCCGTGCTTTCCCACGAAATCCGTTACGTCCGCTTCCGCTACCGCTTTGGTCAGGACTGGCTCGACGTTTGGAGCTCCAACACGCCACCCGCCGCCGTGGAAGTGACCCTCGGCAACGAGAAACTCCCCGACGATATCGAATTCGCCGACTACCCATTTGAAATCTTTCGCCGGGTCATCCATGTCCCCGCGGCCGCTGCGGCAGAGGGATTTGCCAGCAACACGTCCACCAACGAATTGGACGAACTGTTGGAGGAGGCGTTGTGAAAATGACGAATCACCCCAATACCCAAACATCCAAAGAAGCCCGAAGCCCGAGGCTCGAACGGAAGCCGCTGGCCCCTTCAGATTCCGGGGTTGGTCATTCCTTCGTCATTGGGTACTTGGATACTTCGTCATTCCCCTCGGTGGACTTGCAAACGAAACCTCACCCGCACAACCGGGAGGGCTTCGTCCTGATCTCGATCCTTATCGTCGTGATGTTGATATCCATGGTCTCGCTCAGCCTCCTCTTCCGCATGCGAGCAGAAGAAAAGGCCGCCGCGGCCGGCATGGGCGGAGAACAGGCCTGGGCGGCTGCCATGAGCGGCGTTCGTCATGCGATCACCGTGCTGGAGAAGGCATCCTCGCCGCAGGATTGGCGCGACAACCCGTCGCTGTTCAAGAACCAGTTCGTTGAACGTCAATCACGCCAATGAAGAAACCCTTACCGCCATTCCGTTGCTGGACGAGTCCATGGCTCAGGCCCTGATCGATTTCGTGGACGAAGACAACGAAGCCCAATCGGAAGGCGCGGAGCAGCCCTACTACGACACCCTCGAAAAACCCTATACCATCCACAATGCCCCGCTGAAGACCTTGGATGAGCTGCTGATGGTTCGCGGTTTCACCCCCGCGCTGTTCTATGGCGAAGACGCCAACCAGAACTTCCGCCTCGACGCCAACGAAGATGACGGCGACGCCAGCTTCCCGCCGGACAATTCAAACGGCGAACTTGCCCGCGGATTCCGTCAACTTTTCACCGTCGCCTCATACGAACTGAACCTCGACAGCGCGGGCCTTGAACGAGTCGACGTCAATGATCCGGACGGCAGTCTCAGCGACGAGATCCTGCCGGAGGAAACCGTGAAGTTCATCGCCGCCACCCGGCGCAACCAGCTCACCATCACCAACATCTGCGACCTCGTCGATGCCACTTGGACGATGAAAGACGAGGAAGGACTGGACCGTGAATACCCCTCCGGCGTGGACGAAGAAAGCCTGCCCGCCGCGCTAGACCGGCTCACGCACACCAATGCCCATCACCTCCACGGCTTGATCAACATCAACAGCGCGTCCGCCCAGGTGCTCGCAACCGTTCCCGGCATCGACGACGCCCTTGCCAACGAGATCATCGGCGCTCGCGAAGCCATCCCGCCGGATGAGCGAGGCAACATCGCCTGGTTGTTCACTGAGAAGATCGTCGACGCCGACGAATTCCGCAAGATCGGCCACCATCTCACCGCCCGCGGCCATCAATTCAGCTTCCGCGCCGCCGGCTTCAGCAATCAGGGGCAATATCGGATCATCGAAGCCATCGTCGATCTCGCGGGCGATCGTCCTCGCATCATCTACCTCCGCGACATCAGCCGGTTCGGCCTCCCCTTCGAGATCGATCTCCCCGATTCCGGGACAGAAGAATCATCCGCCGTTCTGGAATCGCGCGAACTCTCCCAACTCAAAATCAATTCGCAATCTCCCTTCCCCCTCACCCCAACCCTCTCCCTTGGGGAGAGGGAGCTGTACAGCCCACAGCTGGCTGAAATCGCTGCCAACAATTCCAAATCCAGCGTTCTCGATACTCCTCCTCTCCCCGAGGGAGAGGACCGAGGTGAGGGGGAAGAAAGTGTTCATCACCCGAGACGCCGGAGTCTGTTTCGACGGGTTCTGATCTGCCAATTCCCGACCGTGTTAAAGCTTCCCCAAACGCCTGCAAAAAACTATGCTCAATCGTACTGCCAGATGACCTCATGACCGATGAGGCGCTAAAACGTAACGCGAAACTGAATCGCAGTTTGGCGGCGCTCCGAGAACGCCGCAGCGGACGTGTCTCCTCAGTTACCGCGCTGGTCGTCGAAGCGGACAATCTCCGCGTCGTCGAAGCCGTCGCCAAGGGCAACGATGCCGCCGTCAAACGGGTTGTCCGCGGTCGGCTGGACATTCCGTTGGATGGTGAAAAACCCAACGCCGAATCCCTCGGCGCCGCCATCCGCCAGACGCTCAAGGAACTCAAGATCAAGCCCGGCGCGGTGGTCATGGGTATTCCCCGCGCCCAGGTCATCCTGCGCAACCTCGTTTTGCCGGCATTGCCGGATCTCAACGAACTCGCCCAGATGCTGCACTTCCAGATCGGACGCGAGTTGCCGTTCCCAATGACCGAGGCCGTCATCGATTTCAAGGTGCTGCACGAAATTGAAGAACCGGCACCCGCAGCCACTGAGGAAACCGAGCCCGTCAAGAGACTCGAAGTTCTCGTGGCCACCGCCCGCCGCGAGAGCATCGATTATCATCAGCAGGTAGCCGAATCAGCCGGTTTCAAACTCATCGGCCTCGGCTGGCTGCCCTACTCGATCGCACGTTGCGCGGAAATCGCCCGGCTCACCGAGCGTGCTCACAACGTCGCCATCATTTCCCTGCGACCCACCGAGGTCGGCGTCGATATTGTCGGACACGACGCGCTTCTGTTCAGTCGCGACATTGCGGTGAACCTGCTCGGCGACACGCCCCCCGGTTCCACGCAATGTCCGGAGGAATACGCCGGAACGGTCGCCATCGAAGTCGTGCGCAGCCTCCACGGCTTCACCGGGATGGAGCATGGTGAACCGATCCGCAAGATCGTCGTGGCCGGCGAAACCGACTGCGAACAGAAGGTCGTCGACCGGCTCGCCAAGGAGTTCGGCGTCGAAACCATTCTCTTCGATCCCAAGCGTCTTGATATTCCCGATGAATCCGCGACGACCGCCCGCGGTGCGATGTCCGCCATCGGCCTGGCCGAGGGTGCCGCCTGTGACGAGGGATTGCGTTTTGACTTCCTCAACCCGAAGAAGCCCCGACCGCCCAAGGATCTCGGCAAAATCAAGCTCTTCGGCGGCATCGCCGGCGTCATCCTCGTGATCGCCCTCCTCTTCGGCATCCGCTCCAATCTCGTGAACAAGCGGATGAAGATCTACGACGAGCTTACCGCCGAAGCGGCCAAGATTCAGAAGCACACCAAGATCTTCAAACAGATGAAGCTGCAGGCCTCGACCCTTCGCAAATGGGAAAACGGCAGTCGTGACTGGCTCGATGATTACGCACACGTCAGCGCGGCACTGCCGGCTGCCGAGGAGGTCTATGTCACTTCGTTCACCGTCGGTCGTGGCGGTACGATTCGCCTCGGTGTCCAGGCCAAGAGCGGCGAGATCATCTCGCGTCTCGACAAGCAACTCCGCGCTGCCGGTTACGACGTCAAGCCGATCGCGATCAATCCCGCCAGCGATCGCTACGGCTACAATTTCCGTTCCGCCGTCGAACTCCGCCTGACGTCCAAGTCCCTCCCCAATCTCCAGACCAATCCCCCGCCCACGCGTCCCGCCGATGACGTGTCACTCACCGGAGGTGCCGGATGAATCAACGCGAGAAGACCTTGCTCATGATCGTCGGCGGATTGGTCGGGCTCTTCATTGTCGCGTTCGGTGCACGTTCCATGTTCGTCCAACCGATCAAGGACGCCGACCGCAAGGTCCGCGGTGCACGACAGAAACTCGAGGACCTTCGCAAACAACAGCGCGAATACTTCAACAACGAAGACTACGTCAAAGGCGTCACCACCCGCACCTTCTCCCACGACCTCGACGAGGCCAGCGCCAAGTCCGGCGAAATTCTCACCAAGACCATCCTGCAAGCCGGATTGAGCGAAACCGAATTCAGCCGTCTCCCGGTCGGTCCCATCCGCTATCGGGGCGCACGCGAAATCGGCTGGAGCGTCCGCGGTGATGGGCCGCAGGCGGACGTCTTCGATCTCCTCTTCCTCCTGCAGAACGCCCCCTCCGCCCATCGCCTCGAAAGTCTCACGCTTACGAAGGCCGACAGGTTCGGCGCCGTCCGCGTCTCCTTTCGCTACATGACCCTCGTTGTCGAACCCGCACCCATAGTCGACCCGATCAATCTCAGCACCAACCTCTCCCTCGCCGGCGCCAGGCGCAAACTCTACGACCCGACGATCGCCCGCGACATTCTGCGCCCTTACATAAAACGTCCCCCGGCTCCTCCCCCCACACCCGCCCCGAGCAAATCGAAGCCGGTAACGCCCGCGTCACCACCACCACCGGGTCCCGAAACCTTCAAGGTCGTCTCCCTCTCCCAGTGGGCCGGCCAATCTGAAATCCATGTGCGCGATCTCAATCAGAACAAGACCCTCCGCTACGCTCCCGGAGACGAGCTCGCCGGCGGCAAGATCATTTTGGTCGATTACCGCCCCATGCCCATGCCTGACAACCCGGGTTTGAGAAGCCACAGCCGCGTCATCCTGAAGATCGGTGAAGCCTACTGGGCCATCGAGCGCGGCCAGACCCTTGCGCAAAAGCACCAACTGAAAACCGAACAGCTACCAACCGAACTTGCGAAACTCTAATAACACCGAGCCTACCAACCTCCGTTGCAGCCGACGTGAGCAGACTGACTCATGTGCCCCAATCATGACTTTTCCAATGAACAACACACTCCGCCACCCAACCTGGTTCTTACTTCTGGCCCTCGCGTTTCTCGCATCGTCGCCAATCGCCTCCGCACAGAACACCGGGAACAAGAACATCCGTTTCCAATTCGACGGCATGCCGTATTCCGAGGTACTCGAGCGCTTTTCGCAAATGGCTGACAAACCCCTGGTTGCCGACACCAAACCCGAAGGCACGCTCACCTACAACGATCCCAAGCCCTACAATTTCGGCGAAGCCATCGACGTCTTCAACGTGATCCTTGCCATGAAGGGTTTCGTCCTCACCGAAGACGATCACTACCTTCGCCTCATCCCGCTCCGCGATCTTTCCAGTGTGAAGCTCAAGATCCTCCAAGGCACGGGGGAAACCAAGGACGTCCGTCCGGAGGAGATCGTCACCGTCGTCCTCGCTCTCAAGAACCTCGACGCCCAGGACATCTCCCGCTCCATCACCAACATGCTCTCCAAGGCCGGTTCTGTCGCGCCACTTTCCCGTGGACGCGGCCTCATCCTCACCGATCGCCTCAACAACATCCGGCGGATTGAATCCCTGATCAAAACCGTCGACACCGAAGCGGTGGTTGATCGCCAAATGCGTACCATCCAAATCCTCCACGCCTCCGGTCAGGTTCTGCAGGATCTCATCAACCGCACCTTCGGCGTTGCCACCGCTCCCATTCGCACCATCTACAACCCTGCGACCAAGAAGGTTCAGGAGGTCAAACCCGATCCCGCCGATTACGTGACCAGCGTCTACGATGATGCCTCGCGCACGATGGTCCTGTTCGGCCCGCGCGAACGCATCCAGATGGCCGAGGAACTCATTCAAAAGTTTGAAACCAAGAATGGCGGCTCCGATGTGCGGATCTACAACCCGGTCAAACTGACTCCCTCCGATCTCGCCGACATGCTCCGGCAATCCATGTCCGGGATTGCGGCGGCCGGCAACACCGACCCGATGAAGGCACGGCTCATTGTCGACGCCGGTGAGAATCGACTCATCGTCGCCGCCGCCGTTGCCCAACAGGCGGATGAAATCGAAAACCTGATCAACAAGTTTGATCGTCCCGTTCACGGCAACGGAGGGGTCGCGACCGAAAGCCATCAGGTGTTCGTTACCCAGATCTACCGCCTGGAAAAATCCGATCCCGACAAAGTCGCCGAGATCATTACGAAAGCCATGCCCGACCGCCGCCTGCAGAGCGGCGAGGTCAAGGTCACGGCGGATACC
>JAYPXF010000221.1:2948-11798 GCA_038154405.1 Verrucomicrobiales bacterium | reverse complement strand
CTTAGTGCCTCTGCCGAGAACTCTGACCGGAGCGGTTCGTCTGCAGCTGCGGCCGGAATGCTCTGTTGGCGAAATCGATACTATGACGCTGGCGCCGCGGAAGATACCGAAACACCAATCACCATGCCGAGCAACAGCCAGATCCGGAGCATTCGATCATCGGGGTGGAATCGTGAACAGGATGCGCAGGTTCTTGGTCTGGCGGGCGGCAGCAATGATGTCGGGATGCCCGTCACCGTTCAGATCGCCGACCTTGATGTCCTCAACGGCGATCGGACCGTTGGACAGCAGGGTTTCACGCCACTTCGTACCGTCGCGATTCAGAGGGGTGAAGAGTTTGATACCGGGAACCCCGCGTGGATGCATGGCCCGCCAGCCAACAACGACCTGGTCCGATCCGACACCCAGAAAATCCGCCACCGCGACCGCGTGCCCATCCTTCAGGCTGTCGTCCAGAACCGTGAGCCGCTGCCATCCATCGCTGTGGTTGGACGGTTGGGCATAGATCGCGGAGCGGACGCCGTGCATGGGTTCCACCGTGGCAAAGAAACGTCGACCGTCAGGCAGTCTTCCATCGCGAATCTCACCGCACCATTCCCGCGTCAGTTGACGGCCATACCATTTGCCGCTCTTGCGGTCGAAGTGCCATGCCCCTTCTTTGGCGGCGACGAGCAGTTCCTCTTCCGGGTCGTCATCCCAATTCACCGGATGGAAGTTGTGTGACAGGTGCAGGTAGTTCGCAATTTCAACCGTCTGCCACTCATCCTTTGGATCGTCAGGCATGATGTATTCGAGCAGCCGAAAACCCGGGCCGACGCCTTCGACCGAGCCACGTCCACGTAGCGGTTTCACGATGAGCGAATAGTCCCCGTTGGGAGCGGCTATCCAGTGCATGCGATGGGTGTTGGGTTCGTTGTAGAGTTTTACCGGTGTCCAAGGCTGTCGGCGATCCTTGGGCGGAATCAGGTAATGCACCGCACCATCCTTCTGGGTCTCGCGAAAGTTCCACTGTCCACCCACGGCGATCTCGCACTTGCCGTCGCCGTCAAGATCACGGGCAGTCACACAGACATTGTCCCGCACAGTGAGATCTGTCGCGATGACATGCTTCTTCCAACCCGGATTCTCATACCACTGGACCGTGGATTTGTCGGCGAGCACGATGTCGGTCTTGCCATCGCCGTTGACGTCGGTGATCTGCAGACCATAGCCGATGGAGATCTTGTCGATCTCAACCTCGCGCCATTTATAGTCCGGCACGGCGGCGGACAGGGCGATGCTCAGACAAGGCAGGACCGTGAAGAATCGGGAAACTGTTTTCATGGATCGGGGAGGAGTGTGGAACGAAAACCCTTCCGGCGAAATCTCTTTTGGCGTGGAATCCTTTCGCCGCAAACGGCCCTTCGTATAAGGGCGTTGCTCCGAACGGTTCCACGCGCAATGATCCGCGAAATGATTGCTCGACGTCCTTTTGTCAAGGTATTAGCCGGCGCGACTGCCGGCCTGATGGCGCGACCCGCCTGCGCGGGTCCAACGCAGGATTATCCGATTGGCGCCTGCGATTGGTCGATTGGCACGAAGCAGGACATCAAGGCGTTCGATATTGGAAAACAAATCGGTCTCGAGGGCCTGCAGGTCAGCTTCAGCACACCCGGGACGGAATTTGATCTGCGGGATCGCAAGGTTCGTGAACAGTATTACCGGCGCTCGGATGAGACGGGCATTCGCATCGCGTCGCTCGGCATGGGCGTTCTGAACAAGATGCCGCTCTCCACCCATCCCGATGCGATCGACTGGGTGGATGATGCGATCGACACGATGGCGGCCATGTACAAGGAACGGCCCGGCAAGTCGCCGACCATCTGTCTGTTGGCTTTCTTCGGCAAAGGCGACATCAACGGCAAACCTGACCTGATGAATGCGGTGATCCGCAAGCTGAAGACGGTTGCGAAAAAGGCCGAGGACAACGGCGTGGTGTTCGGCATCGAATCGCTCCTCTCCGCTGACGATCATCTCAAGGTCATTGACGGCGTCGGTTCCAACGCGATCCAGGTTTACTACGATTCGGCCAACTCCGACCGCATGGGATACGACATTTACAATGAGGTCGTGCAGATCGGCGGCGATCGCATCTGCGAGGTGCACTGCAAGGAGAACGGCGCCCTGCTCGGCAAGGGCAAGATTGACTTCGTGCGATTCAAGAAACAGCTGAAGAAGGCCGGCTACAGGGGCTGGCTCATTATTGAAGGCGCCCGCCCCAAGAAGTCGGAACTCGTTCCCGCCTACCGCGAAAACTTCAAGCTGCTCGACAAGGTATTCCGTGGCGCGTGATATGATTCTGGCCGGAGACATTGGCGGCACCAACACGCGATTGGGACTTTTCGAAGCCGACGGGAACAAACCCCGCCCGGTGGCGATAGAGACCTATCCCAGTCCCGACTTTCCGAGTCTCGCCGACATCCTCAGGAATTCTCCCCACCTGAGATGGGCGCCATTCACACGGCGTGTTTCGGTCTGCCGGGACCGGTGATCGACGGCGCGGTCTCCACGCCGAACCCGCCATGGAAAGTCACGGTTGCAGAATTGAAGGCGGCCATCGGCAAGGTCGAGATCGAATTGATCAATGATCTGGAGGCCAACGCGCATGGTGTTTCGACCCTGAGCGACAAGGACCTGGTGGTGCTGCACGAAGGCAGCACCAGTGCCACCGGCAACGCGGCTTTGATTTCCGCCGGCACCGGTTTGGGGGAGGCGGGATTGCACTGGGACGGCGGGAACTGGCAACCGTTTGCCTCCGAGGGTGGCCACGTGGATTTCGCGCCGCGCAATGATCTGGAGGCAGCCATGCTCAGTTGGATGCTGCGCCAGCACGATCATGTCAGCTACGAACGGTTCCTGTCCGGACCGGGTCTGCACAACATCTATCGTTTCCTCATCGAATACGGATGCGGCCAGGAACCGGAATGGCTGCGCGAAGCCATTGCCAACGGAAACCCCGGAGCCGAGATCTCCCGGGCGGCCCAGGAAAAGGGCGTCGAAATCTGCCAGACGGCATTGGATCGTTTCGTTTCAATTTACGGAGCGGAAGCCGGCAACATTGCACTAAAAATGTTGGCGACCGGTGGCGTTTTCATCGGTGGCGGCATCGCGCCGAAGATGCTAGAAGAACTCAGGAAGCCGCGCTTCATGCAGGCCTTTCTCACCAAGGGCCGCATGCGTCCCCTGCTGGAAGGTGTACCGGTGAAAGTCATTGTAAACGATCTCACCGCCCTTCATGGCGCCGCGCGAGTCGCCCTCTTCGGCGTCAGGATGAAACGTTCGTTCTCCTTGTGACGACCGACCGACAGATGTGGGGAACCACTCCGTCGGTTCCGTGTGGTTGCGCTCGGCAACGACGGATCAATGCCCTCCAGATCCGGTTTGACACACCCGATGGCCCGGCGGAGTCTCGCCACTCATGAAGACCCTCCTCGCAATTGGCGCACACTACGATGACTGCATCTTCGGCGTCCCCGGCATCCTGCTGCAGGGCGTGCGGAAGAACTACCGGGTGGTGACACTTCACATGATCGGTGACTACACCAACTGGCCCCCGGTTGAAGGAAGGGAGGAAGAACTCAAACGGGTCACCAAACAGCTCTCCGCCGATCGCGGTGTGGAGGCACAATTCCTGAACTTCGCCTCACATCGTTTCGACGCGCGTCTGGAAAACCAGAAACTCGTTGCCGAAGCGGTTGCCAAGATCAAGCCGGACGTCGCGCTCGCCTTGTGGGAAAAGGACAATCACAACGACCACAACGTGGCCAGCGAACTCAGCACCATCGCGCTGCGTCACGCGGGGCGAATCTTGGGTGACAAGAAATACCGGCCACCGCGGAAGATCTACTACTACGACAACGGCCCCCGCCACACCGTCGGCTTTGAACCCAACACCTTCGTGGACACCACCGACGAATGGGTGGAGTCAATCGAATGGCTTGGCCGGTTGATGGCCTGGTTGCGCAAAGTGCCCTATGAGAAGGGAATTCGTCTCGGCCCCACCTCCACCAAGGAAGCCATTGCACGCTATCGCGGGGCCACCTGTGGTGCCACTTACGCCGAAGCATTGTGGAATCCTTACCAGCAGAAGGTGGATATTCTCTGATCGGGATTCGCAGCTTTTCTACAACTCCCCATACCACGACAATTGCCGCCTCACAAAAGCGGTTTGACAGTCCTCCGACGCCGACTGAGTCTCGCGAGCATGAACCCCGTTCGATTCATTCTTGTCGCGCTCACGTTGACACTGGTCGGGAACGCCGCAGCTGAGACCTTTCAATTAAATTTCCGGTCGCAGCAGGAAACCGCGGAGGGCAGCGGAAAATTCCACTCGCTCACCAAGTCCGGCAAATGGAAGGCGAAGGAAACCGCCATCGTGGTGTGTGACATGTGGAACGATCACTACTGTCGCAATGCAGCCCGGCGCGTGGGCGAAATGGCTCCGCGCATGAACGAGGTACTGAAGGCGGCGCGCAAGCAGGGAGCCTTGATCATTCACTGCCCGAGCGGCTGCATGAAGCACTACGCCGACACCCCGCAGCGAAAGCTCGCGCAGCAGGCCCCCGAGGTGAAGGCCAAGATCGAATTGCAGAGCTGGTGTTACCTCGACCCCAAGGCCGAGGCGCCGATGCCGGTGAAGGTCGATCAACCCTGCGATGACCCAGGCAAGCTCCGCGACGCCGTCCGTTTCTTCGACCGCCAGATCGCAACCTTGGAGATCAAGCCGGGCGACGCGATCACCGACTCGGCCGAGGCCTACTACCTGATGCAACAACGCGGCATCAAGAACGTCATTATCCTCGGCGTCCACGTGAACATGTGTGTGCTTGGCCGCCCGTTCGGTATTCGCCAAATGGTCCGGATCGGCAAGAACGTGGCGCTCATGCGCGACATGACCGACGCCATGTACAATCCCGCCGAAGAGCCGTTCGTGAACCATTTCACCGGCAACGATCTGATCTTCGAACACATCGAGCGTCATTGGTGCCCGACGATCACCAGCGGTGACATTCTCGGCGATGGCATCACCTATCGTTTCCCCGGCGACAAACGCAAGCACCTCGCGATCATCATGGCGGAGCGCGAATACAAGACGGCCGACACCCTGCCCAAGTTCGCCCTCAAGGAGTTGGGCAAGGATTTCAAGATCAGTCTCGTGTTCGCCGACGCGAATGAACGCAACACGTTGCCAGGCGTCGAGGTGATCCAAGATGCCGATGTGATTCTGGTTTCCGTGCGCCGCCGCAATCTGCCGAAGAACCAACTGGATCTGTTCCGGCAACACATCGCGAAGGGCAAACCCGTGATCGGCATCCGCACCGCGAGCCACGCGTTTCATCAGAGCAGATCCGGCCCACCCAAAGGACTGGATGAATGGCGTGATTTCGATCCGCAGGTCTTCGGCGGCAACTACCACGGCCATCACAGTTCCAAACTCACGACCTTTGCCCGCACGGAAAAGAGCGGCGCCGGACATCCCATCCTGAACGATGTCACCAGTCGCCAGTTTCAGACCTTCGGTTCGCTCTACCAAGTCCTCCCGCTCGCCGAGTCGGCCAAGGTGCTGATGACCGGCAATTCCCGGGGTGTCAGCGGTCGCGAACCGGTCGCGTGGACGCATACCAGTCCGGGTGGCGGCAAGGTCTTCTATACCTCGTTGGGACACCCTTACGATTTCGGCATCACCGGCTTTCGGACCATGTTGCGCAACGCGATCTACTGGTCGGTCGACATGAAGCCCGGCGACGCGAGCGGTGGTTGCTGTGAATAACGATGGGACGGTTGAATCCCGACAAGATTGTCGTCTTCACCGGCGCCGGCATCAGCGCCGAAAGCGGCATCCCGACCTTTCGCGGCAAGGACGGACTGTGGCGTGGCATTGATCCGATGTTGGCCGCTTCCATCGACGCTTTGGAACGCGATCCTGAATTGGTCATGGAGTTCTACAGTGAGCGGTTTGCCGGTGTGCGCAACGCTGAACCCAATGCGGCCCACCTTGCCGTGACGGAATTGGAGAACGATTTCGAAGTCATCGTCATCACCCAGAACGTGGATGACCTCCACGAACGTGCAGGTTCCAGCAATGTCATCCACCTGCACGGTTGCATGACCGAGGTGCGAGCAATGGGGACGACGGAACCGGTCCATCACCGCGGATTGGAACCGCTGAAAATTGGCGACGTCGACGAGCACGGCCGACAACTGCGCCCCAATATCGTGCTCTTCGGGGAAGCCATGATGCACGGTGAACTCGCCAGCGAACACCTTTCCACCGCCGGCCGCGTTCTGGTGATCGGCACATCACTGGCGGTCTATCCCGCCGCCGGCCTTTTGAACGACGCCCATCGCGATGCGGAAAAAGTTCTCATCGCCCATGAAGTCGAAACACTTCCACGCGGTTTCAGATTCATGCGTGGAGACGCCACCGACCTGGTCCCACAGATCACCGCCGAGTGGCGGCGGCAGTAGCCACGGGTTTGCCGAATGTTCATGAAAAACCGCTGGCGAGGATCCGCCATGTGCCACACGATGCGCGCCATGAATCTGAGACTTCTTCTGGCTGCTGCAATCGCACTGTCAGTTTCATCTGGCTGGAGCGCGGAAACAAAACCCGCGAAGGGTGTCGTATTCCATGACCTGAACGGCAATGGCAAACGTGACGGGAAAGAACCGGGTATTCCGGACGTCCGCGTTTCGAATCAGCAAGACGTGACGGTCACCGATGCAAAGGGCCATTGGCAGCTTCCCGTAACCGACGACACCATCCTGTTCGTCATCAAACCGTCGGGCTGGCGGACGCCCACCAACGAATTCAGTCTTCCGCAGTTCCACTACATCCACAAACCCAAGGGTTCGCCGAAGCTGCGCTTTCTCGGTGTCAAACCGACCGGTCCGTTGCCCGCGTCAATCGACTTCCCGTTGTATCCGCAGGAGGAGCCGGACAGTTTCAAGGCCATCTTCTTCGGCGACCCGCAACCGCGCACGCAGCAGCAGATCGACTTCATCGCCCATGACGTGATCGAGGAACTGGTCGGCACGGACGCGAAATTTGGCGTCACGTTGGGTGACATCCTGTTCAACGATCTTTCCCTTTTCGACAGCATGAACGCCACCGTCGCCCTCGTCGGCATTCCCTGGATCAATGTCATCGGCAATCACGACGTGAACATGGACGCCAAGAAGGACCATCTCTCCGACGAAACCTTCGAACGCATCTACGGCCCGAGCTACTACTCATTCGATTACGGAAAGGTGCACTTCATTGTGCTGGACAACATCATGTGGGCGGAACGCGACCGCAAATACGTCGGCGAACTTGGTGAAAAGCAAATGACATTCGTGAAGAACGATCTGAAACACGTGCCCGAGAAAAAGCTGGTCGTCCTGATGATGCACATCCCGTTGACCGGCATGAACGATCGCCACGACTTATATCGCCTGATCGAACAGCGTCCTTACACCCTCTCCCTGTCCGGCCACACGCATACGCAGGAACATCACTTCATCGGCAAAGCGGACGGCTGGCGCGGCAAGACGCCCCATCATCACATCGTCAACGTCACCGTCAGCGGCTCCTGGTGGAAGGGAGCCAAGGACGAACATGGCATTCCGCACACGATGATGCGTGATGGCGCGCCGAACGGCTGGTCCACCCTCACTTTCGATGGGCACAATGCCACCTTCGACTTCCGCGCCGCCCGGCGGCCGGCCGGTCACCAGATGAACATTCACGCGCCGGACGTCGTGGATGCGAAGACAGCGCACTCAACGAACGTTTTCGTGAACGTCTTTTCCGGATCGGAAAAATCGACCGTGCACATGAAAGTCGGCAGTGGTGGCTGGATCCAATTGAAACAGGTCCGGGAGATAGATCCCCACTACGCGGCGATCCGCACACGGGACATGAAAACCTTTCCGACCTCACCCGCCCTCAACGCCCCCGTGCAATCAACCCACCTTTGGAAAGGCAGTCTGCCGAAGGGACTGAAGCCCGGCACCCGACTGATCCATGTCAAAACGAAGGACATGTACGGCCGCGTTTTCAATGACACCCGTGTCCTCCGGGTGAAGTAGCGCTTCAGACATTGCGCTTACCGGGTTCGATACGTGACCAGTTGAACGGACGTATTCGTTGCATCCGTTTGGGCCTTGACCTCGATTCGATTCTTTTCGTGAAGCAATGCCACCGGCACACCCGCGTCCAGCGGGGCGAATAACTCGGTGAACTCACCGGTGTCGATCTGGATCGCCTTACCATTCAACTTCGCGTTGAAGGGCTTGGCGGAACGGACCCGGCCTGGTTTCGTGAGCGCAATCTGAAAGGCCACCGTCCGAGTGGGCTCAATTCTCCACCACACCATGCCCACGCCCTTGCCGCTTTCGAGGCGCGCGTGCGCTTCACCCGCTTGCTCGAGCGAATAGCGGTTTTCATCCAGCACCGGCTTCAATGCACCGGCCTCGGCAATTTCGGGCAGGTTGCGGAGAATCTCCGCGTGTTCCTCCCGTTTGAAGTTGTGAAGAATCGGGATCAGCATGAACACGACATGCAACGACAGTCCCTTGAAGTGGGCTACGGTGAGATCCAATTCGCAGAGGGAAACCGTTGACGCGACGTGTCCATTCAAGGCGGCGGCATTGAAGGAGCCGAGCATGTTGGCTTCGCCGACGGAGCCATACACGATATCAAAGCCGGTGCCGCCAGTGTGTTTGGCGACGTAGTCCTCGACCTCTTCCGTCTTGTAGTTGATGGGCGTGGCGCCGAGTTGCTCGATCAGCGCCAGCTGTTTGCCACCACCTCCGGTGGCGTAGACC
>JAYPXF010000221.1:0-2938 GCA_038154405.1 Verrucomicrobiales bacterium | reverse complement strand
CACCGCAACATGACCGACACCGCCGGAACCGCCGTGCACCAAAACCTTCTGATCTTGCTTGATGCCCGCGAGAACCAGGCCCTCGTAAGCCGTGATGAGTTATGTCCGGCCGGACTTGTCGCATCCCTACGCCCAGCGATTCATCGACTTCTTCCGCGCCTGCATCGGGGACAATGTCGAGAAAACCAAGCACATCCTGTTTTGCATCGGACGGAAAGGATCGACTGAATCGCCCCGTTCAATGGCGATCTGACATCACGAATTGCTTGCTTCAAACGGTGACACGTCAATGCTCGTTGAATGCGACGACGCAAGTTCATTCACGTTGCCGGAACCACGGCAGTTGCAGCCGGTATGGGCGCCCAAGTCTTGGCTAACCAGACGGCGAAGAAACCGCCTGCGGTAGGCCAGTCCAAACCAAACATCCTCTATCTTTTCTCCGACCAATGGCGGACGGCCGATCACGGGTACATGGGCAATCGCGAGGTCCATACGCCGCATATCGATCAACTGGCATCGGAGAGCCTCAACTTCACGCACGCCGTTTCCGGCATTCCCGTCTGCTGTCCACATCGCGCCTCCCTCCTCACCGGACAACGCCCGCTCACCCACGGTCTGTATCTGAACGATCTTGCCCTGACCACCGAGCACGAGTCAGTTGCCCACTGTCTGAACGACGCCGGCTACTCAACCGGTTACATCGGCAAGTGGCACATCGATGGCCGCGGACGTTCAAACTTCACGCCCTTGGATCGGCGACAGGGATTCCAGTTCTGGCGCGGGCTGGAATGCACCCACAACTACAACAAATCCTTTTACTACGCCGACACCCCGGAGCGGATTCCCTGGAAAGGCTACGAACCTTTTCCGCAGACCCGCATGGCAGAGGACTTTCTTCGTCGGCATGCCAAGCAGGAGAACGCCGCTCCCTTCGCCCTGTTCGTCTCCTGGGGACCGCCGCACGCGCCGTATCACACCGCGCCGGAGAAGTATCGCAAGATGTACGCGGGCCAACAATTGACCCTGCGCGACAACGTTCCGACCGAAAGACGGAAGCAGGCGCAGAAGGATTATCTCGGCTACTACGCTCACATGACTGCGCTCGACGATTGCGTGGGTGATCTGATGAAGACACTGGAGGCAACCGGCCTCGCGGAAAACACCATCGTTGTCTACACCTCCGACCACGGCGACATGTTGCATTCGCACGGCTTCATGAAGAAACAGCAACCGTGGGACGAATCCTGTCGCGTGCCGTTCCTGGTTCGCTGGCCCCATGGCATGGGGCGCAAGAAACGCGAAACCGCCGCCCGCATCGACACTCCCGACATCATGCCGACACTGCTTGGTCTGTGCGGCGAGGAGAAGCGCATTCCGGATGCCGTCGAAGGCCGGGACCTGTCCGGGGTTGTTCGCGGAACGGAACGTCCTGATCTGGACCATGCCGCTCTCCTGACCTGCCCGGCGCCTTTCGGACAGTGGAGTCGTTTACGCGGTGGCCGTGAATATCGCGGACTGAGAACCGAGCGTTGGACCTATTGCAAGGACCTCAAAGGTCCCTGGCTGCTCTATGACAACGAAGCCGATCCTTTCCAACGAAACAACCTCGTCGGCAAGGCGAAGAAGAAACAACGCGAGCTGGAAGATCGGTTGGTGGCTCGTCTGGAAGAAACCAATGACGAATTTCTGCCCGGCGACGAATATATCCGTCGGTCCGGCTACGTGATCAACGAGCGATCCGGCACGGTGGATTACCACAAACCATTCGACGAACGGAACTACACGAAGAGCCCGCTTTGACTCAGATCTCGAAACCCATAATCAGCATGAACTACCGCACTTCTTTGTTGATCGGCCTGATCGCCGCATTTGCCGTGACCACCCCGGACCTCGGCGCCGCTCCCAAGAACAAGAAACGCAAACGCCCACCGAATCCGACCCGACCGTTCGATGGACACGAAGCTCCCAAGTTCATCCGTCTGGATGGCAAGCCGGGCGTGAATCCGCCGCCGGACAAGAACGGTGACTACCTGATCGGCCCTGACTATCTGCCGCCACCCGAAGCCAAGGTCGTCCCCGGAGTGCCACAGGGGAAGATGCATCAGTTCAGCATCAACTCGAAGGACTGTGTCCGCTTCAATCCGGGCATTGCCCGCAAGGTCTTTGGCAAAGTGGATCCGAACAATCCCAAGACCCTGATCGTGGACACGCACGAGATCGACTACCTGCGCACCATCACTGTTTACATTCCGGCGCAGTACAAACCGGGAACGGAAGTGCCGTTCATCATCAAGCACGACGGTTCCCGGATGGGGCGCCCGGACATGAACCTGGCCCGGATCATGGACAACCTCATCGCGCAGAAGCGAATCCCGGTCCAGATCGCCATCCTGATTCAGAATGGGGGTGGGGATGCCCAAGGACACGAGCGTGGTCGCGAGTACGACACCATGTCGGGTTTGTTTGCCGAGTTCATTCAATACGAAGTGCTGCCCTTGGTGGAAAAGAACTACAACATCAAGCTCACCAAGAACCCCGATGGTCGCGCGACCTGGGGCAGCAGTTCCGGCGGTTCGGCCGCGCTGATCATGGCCTGGCATCACCCAGAGTGGTTTCGCCGGGTGCTGACCACCTCGGGCACCTTTGTAAACCAGCAGTGGCCGTTCAATCCCGAGACGCCCGGTGGAGCCTGGGACTTTCACGACCGGCTCATCCCCAACAGCAAACGCAAGCCACTCCGTATCTTTCTGGCCGTGGGTGATCGCGACAATTTCAACCCGAACGTCATGCGCGACGGCATGCATGACTGGGTGCTGGCCAACAACCGCATGGCCAAGGTGCTGAAGGTCAAGGGCTACGAATACCAATACATCTACTGCCTCAATGCCGGTCACGGCCTCGGCAAAGCCCGCCAACAGATCACGCCGCATGCCTTGGA
>JAYPXF010000220.1:0-11899 GCA_038154405.1 Verrucomicrobiales bacterium | reverse complement strand
GTCGGGGGCCTACACGAATGCGCTGATGACGAAGGCCCGCATCGAGGTGTTGCAGCAGCAGATCGCCCTGAAGTATGCGGCGTTGGAAAGTCTGAAGGCGGCATCCGCAGAACTTCCGGATGGCATGGTTATGACCGATTTCAGTTTCTCATCAGGTCGACGGATCAGTCTGCGCGGCACGGTCAACGCTGCGGACATATCCAAGGTGACCGATTACAACGTGCGCCTGAAGAAGTTGGAGGTCGGCGGGCGCAAGCTCTTCAGGGAAGTTCGGCCGCATCGCGTTAGAGGCGGCGGTGGCACTTCTCCTACCATGA
The DNA here is from genome assembly GCA_038154405.1 of Verrucomicrobiales bacterium. Classification (GTDB taxonomy): domain Bacteria; phylum Verrucomicrobiota; class Verrucomicrobiia; order Limisphaerales; family JAYPXF01. The sequence continues at coordinate 11,582 of JAYPXF010000220.1, read as the reverse complement.
ACTGGGATTTCACCGCCGATCTCGATTCCTCGGAAATCTGATGGAGAGCTTTTTTGACAAACTGGGTCTGCGCCCCTCGGAACGTCGCCTGTTGATGGGCGTCGGTGTCGCCCTGTTCATCATTCTCAACATCTACCTGGTGTGGCCGCATTTCGCGGACTGGAAGAAACTGCGCACCGAGATCGAGACGGCGAAGGCGACGCTCGCGCAATATCGGGCCGAGGAAGCCAAGTTGCCGGAATATCAGGCGCGAGAATCTGCCTTGAAGGGGGATGGTCCGGCCATCATGACCACCGCCGACATGTCTTTGGCCCTGATGAAGGTGGTGCAGCCGAAGGCCGGTCGTGCCGGCATCAACGTCATATCCTGGAATCCCACCAAGGGGAATCCTGCTGAGAACAGCGAGTTCTTTGAAGAGCACAAATTAACGATTTCTTTCCGCAACACCGGTGACAAGGAGTTGTTAAAGTTCCTGGTGTCTCTCGGTGACGGCGATTCGGTGATCCGCATCCGGGATCTCTCGATCCGCCCTGAAGCCTCCCGCATGAAATTATCCGGCAGCATGACCATGGTTGCCAGCTACCAGAAGGTGCAATAAGCGAAATGAAACCCTTTAGATTTTTGATGCTGTTCTGCCTCATCGCCTTGCCAGTGATGTTGAAGGGACAGAAAGGACCCGTGATGTCGCCGGTGCCGATGAACGTCACTCCGACCACGGTCACCAACACCGTTCGCATCGTTCCTCCGGGCGGCGGAATTCCTTCGCCGGCCAGTCGCCGCTCCACTCCGGTTCAGGCGGCTCCCACCAACAGCGCTGTGAAGATAGCTCCTTCTCCCTTTCTCAGCGCTACGGATGAAGTTGTTCCGCTCACTCCTGCGGGTGCCCCGCCGAAAAGCACGGCAACCTTGACGCCGGTTCGCAGGATTCCCCGTGCGGCCACCTCGCCCAGCCGGGCCACGCCGGGAGCGACGACCTCTCCCACCGGGACGACTCCACAGGTCGCTTCCCCGGTGACCCGGCCCAAATTGCCCGTGATTGCCGCTCCCCGTTCGCGAAATACGGCCAACTCCGCTCAGAACGTCGCGGGTCAGACGGCTTCGGAGGCGTTGGTGGAGGTCTCGAAGATTGTTGCCGCACAGGAGATCGACGGGAAACCGCGGGTCCACTCGCTGGTTCCTCCGGAGAAGGATCTGCCATTCGATGCGGGTGCAGTCCGATTCGAAAAGATGCCCTTGGTTCAGATTCTGGAACTGTATGGCGAATTCACGGGGCGTACATTGCTGAAGGGGGCCGGCCTGAATGAACAGCTAACCGTCGACATTGTGGTCAATCAGGAATCGGAACTCATGATCTCCGAAGTGGTGCAGGCCTTCGACATTGTCCTGAACCAGAACCAGGTGGCGATCGTGCCAGTCGGAGACAAGTTCCTGCTCGCGCTGGGGGCGGCGCAGGCGATCAAGGAAGGACTGCCGTTTTCCGACCTGGACAGGAACCGCATGCCGGAAGCGCCCACGTTGCTGACCAAGATCGTTCAGCTGCAATACGCGGAAACGAAGGATGTTGTAAACGTGATCCAGAAGTTCGCGAAGGTGGCCGGTGGCATTACCATCGTGGAATCCACCAAGACACTTATCATCCAGGACTACGCGATCAACATGAAGCGGATGTTGGAACTCATCGAGCGCATCGATGTGGCCGCGCCCGCCAACGAGCAGATCTTCGAGGTCATTCCGGTGCTCTACGCCCCCGTCAGTGAGATCGCCGACATGCTTGGCAACTTCACCGCCAAAGGTTCCAGTTTCGGTTCCGCAAGGACGACCGGATCGGGACGAACTACCTCGCGCGGTGGCGGGAGCAGCAATTCTTCGTTCAATCGCTCGGGCAATCGGAACACCTCCGCCAACAGCCGGGTCGGGAACTCCACCTTCAGGCCGCAACAGGCAACCCCGGCCCGTGCGGTGCCGACTCCGGGCTCGGCCGCTTCCCAGTTTCAGCAACGTCTGCGCAATATCGTACAGCGGGCGCAGGGCGATGAGGAGCCGGAGCCCCTCCTTGGCAACGCCAGCATCGGCTACTACGAGCGCAGCAACTCGTTGCTCGTGCGCGGTACGCGGGACGAACTGGAGAAGGTCAAGAAGATGGTCGAGGAACTTGACGTGGTTCAGCCGCAGGTCCTGATCGAAGCCATCATCATGGACGTCAGTCTCACGGACAATCGCGAGTTTGGGATTAACATACTGCAACAGGAAACCAAGCTGGGTGCCAATATCCGCACGGCCGGTGGTGTCAACAACGGTGGCGGCGGATTCATGAGCCAGTTCGGTGCGGCCACCAACTCCCTGGGCAATGCCATCGGCAGTCTGGCCGGAGGTTTTTCCTATTACGGACTGCTGGGACGCAATTGGGAGACCGCCATCCGCGCGGTGGAGACAGACAGCTTCGGTACGGTTCTTTCCCGTCCGCAGATCCTCACAACCCACGCGGAACCGGCCGAACTCTTCATCGGTGAATCACTCCCGTTTCCGAGTTCTTCGGGCGCGGATTTTACCGGCGTCTCCCGCGTGTCGATCGACCAGGTCGACATCGGCATCACGCTGCGCATCCTTCCACTGATCAACCCGGATGGTCTGGTGATTCTTGAGGTGGATCAGGAAATCGAAAGCTTCCGCGGCTTCGAATCCTTTGGTGAGTTGCGCGCTCCTCGAACCACGCGTCGTTCGGCCAGTGCGAAAATTGCGGTAAACAACGGGGAGACCATCATCCTGGGCGGCCTCATCAGCAACACCAAGGACGAGACCGACACCGGCACCCCGTTCCTCCGGAAAGTTCCGCTGCTCAAGTACTTCTTCAAGCAGAACTCCAAGAACAACCTGCGTTCGGAACTCATCCTGATGCTGCGTCCCGTCGTCTTGGAAACTCCTGAAATCGCCCAAGCTTCGACCGAGGCGCAAAAGATGCGTCTGCCGGGGGTGCGTCGGGCGGAGATGGAGCAGAAGTTTGACGATGAAAAATGGCTCCGCATCACGGATGAAAAGGAGATGAAGCTGAAGGGAAAATCCAAGCGCCCTTCCGAGCGCAAGAGCCGCCTGCCGATCGATCTCTTTGATCTCGGCAGGTGAAGATTGCCATTCGATTAGGGAGTGGCCCGCAGTTGCTTGGGAGATCGGGCTGAACTCGGTTTCCCGGGTGACAAATCCCATTGCCAAAAGAGCACTGCCACGTACGATGACAGCTCGTTTCCATTAATCTGCAAGACATGAAACTGAAGCCCGTATCATTCTTCATCACCCTCTTGGCCCTGGTCCTCGATCTGTCCGCCGCGCAGAAGCGGCCGAACATCGTCTTCATTTTTTCGGACGATCATGCCTATCAGGCGATCAGCGCCTACGGCTCCAAGATCAACCAGACCCCGAACATCGACCGCATCGCAAACGCCGGCATGCGGTTCGACCGGGCGTTGGTCTGCAACTCAATCTGTGGTCCCAGCCGGGCCGCGATTCTCACGGGCAAATACAGTCATGCCAACGGCTTCTTCCGTAATGGCAACCTGTTCGACGGCACTCAACAGACCTTTCCCAAACTACTGCAGAAGGTCGGATACCAGACTGCGATCGTCGGCAAGTGGCACCTGAGCAGTGATCCCACCGGCTTCGATTACTGGGATGTTCTCTTGGGACAGGGTCCATACTACAACCCGCCGATGAAGACGAACAGCAAGGGCGAGCCTCAGGTTGTCAACCATACGGGATACACCACCGAGATCATCACGGCGAAGACGATGGACTGGCTCAGGAACAGGCGGCCCAAGGACAAGCCGTTCATGCTGATGTTCCAGCACAAGGCACCGCATCGCGAATGGGCCCCCGGTCCGAACGAACTGACGATGTATGATGATCGCGACATCTGGGAGCCGCCCACGCTCTTTGACGACTATCGGAATCGCGGCACGGCGGCGAAGCAGAATGACATGACCATCTCCAAGACGATGAATGCGCGCGATCTCAAGCTCACGCCACCGCGCAATCTCACGCCGGAGCAGTTGGAGAAATGGAATGCCGCCTACGGTCCCAAGAACGAAGCTTTCGAAAAGGCCAAGCTCACCGGCAACGATCTCATCCGCTGGAAGTATCAGCGTTACATCAAGGATTACCTCCGCACGATCGCGGCGGTCGACAAGGGTGTGGGCCAGGTTCTCGATTATCTCGATGAGACCGGTTTGACGGAGAACACCGTAGTGATCTACAACGCCGACCAGGGCTTCTATCTCGGAGAACACGGCTGGTTCGACAAGCGCTGGATTTATGAGGAATCCGTGCGCGCGCCGCTCGTGGTCCGTTGGCCGGGGGTGGTGAAACCGGGCAGTGTGAACACCGACCTCGTTGCCAACATTGATTATGCCGCGACCTTTCTCGAAATTGCTGGCGCGCCCGTTCCCAAGGATCTGCATGGCAAGAGCATTGTGCCGATATTGAAGGGCAAGACTCCGAAGGATTGGCGTCAGTCGTTTTACTATCACTACTACGAATTCCCCGGCGCGCATTCCGTAGCCAAGCACTACGGCGTGGTCACCAAGACGAACAAACTGTTCTACAGCTATCAGCTCAAGGAATGGGAACTCTACGACACCATTGTCGATCCGCTGGAGATGGAGGATGTGTCGGAGCAGACGGAATACACGTCCGTGCGCAGCGAACTGACCCAGGAAATCTACAAGCTGCAGAACAAGTATGGTGAGACCGAGCCGCACAAACCGGTGCCCGGTGATGAACGCAGCCGCAAGCGCCGACCGAAGGGCAAGACCAAGATCCAGAAGGTGGTCGAATTCAAGGACCTGAAGGCCAAGGTCACGATGCGACCCGATCCGTCAGTCAAGGCGCTCACGGTGGGAGCCAAGGTGATGCCCGCGAGTGACGGTGTGATCATCGCCCAGGGCGGTGGAGCGATGGGCTACAGTCTGTACATCAACAAGGGCAAACCGGTCTTTGCCACGCGCGTGGCGGGCAAACTTGTTGAAGTGGTCGGAAAGGAGAAACTCGATCCCAAGAAACAGGTACACCTCGTGGGCGTGATCAGCAATCGCGGACAGGCGATCCTCTGGGCTGACGGCAGAAAGCTTGGTCAGGCCAAGACGGATTTCATGCAGGTCCGACCGAATGACGGAATGTCCCTCGGAACCGATTCGAGCTCCTCAGTCGGTGACTACCCCGAAGGATTCAATTTCAAAGGCACCGCGACCGATATCCGCCTCTATTGGGGGGAATTGGATCGGAAGGCCATCGTAGAATGGAGCAGGTAGTCGACCGACGCACTCCGCCAAGAGTTCGTTGAAGTTTGCGTTGCGGTCGCGTCGGATTCATCGGTGGGCTCGATATCTTCCCTGATCAGGGTGAGAAACGTCGCTGATGCGATGCCGGAGACCGCGAAGAGCATGCACATCACCATGATCTGGTAACGCACGGCAATCAGTGGTGACACGCCCGAAAGGATTTGTCCGGTCATCATGCCGGGCAGCGAAACGAGACCGACGGCAAAAAGGGAATTGATGGTGGGGATCAGGGATGCCTGGAACGCGGTGTTTCGTGCCTTGATTCCGGAATTCCCATTGTCAATCTCCGCCTGCAGTCGTTCGCTGGCGAGGCTTACGCTGTTCATCGCGTTCGCGAAGGCCATGCCCGCCAGTGGGATCATGTAGTTCGGCAGATACTAGGGGTTCAGTTCCAGCACGGCCTGGGTCATGAACGTGAGAACACTGACACCGCACAAGGCAATGGCGCAGAACGCCTTGAAAAACAACGTGCGGCGCGGTGCCTTCATGGTCCGCAGGGCGATCCAACTTGACGAAACTAGCATCACCGCGAGAACGAGCAGCACGATCCAGGCGCTGTCGGTCTGAAAGATATAGGCCAGGAAATAACCGATCAGAAGGAGCTGAATGAGCATGCGCAAAACGGCCAGTGCGGCAGTTTGGCAACCCTGTTCCCATTTCCACATGATCGACACAACCACGGCGACGGGAACCAGACACAAGGCGAGATTGATCAGCGGGATGGTCGAAATCGAATCACTGATGGGCGAATGCCCGCATTGATACCCGCCTGGCTCACGGATGTGAACGATGCGCTTTGAATTCTGTCCCGTGGCAATTCGATTTGTTTACCCGCACTGGGCGAATGAATTCATCCACCCTGTTTCGCGTTGGATGCGGAAGCGCCCCGGCGGTCTGTGGACCATTCCGGGGCGCTCGGATCGTTTGCTTGTCACCCAATCAAGTCGTTCTTCTTGACGACCAGATAGCGAGTTCCCTGTGGGGTGCGCACCAGGAGGAGGATCTTGTCTTTGCGGGACTGCTTACCGAGTTTGATCGCTTCCTGCGCGGAAGTGACGGGTTGGCGGTCAATGGCAGCGATGACGTTGCCGGATCTCAGCCCGGCGGCATGAGCGGCGGAATCGGGATGGACCTTGACCACAATGACGCCAGCGACGTGATTCGGGATTCGATGGCGGTTGCGCTGCTCGCTGTTGAGATCATCCACTTCCACGCCGTCCAGCAGATCAGATCCCTTGTCCCAGTTTTTGGAGCCTTCGTTTTGGGCCAGAGTCTCACGCTTGAGAGCTCCCAGGGTGACTGCGATCTGCTTGGGCTTGCCTTCGCGGATCACCTTCAGTCTCACTGTGGTGCCCGGGCGGGTCTGGGCGACAGTGGTACGGAGTTCACGGTGATTGTCCACCTCCTTGCCGTCGATCTCGACGACGACATCGCCAGCCTCAAGACCGGCTTTCGCGCCGGGCCCTTCTTTGGAAACCTCGGTGATGACGGCGCCTTTTCCTTCTTTCAGATCGAAGAGTTCCGCCATGTCCGGATCGACGGTCTGGACCACAACGCCCAACAGTCCGCGGGCGACTTTGCCGTTCTCGGTGAGTTGATCCATCACATACCGGGCCAGGTTGGCGGGGACGGCAAAACCGAGTCCCTGGTTGCCGCCGCTACGGCTGACGATGAAGGTGTTGATGCCGATCAGGCGCCCTTGGGCATCCACCAATGCCCCGCCGGAATTGCCGGGATTGATCGAGGCGTCGGTCTGGATGAAATCCTCGTATTCGGTCATGCCGAAACCGGATCTGCCTTTGGCGCTGACGATGCCCATGGTCACGCTTTGCCCGACGCCCAAGGGATTGCCAATCGCGAACACCACGTCGCCGACCTCGATCTTGTCGCTGTCCGCAATGGTGACGACGGGCAGGTTGTCGGCCTCGATCTTGAGCACGGCGATATCCGTCTGCGGATCGGTGCCAACGAGTTTGGCGGTATAGTTCTTCGAGCCATCGGAGCGCACGACCTCGATTTCATCGGCGCCCTCAACCACGTGTGTGTTGGTGATGATGTAGCCGTCTTCGGAAATGATCACTCCGGAGCCCAATCCTTGACGCTTTTGTTTGGGTTGCCCGGGCTGGCCCGGCTGCGGACCAAAGCGGTCACCAAAAAAATGTCGGAAGAACGGCGATGTCGGTGGCTGACGACGTTCCTTGAGCGTCTGCGAGGTGAATATGTAGACGACGCTGGGAGCAGCCTTGTCCACGACATCCTTGTAGCTGGCGGTGAACCTGCCAGCGCGAACCAAGTCCGAGGCGTCGACGCTGACATTGGGTTTCGCGAACGGTGATTCCCCCGCCAGCAACGGGGAATTCAGCAGAATTTGACCACCGTAGAATCCCAGACCGGCGGTGACGACAACGAGTAGTGATTTGAGTAATGTTTTCATCTTCTTTGTTTCAGTATGAGTTTTAGATCGAAGTGTGCCGGGAAAGTGTGCGGGACGAATAGAGCTGTCAGTACTATCGGCTCCGGATTTCCGGATGCCGGCTTTGCCTAGTTGCCGTTTACGGTTGCGCAGGCTCAGCTTGTCTTGACGTCCACCAGTGACGGATCGTGTTGTCGTTGCTTATGACATTTGGAAAAATCGCAACGTTCAAAAATCTGTTGTAGCCGTGGTGTCAGTTGAAGGTCACCGATCAGAGCACGGGAAAGGATGCTCGCTTCGATGTGCGGTTGCTCCGCCGCTGGGCGGGGTGCTGCATGCAATGTTCTTCACACGTTTCGGGACTTCCGCGCGTTGGCCAGGCTGGCCTTTGCAGATTCGGTGAGGGTGGTCACCAATGGATTCGATATCTTCCGTTCAGCGGTGATCACGTAAAATGCATCCCGACATTCGCTCGTGCGTCCGATCACCCGCAGGCGGTAACGGGATTGGGCTTCCTGATCAATGATAGTCGGTACGACGGTGAATCCCTGGCCGTCGGTAGCCATGATTTTCATCAATGCCCGGTCTTCGAATTCACCCAGGATACGGGGGCGGATGCCATGATTCTGAAACCACAACTCCAGTGTTCTTCGCAGTGCGGTGTTTTCGGTGGGGAGCAGGGCTGGACTGTCGTGCAACGATTCTGGAAACCGCCTTCTCAGACTTGCCCCCAACTTTCCGGCCGCGCAGAAGCTGATGCCGCTGTCCCCGAGAAAGTGATTGAAAGTCTTCAGCTTCAGATGTCCCGGGGCAGGTTCGTCCGACAGCACTGCGTCGAGCCGATGCATCGCCAGTTGTCCCAGCAGATCGGGAAGCTTGCCTTCGCGGCATACGATGCGAACGGGTGTTTTGTTCTGATTCGTGACCGGTCGCAGCAGAAACTGGGTGACCAGCTTTGGAAAGGTGTCCGCGATGCCGACATCCAAGCGGGGGACCCGGCTGGCGAGTCCTCCGCTCAAGGCGTTCTGCAGTTCCCGTCCCACGGCGAAAATCTCCTCGGCATAGCTGTAGACCAGTTGTCCGGTCTCCGTGAGCGACTTCGATCTTCCGGTACGGCGGAAGAGTGGTTCGCCAACCGTCTTCTCCAGGGTGCTCAATTGCGCGGAGATTGAAGGCTGGGAAACGTTCAGAACTTCGGACGCATGTCGCCACCTTCCCGCGCCACGGTCCAGAAATACAAGAGGTGATGATAGTTGAGCCAATCCATGTCTCTTTAATAGTTCTATATAAATTAACTTAAATTACTAAAATACGTATTTGTGGAAATTTGGTTGATTCTCACATTGGTTGCATCAGTGAGAAAGAATGTGACCAATGCGAAAGAAATCCATGCGGAAGAAATACGCGGTGCTGTTTTCGACGCGAAGCCCGGTTCCGCGTATGTTCACCAACGGGAGCGTTCTGATGCAGAAATGTCGTGGATTCTACGCCTGCGCACGTCTCGACGAAACGCCTTTGCCTCACGCTTGGAATTATCCGAGGTCAGGGCGTCGATGCTGCGATCCCGCCTGACCCAGTTCTGATTTGGTTCGCTGAGCTCATGAGCAGCACAATCTCCTGGAGCTTTGAAGAAACACCCGTCGGGTGGATCAAAGCCGAAGCGATCTGGGGTGATGTGATGCCTTCGGTGCTTCAGGGTGCCGGAGCGGGTGATTGAATTGCACTACGCAACCGTCAAAAATAGGCCAAGCAAAAGAAACGTCCGGATTCTTTCCTGGCGTTTCTGCATTTACCGGGCGGAATGTTCCGCTTGCCGTCTGATTGGATGACATCAAATTGTGACCCTCCGCCAGTTTCCCAAATGTTGGAGAAAGAAGAATCTCAGACACTGGATGCCATTCGAGGAATGGCTGCCCTCGTCGTGCTGCTGATGCATGCCAAGCAATGGTTCATCTGTCCCTTGATCGGTTGGGATCATCCGTCGGTGATATTTACGAGTCATCTTACCCATTTCGCAGTTCTGGTCTTCTTTGCCCTGTCCGGTTTTGTCATCACGCACTCGCTTCGCGTGAACGCGCGGCGAAACAATGGACGGATCGATGCGGCCGCCTACCTGCGGTCGCGACTGTCGCGAATCCTTCCTCCAGCGATCGCCGCCACACTCTTTGCAGTAGCCGTGGCAATCTTGATATTGGTATTGGATATGCACGGAGCGGATTCCTTTCGCACGGAGCATGACAAGTGGGTGGAAAGAGAATCGGTTTCGATCCGCGCCAAGGATGTTGTCGCGACAGCGCTTTTGAGCAACGGGGTCCTGGCAGGAACCAAGGCCATCGGGGTAAATCCACCGATGTGGTCGCTGTCCTTGGAATTTTGGGCCTACTTCATCGCCCTATTTGCGGCATGTGCGATCACGGGACTGCGTTCGCGAAACGTGGGACAACGGAGCGACGGCTGGACACATCTGTTCGCGTTCGGACTGCTCATGCTTCCTTTTGCGGCCCGCCCACTGGATGTATTCCAATACTTTTTCTATTGGACGATCGGGGCTTTGCTGTTCGCGCGGCGTATCTGGCCCAGGCCCGTAGGCTGGTTGCTTGGTGCGTTGGTTGTGCTTGGTGGCGTCTCGTTGGTGCGCTGCATGAAATTGTCGGAGGATTGGAACCTGTTGTTTGAGAATGGCGCGGCCGGCATCTGGGGGATTCCGATCAAAGGCGCACTCCTGGTCCTGTCGGCGCTGCTCGTTCCGCTGGCCCGACGGATGCCGACCCGTCAGCTCTTCGTGCGACTTTCCCGTTCCTCCTATACCCTGTACCTCTTTCATTACCCCTTGCTCTGCCTGGCATTCTCGATTTTCCACCTGGACTATTTGGAATGGTCGTCGGCTTCACGGGGCGTTTTCTTGTTGGGATTGACCTTCGGTATCTTGGGCGGTTGCCATTGGCTCGCAGGCGTGCTGGAAGACAAGCGAGGCTGGAGCACATGGTTTGAGCGTTTGATTGTGAAGGTCAGAGGCTAGCCCGAATGGCGCTTGGTTAAGCGGGTTGGTCGAGGATTCTGAGCGGGGATTCTTCGCTGCGAAACTATTCGAAATAAGAATGCGCGAATACATCCGGGTCCTGCGACTCTTGGAGAAGCACACCATGGGCACATTGCGGCAGGCGGTGGAGAAGGCCCTGGAACACGGAGCGATCACCCGCGACGCGGTGGTACAGTTCCTCTATCCCCGCGAGGAAGAACGCCTGCAGACCTTCGACCAGGCGGGGCATCCGCATCTCAAACACGTCCGGGTGCAAGCCCCGGACCTCAACCAATACACCGACCTGATGGCCTCCGCATGAAGACACCCGAAAAATCCACCGTGCTGCTCGTGCACCACCTCAAAGCCCTCAAACTACCGACCGTGCTGCGCGAGTATCCGGCGCTGGCCCAGCTCTGTGCCCAGGAACGCAGCAGCTGCCCGGAGTATCTGCTGCGGCTGACCGAACGCGAACTCATCGACCGGTAACAACGGGCGGCCCAACGGCGGTTGAAGGCGGCGAAGTTCCCCGCAAGCAAGACGCTGGACAGCTTCGACTTCACTGCTCAGCCCTCCCTCAACGAGGGGCTGGTGCGGGAACTGATGCGCGGGGAATACCTCGACGCCAGAGAGAACATCCTGCTGGTGGGCAACCCCGGCACCGGCAAGACCCATCTGGCCAGCGCCTTGGGCCATGCCGCCTGCCTGCAAGGCCAGCGAAACCGCTTCTACAACGTGACCGGCCTGGTCACCCAGTTGCTCGAACAACGCGAGGAACGCAATCTGCAACGGCTGCACCGCTCCCTGGAACGCAACGGGTTGT
>JAYPXF010000219.1:8597-11957 GCA_038154405.1 Verrucomicrobiales bacterium | reverse complement strand
AGCGGATACTTGCGGGTTGGACGGGCAAAGCAATTCCGGATTCGGAGATTTGCCGAGGGAACAGCTTCGTCGGTTCCGCTTGACGCGGGGGGCGGCTGACCACGAACCGGCATCGACGGAGCGATGCCCTCCATTTGACTGTTGAATGCCGTTGGGAGGAATGGCCGCGCGAAGATCAGCCGGCTGGCTGTTGGCGCTGCTTCTTCCAAGCTTCGCCAAGGTCGGTGAGGTTCTTGTCCTTCAGCCACTGTTCGGCGAGCGGGAAGATGATGCGTTCCTCACGGTCGAAATGCTTGCGGCACCAATGCACGGTGCGCAGCAGCAGATGACGGGCTTCCTCAACCGTCTCAGCTGTCTGGACTCCCGCCAGGCTTTCGTCGATTTCCTTGTGCTCGGCTTCAAAATTCTCGGCCTGAGCGATGTTGTCGAGGCAGTGACTGAGCGGTTCGAGAATCAACTGGTCCTCCACGTGCGAATGCGCTTCGTGGACGGACTCGAAGAGGTTTGCCAGTGCCTTGATTTCGACGAGGTTCTGTACCTTGGGAACGGTGTTCTCAAGGTAGTCGAACAAGTTGTGAAACACGAAATGTTCGGCCTGCAGTGCTTCGGTGATCTTCATAAATTCTATTATTCGGTCAGTGGTGCTCCCTTGCCTTCGGCCATCTGCTTCATGAACTCGGCGGAACGTTCACGAATCTGTTCTTCGGTGAGCGTTTCCTTGCGCGTGGCCATGGTCCACAAATGGCCCCACGGATCGACGACGGCTCCGGAGCGGTCGCCAAAGAATTGGTCCTGCATCGGTTTCTTCATCTGCGCGCCCTTGTCCACGGCCAGCTGAAACATGGCATCGCAATCGGCGACATAGAGGCAGATGCCGACCGGTGTACCGCCGACCGACTGGGGACTCAGGAAATCCATGTCGGGACATTCATCGCCCAGCATGATCATGCTGTTGCCGTCGGTCAGTTCGGCCTGTCCGCCGCCGCCGCCGGGAATCTCCATCCGCATGTCCTCAGTCGCTCCGAACACATCCTTGTAAAAGTCGATGGCGTCGGCTGTGCCCTTGCAGACAAGGTAAGGGATGACCGTGTGGTAGCCGTCTGTTATGTGCGAGCAATCGCTCATGCGACCGGAAGTGTAGGCAGCGGCAGGGGAATGTCTAATCGCATTTTGCGCGGCATTCACTCGTCCGAACCTTCCTCCTTTTCCATCAGCGAAGACATTTTGGGGATTCCCGCGAGAAACGCCGCCACGGCGAATATTCCCATCACTTCAGTGCTTTGGATCAGTTCGATGGCATATCCGATCGCGGGCGCGACCCAGAGGGCGATGGAGACGATTGCAAAGGGCCATAATTGGCGTTTGATATCCCGGTCGTGGTGGGTGCCGATGGCGGCGACCGGAACCATTGGGATGATTGAGGCCAGCGCCAGAACGAAGAGCGGATTGTTGATATGGCCATTGATTCCGATCCATACGCACATGCCGCACCAAATGGCCGAGATGATGAGACCGGCGGACATGAAACGTTCCTGCCAGGTCAGGGCGTACCATTGCAGCGGTCTGCGGCAGAACTGGAGGTTCATCAACGGCTTGGCCAGAATGAAGATGGTCAGGATCACCGTGCCGATGGTGGAGATCACGATGCCGATCGGCTTGCCGGAGGGCATGCGGGCAGTGACGGCCCACAGCACCCAGATGAAGGTGAGGAAAATGATCCGGGATCGCAGCGGTTCCGCCCGGGTGAGCGTGTCGCCTTTCAACAACAGCGGCAGCAGGCGACGATATATGGCATTGCCGGCGCGGCGGGCTTCGCTCAGGCCGGACTGGGCATCGGAATTGCCGGGCTGCAGCGCGAGGGCGTGGTCGAACGATTTGCGCGCATCCTCGGTGTCGCCTTGGCGAAGCTGGAGCTCGCCCAGAAGTGTGAGCGTCTCGGCATTCTGGGGATTGATCTCCAACGCGGTGCGCAGGTTTGATTCGGCTTCGTTATGGTGTCCGGTCTTGGTCCGTTCCCGCGCGATGAGGTTGAGGCAGCGGACGTGTCCCGGATCGTATTGCAGTCCGATGCGGGCGGCGTCGATCGCCTCTTCCGGCCGGTTTAACGCTACATAGATCGCGGCGAGAAATCCGTGATAGTCGGCATCTGCCGGATCGAGTTCGATGGCACGTTTCACCTGCCGGACCGCATCGGCCAGTCGGACGCGCTCAGCCTGGATGACCGACATGACGTAGTAGGTGAACGCCTGATCGGCCGCGGCGCCGATGGCCTGTTCGGCCAGTTGCCTGGCTTGGAGAACGTCTCCGAGATTGAGGCGACAAAGCGCGAGCAGGGCCAAGGCCGGCCCGTGATCGGGATCTTCAGCGAGGAGTCGCCGCAGTTCGACCTGGGCGAGATCAAAGCGGCGTTGCTCGAGGAGCAATTGGGCGCGTTGCAGGTGCCCGTTCTCCATGTCGGCTGTTGGTGCGAGCGTTCCAGGATTCAGATGTAATACATCTCTTCCTTGTTGGCTCCGTCCTCCAGGAGTTTCTGGAAATTGATTTCCTCGGCCGCCTTGGTGGCTTCGGCCTGCAGTCGTTTCCAGGCGTTGCGCAATTCGTCCGGGCAGTTTCGGTCGGCGATGGCCGGGGTATCAAACACCTCGCCGTGAACGCAGCGCAGGACGTCGGCCAGGGAGACTTCTGATGGCTCGCGATCAAGCAGGTAACCGCCTTCCTTACCGCGGACGCTTTTCACAATGCCGCGTGACTTCAACTCGATCAGGATCTGCACGAGGTAATTTGCGGAAACGCCGGCCGCCTTGGCGAGATCCTCCACGCGCCGGGCCTGGCCGGACTCGAAAGAACGGGCCAGTTCCAGCACTGCGCGGGCGGCGTAATCGCTTTTGACGGTCAGCTTCACGGACCGGACCGTAGAGGAGCGGGCATTGGCCGGCAAGCGCGGACCCGGCGATGGAGGGTATCGCTCCGTCCTGACCGCTCTGGTTTCTAGGAACCCGTGGTGAGCGGTCGCTATGCGACTTCGATAGGTTGAGATTGCCATCTGATTCGAGGTCGAGGTGGGAGGCTTTGAAGCCGATCCGGCCGTTTTTTCGGGGAGTTGGGTAATGGTCAGGCTCCGTCGATGCCGGTTCGACGGGGCTCACCAACAAGCGACGCCCTCCATTTGTTGTTCACGGGCAAAACAGTTGAGTGTGGGGCGTTGTCCCAGCATAATCGCCCCACGTGCAGATGGATTTCCTAACCGGTCTGTTTCCCCCGACCAAACGCGGGAGCCGCGAGTCTTTTCTCGCGGTTAATGACCAGACCGTTCCGCTGGAATTCATCCGCAACAACCGCGCACGTCATTACATCCTGCGT
>JAYPXF010000219.1:0-8587 GCA_038154405.1 Verrucomicrobiales bacterium | reverse complement strand
CGTCTCACCAATGAAGGCACGGCCCGGGTGACCATTCCGTGGGGAGGCTCCAAGACCCAGGCCCTCGAGTTTGCCCAGACCAAGACCGGCTGGCTGGCCCGGCAGATCAAACGACACGAACAGCGGAAAGAGGTCCGCGCGTGGCGTCATGGTTCAAAGCTCCTGTACCGCGGTGAATGGCATCGGATTGAGGTCGGGGTGCAGGAGGGGCGCCAGATCGTTCGCTTCGCCGACCAGTCACTCGTGATGCCGTCCGGGGAAAGCGATCTCAAGGTCGCCATCGAGAGTCATCTGCGCAAGATGGCCGAACTCGAAGTGCCACCCATTGTGCGCGAAGCTGCCGTCGCTCATGATGTCACGATCGGACAGGTGCAGATTCGCAACCAGCGTTCCCGTTGGGGATCCTGTTCGTCCAAGGGAACGATCTCGTTGAATTGGCGACTCATCCAATTGCCCGATTCGGTGCGCGACTATCTCATCATTCACGAGTTGATGCACACTCGGGAGATGAACCATTCAGCCCGCTACTGGAGTCACGTCGCCCAGGCCTGCCCGGGGTACGAAAAGGCGGAAAAGTGGCTCAACAAGCATTCGGAGTTGTTGCGGTAGTCTCGATTCTCTGCCGTACAGCCATGGGGCTCAAACATCCGGGCCTTGCTACCTGCCGCCGTCGGCCCATGCCGGCGGATCGTTCAGCTTGTAGAGCATTTCGCCCGCTTTGGGGACGTAGAGAATGCCTTCGTCTTCGCGGTCCTTGTAATTATCGATGTTGATTGAGGCGGGATCGCAATAGCCGAGATTGATCTGCTTACATACGTCCGGCGGAATCTTTGTCGCGAGCGTCACTTGGGCGCGGCACTTTTCCACGCCGTCTTCGAACACGCCGCCGCCTCGGACATGCGTGGAATGCGCGAGTACGCCCCAAGGGTAATGTTTGAACTTGTCCCACTGCTTGAGGAAGTAGTCCCGACAGTGATACCCGACGGCCATGATCGTTTCGCGGTGGGTTAAACAGACTTCCTCCACGTGCGGCGCGTAGATGATCAGTTCGCCGCCATCGGCGAGGACGGGTTCCAGCTTATACATCGCTTTGCCGGCCGTCCACACCTCGTCATACATTGGCGGCGCGCAGGAGAGGATCTTGTGATGCGGCTTGTCCATGTAGGTGATGTGGATGCCGTTTGAGATGTCGGCGGCCGCGTCCCATGCGTCCTCCGGTGTCCCCGCGCACAGACCGGCCAAGGTTTTGTCCGGACGGACGACCATGGCGAAGCAGAGTTTACTGATGCTCACCAGCGCGCCGGCGCGATCAACTACCTTGCGAACCGGGGTCCACTTGGTGCCGATGGTCTTGGGATTGGTAACCACGGCGCCGAGCCAATGGAAAAAATTCAGAATGTCCGGTCCCGCGACTCCGGGGAACAGGTACTTGTTGCCGCCGGAAAACCCCACGACCTCATGGGGAAACACGGGGCCGACGATGATGATCTGATCGTAATCGTATAGGCGCTTGTTGATCTCCACCGGGACGTCCATCTCGAACAGACCACCGGAAAGTTCCTTGATCTCATCGGAAGCGATGGTGCCGATGTTCTTCAGCGCGTCGGGATTGTCCCATTGGTGATTGATGAACTCGACGGACTTGTATTTCGTGCCACGTTCTTCGGAGGTGATCTCCAAACGACCGCAGATTGCGTCCTCGCTCATCGGCTGATGCGTGCCGAGAGCGATCATGACGTCGAGCGCTGACGTGGCGGCACCGATCTGGTTGAAGATGGTCTTGAACAGCAGGCCGACGGGTGCGGTGCGCGTAGCGTCAGGAACGATCAGCAGCACCTTCTTGTCGGCGTAGTTGCTGGCTGGAAGGGTCTTGGCGACATCTGCGACATGGTCGTCCTGCAGTATGTCGTCCGCCGCCGCGGTTGCCGTCAATGCGCTCATGCGAATCAGATAGTCTGGGCGAGGAAACCGCCGTCTACGCAAATGTCCGTGCCGGTCACGAAGGAGCTGGCTTTTTCGCTGGCGAGGAACACGGCGGCACCCACGAGTTCCTGCGCTTCGCCAAAGCGGTTCATCGGAGTGTGGCCCCAGATGGCTTCCGTGCGCGGGGTGGGGGATCCGTCTTCGTTGAAAAGGAGCTTGCGGTTCTGTTCGGCCGGAAAGAAACCCGGTGTGATGGTGTTGACGCGGACCTTGCTGGTCGCCCATTCACGAGCGAGGAACTGCGAGAGCGTAATGACGGAGGCCTTGGAGGATGAGTAGGTGACTACGCGGGACAACGGTATGTGCGCAGACACGCTGGCGATGTTGATGATGCTGCCTCGCTGGCGCTCGACCATGCCGGGACCGAACACCTGGCAGGGAAGGAAGGCACCACCGACGAGATTCAGATCGAAATTCGCGTTCCAGGCATCAAGCGGGATGTCTTCGAACTTGGTGTCGCCGGCCACGGTCACCTTGGGATCGTTGCCGCCGGCGGCGTTCACCAGCACGGATACCGGACCGAAGGCTTTTTCGATTTCCGCGCGGGCCGCTTCCAGGCTGTCCTTGTCGCTGGCGTTGGCCGCCACAAACACGGCGTCGCCGCCCTTTTCCTTGATGGCATTGACGCGATTGCCACCTCTCTCGGCGTTGCGTCCGAGCACGACCACCTTGGCTCCGGCTTCGGCCAAACCTTCAGCAATTGCGCCGCCCAACACACCGGTCGCACCGATCACGGCCGCGACTTCTCCGTTCAAATCAAACAAACTCATCGTGCGGATGATGCTCAGACTTCGCGGATCCTTGGAAGTCTAATTGGTGTTGTCCGGACGCAATTGGCGCTTGAGATGATGTTCCCCCAGGCTACGGGCCAGAGAGAATAGATGGCTGGACGCCGCGATGGTCTACCCGCTCTCGCTCGTAGATACATTTTGGTGGCGTTGGGAGAAGGCGCCGTTCAGCGCGTCGAACGCAGGGAGCGGATGGAGCGCTTCTTGGGCTCTTCCTTCTTTTCCTCAGTCTTGGCGGGAGCGGGCTTGGGTGCCGGCTTCTTGGGGGCTGCCTTTTTGGGCTCCAGCTTTTTCGGAGCGGGCTTCTTCTTTTTCTGCTCTTCGGCGCGTTTGCGCGCTTCGGCGGCCTTCTTTTCAGCGTCGCGCTTGCGTTTTTCCGCGGCCCGCTTGGCGGCGGCTTTGCGCTCGGCTTCACGTTTCTCGCGAGCCTTGCGATCAGCTTCCTTCTTCTTGGCTTCGGCCTCTTTCTTCTTGGCCTCTGCTTTGGGGTCCGGCGTCGGTTTTGGCTTGGGAGGATTCTTCTTCTTTTGTTCTTCGGCCTTCTTCTTGGCAGCTTCTTCACGAGCTTTCTTGTCCGCAGCGCGTTTCTCGGCGGCCTTGCGGTCAGCTTCGCGTTTGGCGGCGGCGTTCTTCTCGGTTGCAATGCGAGCCTGCTCGCGATGATCGGCTTCTTCTTTCGCTTTGCGATCCGCCTCTTCCTTCGCCTTACGTTCGGCTTCGAGCCGCGCCATTTCCGCTTCGGGGTCGACCTTGGGTTTTCTGGGAAGCTGATTCAGTCGCCGCGGCTTGCTGATCTTCTTGTCGAACCTTGCAAGTTGCTTCGGATTGAGTTCCGCCCGGATGAGTTCACGTACGGCATCGACTTCGTCGCGCATCTGATCGGCGATCGGAGTCCAGAGGGTCTTCGTGCGTTCGTTGCTTTCCGTGAGGATGCTGTTGATCTTTTGCTTCTGGTCATCGGCCAGGCCGAGTTGATGATCAAGCTGGTTGAGGAACATCGTCCGTTTCTCCTCGTTCATCGCGACCGGGGCGTTGGGGCGCGACTCGGCGGATTTTCGGGCGGCGATGAACATGCCGGTCATGACTCCGGATCCGAAGATCAGCAGAGTGGCCAATGCGACTTTGAGAAAATTGCTCACGAGTTTACCAGGAGTCGGAAAAGAAATCGCCGGAGTGCATCACGGCATCTTCGAATGAGGCCTGCAGCGTCAAGTCGGCTGCGGTTGGTTGGGTTGAGGTGATCACGAACGCAATCGTGCAGACAATCGCAAACACGGGCACGGAACGCCACAGGGCGCGCACCCAGAAGAACAGGGGATCGGCCAAGCCGGATTCGCGGATGTGGGCCATGATGCGTTTCTCAAAGGCATACGGCACTCCGTCTCCCACCGGGGTCTGGCGGGCGACGTTCAGCAATCGGTTCAATGCACGTTCGCTATCCACTGCAATTTGACAGACGAAAAGGTCTCAAAATCCGTTACAAAAACTTATCTTTGGCGATTCTCTCGAGAATTTTGCGCATTTCATTGCGGGCGCGGAAGGCGCGGACTTTCACCTTGGATTCCGACCAACCGGTCAATTCAGCCACTTCTTTAACCGATTTTTCCTCAATTTCCATCAACGTGATGATCATTTGGGCCTCCGGCTTGAGGTTGGACATCAAACGCTGGATCAGCGCCCGGGCGGCATCCACGTTTTCCGTGCCCGAATCCGGACTCGCGGCGTAGCGTTCCAGCCAGCTTTCCTCCTCTTCGGTCACATCGGTGAGCGGCATCTCCCGGTTCTTCTGATGTTTGCGGAGGAAATCGTAGCAGGTTCGCGTGCCCAACCGCATGAGCCAGTGCTCGAACGGAGCGTCGCCGCGGAATGTGGAAAGTTTCTGAAAGGCCTTGAGGAAGACCTCCTGGACGATGTCCTCCACCTCGCTTTCGCGGCGTGCATACCGCCGCGCCATGGCGAAGACGCGCGGCTGATACTTGGTGATCAACGCTTCGAAACACTCGGTTTCGCCGCGCAGAACTGCCTTGATCAGTTGGTCATCTATCTGAGCCATGCGTTGGTACGTGGCCGAACATACAAAAAAAGCCACCGCGTTAAAGCAGTGGCTTTCTCTTTTCCACGTGAGATCGCGAAGTTTTACTGATCGAATTCCGGGCGACGCGATTTGCCGTCCGCCCCTTCCTTGCTGCCTTCGCGGGGACGTCCCTGCGGACGATCACCGAAGCCGCCGCGATCGCCGCCGCGTTGGAAACGGTCGCTCCCACCTCGCTGCATGCCTTGGCCACCCCGTTGCATTCCCTGTCCGCCGCCCATGCGGGACATGAACCAGAACATCTACCTGCGCCCGGACGATTTCCTTTACCTGCCCAGTTCGCTTTCACAGGAAGTCTACGTGCTCGTTAAGGTGCGCAGGCCGACCAACGTGCCCTACATGAACGAGGTCAGCCTGGTGGCGCCCATACCAAGCAGGTGGCCATCATTCGTGGATCGTTGTCGAAGCCGCGGGTTGCCGTGGTGAACTACGACGATATTGTCATTGGCCGACGCCCAGATATCGCGCTGGAAGCCCGGGACATCGTCTTCGTGCCAGACCGGCTGTGATCGACTACGGCAAACTGATTGTGGACACCTTCGTCCGTACGGTGGCCGCCAATGAGGGCTCCCGCGCTGCTGATCAGACGGCCACCACCGTCGGTGTGCAGTTGCAAATAGGTCAGCAATGTTCCCATGGGCATCGCTCCTTCGATGCCGCTTTGTGGCTGAGTTGGTGAAAAGGAGAAACCGACGGAGCGGTGCCTTTCAGGTTGTTAGGTGAACAAGCGGGGGGATTTTTGTTGGTAACCTTGTTGATAACATCGCCTTTCCCGGGCTCCTGATTTTGTTGATCGTGCGGTGATGAACGTGAAGGTTCGTGGCCGATCGAAGCACTTTCGCACCGTCAGTTTTGACGCGCGGCGAAACGAGGTCCTGTTGATCGAACAGCGGTTGCTGCCTCATGAATTCAAGATCGTCCGCATTCCCGATTTCAAGCAGACCGCCTGCGCCATCACCGACATGATCGTGCGTGGTGCAGGTGCGATCGGCGCCACCGCTGCCTATGGTTTTGCGCAAGGAGCGTTGGCGTTCAAGGGGCGGACACTCGGTCAGTTTGAGAAACACATGGACCGGGTGTTCAGGGCCTTGGCGGAAGCGCGTCCGACGGCGGTGGATCCGGTGAATGCGATGAAGGATTTGCAACGACAGATTGCTGTCGGGCGGTCGGTTGAGGAACGTCAGAAGCTGGCCGTTGCCGGAGCTGAGAGCTTTGCCGATGAAGACGTTGCGCATTGCGAGGCAATCGGAAAACACGGGGCCAAGCTGATCAAGAACGGTTCGCGGGTATTGACCCATTGCAATGCCGGCTGGTTGGCCTTCGTGGATTATGGAACGGCGACCGCACCGATGTATGCGGCTCAGTCGAAGGGGCGGACGTTCCATGTGTTCTGCGATGAAACCCGTCCGCGTGCCCAAGGTGCCTCATTGACCGCGTGGGAATTGGCACAGCAGGGCGTTTCCCACGAAGTGATCGCGGACAATGCCGCCGGTCATCTGATGCAGTGCGGTGAGATCGATCTGGTGATCGTGGGCAGCGACCGCACCTTGGGGCGCACGGGAGAGGTGACCAACAAGATCGGCACCTACACCAAGGCCGTACTGGCCAGGCGCCACAAGATTCCGTTCTACGTCGCTATACCGGAATCCACGATCGATTGGGAATTGAAGTCGGGATTGGACATCCCGATTGAAGATCGGTCCGAGGAGGAAGTGCTTGGAGCCTGGGGGAACACGAATAAAGGCAGACGCGAGTTTGTGCGGATTGCCAATCCCACGAGCGGCGCCCGCAATCCCGGATTTGATGTCACGCCGGCGGAACTCATCACCGGCATCATCACGCCTGTCGGCATTTTCAAACCCCGCGAACTTTGGCGCGAACGCAGGCGCCTTGGAAGGAAACCATGAATCGTCGTCTCATCAATCCCAGCAATGTGACCAAGGATCGCCGCCGTTTCGGCGCCCGCTCCGTAGCCTTGGTCGGTCAGGCCAAATTGGCCCGCAAGTCCGTGGATGCGGAAGTGCGGCAATCCTTGTTGAAGGGCCAACTCAAGGCGGCCGTCATCGGGCACACCGGCCACGGAGATTACGGGGACGATATGGATCGTGTGTTTGAGGATTGCGAGGACGTGGAATTGGCGGCCGTGGCTGACGCGCATGGCAAGGGGCTGAAGGCGGCCAAGGAGCGATTGCAACCGCTGGAGATTCATGCGGAATACCGTGAGCTGCTTGCCAAGGAAGAACCGCAATTGGTCAGCATCGCGACGCGTGGAGCGGCGGAACATTTCGACATGATTCAGGCGACATTGGAGGCCGGGGCGCATTGCGTGGTGGAACATCCGTTCACGAGTGACTTGGAAGAGGCGGACGAGTTGATTCGTCTTGCCCAACAACAGCGGCTTCATGTTGCGGTGGCGCAGCGAATGCGGTTGGCGCCCAACGTGATCCATCTGCACGAATTGATTCAAGGCGGGTTCATCGGGGAGTTGTTGGAGATCCGCGCTTGGGGGCGGCAGGATGAAACTGCCGGCGGTGAGGACCTGATGCATGCCGGAGGACAGCAATTTGATCTCATGCGCATGTTTGCCGGCAATCCGCTGTGGTGTTCCGCGCGAGTTCTGCAGGACGGCAAAGAAGGCATGGCCGGCCAGGCGCGGATTGCGAACGTCAATGTCGGCCCGGTGCTGGGCGACGAGATCATGGCACAGTTTGCTTTTCCCAACGGCGTGCACGCCACTTGGACCAGTCGGCGTCGATTGCGCGAACAGGTCGGCAACTGGACGATGGAGTTCCACGGCAGCGAAGGTGCTGCCCGGATCAACTGCAACTATCCTCCCATGACCTTTGTGGCCCGTCGGGCCGGTTGGTCTGCTGAAGGCCGGGTCGAGCAATGGGAGCCGCTGGTGAACGATCCGATCGGCAATGAAAACACGTCGCGCCTGAATGCACGAACGGAGAATCGCCGCGTGGTGGATGATTGGATCGAAGCATCCCGTTCAGGAAGAGAGCCGGTCTGTTCGATGGACAATGCGATGCGTTCCCTGGAAATGGTGATGAGTGTGTATCGCGCCGCGCTTTCCGGACAGCGGATATCGTTCCCGTTGAAGAATCGAACACATCCGCTCATCAGCGATTGAGTTCCCCGTGCCGGATTCGCGAGGGTGGTGGCTTCGGTTGGTGATCGAAGTCGGCGGTCGGACGATCCGAACGCCAATCGAATCTACGGGTAGGGCTCCGCCGTGCGTCCGGTCAGGAAGCGCGTCTGCATTATTCCCCGGCCCTTCACATCGATCGTTCTGGCATCCTCAAAAGTGAACTTGTCGCGCAATGCTTCGTAGACCGCCTCGGTGACCTGGATCTCCCCGGGTTCGCCGTGTGACTTCATGCGGCTGGCGGGTTTGACCGTGCCGCCCCAGAGGTCATAGATGAATCTTTTCTCCCCAATGATGCCGGCGACCACCGGGCCGGAATCGATGCCGATGCGCATCTGAATGTCGAAGTCGCAGCGTTCGTTGATGCGGGCCAGCACATCGTGGGCGGCCAGGGCCATGTCGGCGATGGCTTCTGCGTGGCCTGTCATGGCGGAGGGAACTCCCGCCACCACAAGATAGGCGTCGCCGATGGTCTTGATCTTCTCCAGTCCGAAGCTCTCGGACAGTTTGTCGAAGGACCTGTTGCCTCATAAAAAATGACACCGATGCGGAAAAGCGGTTGGCGGATGATCA
>JAYPXF010000218.1:0-11989 GCA_038154405.1 Verrucomicrobiales bacterium | reverse complement strand
TGCGCCAAGGAGGAATTGTAGGCTGTCGTACATGTGACAAATTTAGGGTTGTGAATGTAGTCACTCGGGCAGTAGCCGCCGCACTGCGCACAGATGAAACAACTCGGTTTGACCACTTCGTAGTCTTTTTGGGAACGGACGGTCGATATGCCGATCAACTTGACCCCGAACACGAGTCCCAAGAAACCACCAAGCAACCAGCCCCCCATGTTCATCCTTTGACGGATGAGCAGGGCTTCCTGCAACATCTCATCCTCCGGCAATCCCATCTCGTCAAAGGTCTCCGTCTCCAAGGTCTTCTCCAGATCGGGATTCGCCTTCTCAGCCAGCACCTGCTCCGCGAGATAGACCGTACGGTTGTAACTCGACATCGGAATGGACAACCGACCACCAATCCAACCGCCAAGCACAATCAATATCGGCAGCATGACAAAAAGGAATCCAAGGCGGCGGACCCCCGTCTCACGCTCCTCACGGTCCAGACCGGTGTTCGGCTTGTCGATGTAATCGAACGGGCAGGAAGTCTCACAAAGCCGGCAGTCCACGCACTCGGATGGAGTGATCGAGAGATGCCAACGCGAAAAACGTGACATCGCTCCAAGGAGGACACCGTAAGGGCAGAGGAAACGGCAATAAGGTCGCGCGATGAAGATTCCCGACAAGAGGAAGCCGGCCCCGAGATAAAGGTAAGGCGCATTGCCGTTCAATCGGAAGAAGCCGATGAACGGGTCATAGCGGCAGATGATGAAACCGGTATTGGTCGCAGCAAACAAGACACCCGCACCCAGGTAAAGGTAGGGAATCATGCTCAAGCCAAGCGTCACTTTGCGCGGCAGGTTGATCGGTTTGAGAATCACCAAATCCTGAATGGCACCCAACGCACAAACCGAAGCACAGAACACCCTTCCAAAAAACAATGCGAAGGCCAACGGTATGAGGAAGAACAACATGACCGTCATCGGCACGGCATAGTTGGAATCAAAGATCCCCAACGCGACGTTTTGAATCGCGCCGATCGGACAGACACAGCCCTGCTTGATGAAGCCGAAATAGGCCAGACAGACCACCGACAACCAGAACACTCCGCGTCGGGACCTCTTCTTGACGGCAAACCAAGACGCCACGCTGAGCGCCAGTGTAAGCAGAAATACATCAATCCACTGCTGCGTTTCGGAAGTTTGCGGCGGAACAGTGGTGTCCGGAAAATCATAGCTGCTCTCAAACTCCGGTTGCGGGAAACGCATGACATCTTCCTCGGCCGTCATTTCCACCGGCCAACTCGAGAGAATGACTGCAGCGAAAACGAGCAACCGCCAACCGACCAGCAACTTTCCTTGAAACATGGTCATCTTCACCCTTTCGAGAACTGCGGCGACGTGATCTTGGGTTGCTCACGCTGTTTGTGCTTGAGGATGTAAGGATCACTAGAAGGCACGCGCTCGAAAGCATCGGACGGGCACTGCATGGCGATCGAACAATTGTTGCAATTCACACAGATGTCGTGGCGCACCTGCAGGTAGAAAGATGCATTGCCAAACTGCTCGCAAGGCTTCACGCACTTGGCACACCCGATGCAGCGTTCCTCGATGATGTTGTATTCCCAGTAAGGATCCTCAACGAATACGCGCTCGATGGCATCGGTGGGACAAAGCTGGTTCTCGGCCGCCGCCGTGAGCTCTGCCGCATTCGGTTCGAAGTATCCGAAACAAAGTCGGCAGTATCCACAGATGGGATAGGACTGAACGCACTTGACCGCGGACGGCTGAACGACGCAGGCCGTGGAGCAATGCTCACACTGCACACACTTCATCGGATCGATCTGCCAGACTGTGTTCTTGTTGCGCGAACCGAAGGCACTCATGCCTCCCAAAAATCCGAGCGCCAGTCCCGCCAACCGGGCGATACCCTGCCGGAGGAATTCATACCGAGTTACTTTGTCAGGAACTTTGAGTTCAGCCATTTGTCATGCTCCAGTCAGATGGATGGATATTCGGATAGACCTACACATTGATTGCGTACTGGATACCGCGCAAGGCACTTTCCGTGCGAAATCTCACGGAAACAGCCATGGTCATAACGCCCGGAATCAGTTCATTTCCCCTCATTTTCAGAGCGAACCTCAAGTATCCGATCGATCGGCCCGCACATCGAGGCAAATCACGGTCTCTGAATCACGGAGAACCAGCTTCCCATCCACCAGCGCCATTGGGGCCCAAGCATCGCGCCCCTTGAGGGGCTTGCAGAATCCGAGACGTTCATAACCGGTCGTAATGGCTCGGATCAGGGACAGTTCGCCGTTGTCATTCAGAACGAAAACCTTGCCGTCCGCCTGCAGAAACGGACCAAATCCAAAGCGTTCGGTTTTCCCACTCGACCAGACCACCTTGCCGTCCGCGCTGAGGCAGGCGAATTGATTGCGCAGTGCCCCACCATCATTGGGCAAAATGCCAAACAGATGACCTTCGTGAAGAATTGGAGTCTGCTGCTCACAGGAAAACACCTTCTTGGTCAGCTCGTATTCCTTGACCGGGGTGATCTTCCCACCTTCATCCTTGAGGCGCATCATCATGCTGCCGCCGCCATATCCAACCGTGAAAAAGATACGTTCGTCATCGACTTTAACAGGGGACGGTGAAGTCACACCGTGCGCCCATTCAGCGGTTTTCCAAAGGACTTTCCCCTGATCCTCCCCATCAGCCCCCACCGCAACCACACCGTTGACGGTGCAATAAACAAACATTTTCTTACCCAGCACCGTCATCGGAATGATCGATGAGTGTGACATGTTCCAACCGTCGGGATTTGGCGTTTTCCAGACGATTTCACCGGTTTCGCAGCTGATCCCCATCATGAGCACTTCCTTGCCACAGGGAGCGACAACCGCAATATCGTTATCGATAACCGGACACTGGGCCGTGTACCATTCCGGCATCAGCGTCCCGTAATCCGCATACATGTCCACCCCCCAACGAAGATCTCCGGTTTCCGTGTCCACACACATTACGTGGCACTTGGGCCCGATGGTAACGACATACTTGTCCGTCACTGCCGGAACCGTTCGCGAGATGCCATGATGAACCTTGGTCGGCGATTTGTACCAACGCCGCCAGATTTCCTTGCCATCCGCCATTGAAAAGACCCGCAAGGCATCACCTTGGCGTTCAACATCAAAATCCATCAGGTAAACCCGCCCCTTCCAGATGGCAGCTCCGGAGTGCCCTTCAGAAAGATCCAGCTTCCACAGAACAGGGGGGCCATCCTTAGGCCAACTGTTCGCCAACGGAACCTCTTCGCGTGCAATATTGCTGTAATCAGCTCCACGAAAATGCGGCCACACCGACTTAGTTTCACCCGGCTTGCCGTCAAAAGTCTCAAAAAACTCCCCAATCTTGGTCGCTTCTTCCTCTTTTTCGGCTTTGGGGGAATGTCCCATATGACCGGCCAGCGTTTCCGCCCGTACGTCGGTAACCCGTTTGAAACTGTCCACATCGGGCTCTGAGCGGAGCAGCATGAAAAGAAAGCCACCCGCCACGAACGCGATGAGGCCAACCAAAACCAAGCTCAATTGTTTATCATTCATGATCGTTTTCCAAAGGAGTAGCAGACACTCTTGTCATTCTTCGAGATTAGAGTTCGACGAACCTACGATGCTCGTCTACTTTCCCATCCCTCGCCAGTTTTTGCAAAGTGATCAGCAAAATAGTAACGGTCTATTTGATACAGCATCCCAAATCGGGCAAGAAACATCTGACGTAGACGGCGATGAACGTCGTCTAGTTTAAAGAAAATAAAAAAATTATGCCACTTGCTGATTCAGTGTTTTGTAATCAAATTGTCCCTTTCAAAGGCCTATGAAAGACAAGCTCGCCATATTCGGAAGACGCGGATTCGTCGGTGCCATCCTGATCGCTTTTGGTGCCGCTGGCGGATGGTTGGTCCGGAAATTCCAGAATCCCTCCACGCTCCGAAAAGCCCGGCCAGGCAAGTTGGACAGTCGTTTCGTCTACGACATCAGCGAATGGGAGACTACGGATCGCTCCTTGCTCCTCTACGAGCCCGACGGGGAATTCACCACCGGATTCGAACGTTCGAAACGTATTGCCGTGCACAAGGACAAGGTCCTAGTCACAGGCGATCGGGCTGTAAAGATCTTTGACCATACCGGTGCAACGCAGACCGAAATCCCGCTCGACCGACCGCCTCACTGTCTGCATGTGACACCGGATGGAGAAGTGTTTGTTGGTCTGGCCAATTATTTCGAAGTCTACGACTTGTCGGGATCGAAAAAGCTGAAATCTCCACGGATCAAGGGAGACAGCACTTTCCTGACTGCCATTGATGTCCGCAAAGACACGGTATTTCTGGCTGATGCCGGCGGACGCGAAGTCCTGTTGTGCGACCGCGTTTCAGGGGAGGTAAAAGACCGCTTTGGCAAGAAGGACAAGGATTTGAAGAATCCCGGATTGGTAATCCCGAGCCCCTACTTTGATCTCATGGTAGCGGAAGACGGAGAGATCGCGCTGGCCAACACCGGCCGCCTGCAAATGGAGACTTACCGGGATGGGAAATTTCAGAGCACTTGGGGCGGACCGGGCATGAACGTCGATCGTTTCTGCGGTTGTTGCAACCCGGTCTACTTCACCCGGTCTCCGGAGGGTGACTACATCACCAGTGAAAAAGGCCTCGCCCGGATCAACGTGTATTCTTCTGACGGCAAATTCAAGGGATGCGTCGCCGGACCGGATATGTTGGTGGAAGACAAGGCCTTGGCCAAGAAGGCCTGCAATGACTGCTCCGTCGGGGCCGGCTTTGACGTCGCCATGGACGACCGAGGCCGACTCCTCGCTTTGGACCCGTTCCGCATGGTGGTAAGGGTCTTCAAACCAATCGAAAAATCAACCGCTACCGCCTGATCATGTCGGACGAAAACGAAAACCCGCAGACCGCCCGCCGCGAATTCATTGCCTCCAGCGCCCGCTTCGTTGCCATTGGTGGCATGGCCACCTTTGCCATTTCCCAGACGCAGAAAGGCAAACTCCTGGCGAACGATCCCAATTGCATCAAGTTGCACACCTGCTTGGATTGCGTGGAGTTGGGATCCGGTTGCAAACTTGAAAAGGCCGTCGCCTTTCGCGCAGCGCAGGCCAACGTGAATCCACCGGGAACGCCTCCAACCAATCCCGGTTGACCGACGGCAGACCGCCGGCTCATTCATTCCAAGGATAACGACTTGCCGAGGCACTCGGATCCCTCGGCATTTTTCGTATTTATCCCAATCGCTTGACAGGATTCGCATTGCGACTGTGAATCGGCAGTGCTAGAAGAATCGCACTCACCCGTTCCCCACGGACACACAGCATTGCCATGAACATCGTCATCAATTGCCCTCACTGTAATCAGGAGATGGTCATCCAGAGCGAATACGTCGGACAGAACGTCCCCTGCCCCACGTGCACGAAGGAATTCGCGATCCCGCAAGGTCGGCCGGAAGAAGAAGTAAAAGCCGAACGTGCCGCCGCGGCGGGAGGAGCCGCGGCGCAACCAGCAGCCGGAGCCGCGGCAGACTCAGCCCCCGCCGCGGGAGCAGCCGCACCGGCAGAACCCAAGAAAGAGGAAAAGAAAAAGGAGAAGAAACCCATGCCCAGCAAGGAAGAGCTGGACAAGCTACTGCCGGGTGCAAACAAGGGCAAATCAGGCACGAAGGAGGAAGACAAACCCGGCGTTCGCGTAAAGGTGATTCAACACCACAATTGCGTCGACATGGGCGTGGATCTCTTCGGCGACATCGTCGGCAAGTTTCTTTCGGAGTTAGACGCCAAGGATATCGTCAGCGTCACTCCGGTCAACTACGCCTACAAGACCTCCACCGGTGAGGTCCTGGGTGATTTCGGAGTGATGATCATCTACAACCATGTGCCCAAGCCGAAGGACGCGGCTTAGACCAATTGACATTGTTCCGATCTGGCTGAGAGCAAAAACTCAGTCAAGTGTTCCTTCTTCGAAGTCACTGGGATTCACCCAACCTGCGTTGAGCGGTTCTCCCAAGATGTAGCGACGGTAGAAGTTCACCGTCTTACCGTCGGCATATACGTAGTTGTCAAACATCTCGCCCTTGCCTTCCATGCGCGGGTCGCCCTGCTCTCTCAATTTCGCCACCATCTCAGCTTCAAGCGCGGCGGCCAATTTCGCGTGGGTCGGCTTGGCAACCAGGTTGTTCACGCAGAAGATGTCGCTCTTCACCCGGTACATTTCAGCACCTGGGCGCTTGCCGAAGTTGCTCGTCCAGTAATGGCGATCCTCACGGTTGTTTCGCAGGTCGAGCAGAACAGACTTGGTGGGACTGCCGTCACAGTTCAGATAACCGGTCTCCGGATTGCCGGCCGGCCAACGGGTCGGCTCGTAATTGCGCAGGAACAAGGTGTCGTTCTTGATGATGCCACGCATGGGATATCCCCAGTCGTAAGGACGTCCGATGTCGTGACGTTCCTTGCCAATCAACACGTGATCTCGCGCAGGATTCACCCACCCGCTACGAGTCGAGCTGAATATGTCGGTGAGGCTGCGTCCCGTCGCCGGAGCCATGCCGACCGCCTGCCAATCAACACCGGCCACTTCGATGAACGTGGGCGCAAAATCAATGAAGCTGATGTAATCATTGATGACCCGTCCGGGATTCTTGATGCCATCCGGCCACATGATCGCCAGCGGCAGGTGATTGGACATCTCGTATTCCTGCCCCTTGATGCGCGGGAACGGCATGCCGTTGTCGGCGGTCACAACAATGATGGTGTTCTCCAGTTCGCCTCGTTCTTCCAGAAGATCGATCATCTTCACCAAGTGTCTGTCGAAGTGTTCGATCTCGTAGGCGTAGTCCAACATGTCCGTGCGGACCTTTTCATTGTCCGGCCAGAACGCGGGCACTTCGTCAATGTCCGACAGTTTCTTGCCGCCATACTTGATGCCGGCCCCATACTCATAACGACGATGCGGCTCCAAGCCGCCATACCAGAACGCCCAAGGAGTCAACAGGGGCTTCTTGTTCATGAAGTCGCGGAAGTTGGCGGAGTAATCGTTCCCGGAGATATGACGAGCGGGTGGTTTGGCCTGCTTGCGGTCGAATGATTTCCCGGTCATGGCTCGTCGCTTGCCGTCTGCATCACGGGCAATACCGGGTGCCCAGCCCTTACCGGTCTTGCCGACGAAATATCCGCTCTCAGACAACGCCTCAGCATACGTCTTGAATTCCGCAGGGAAATAACACCAGTGGTTGGCCGCTTCCTTGAGTTGCCAGGAGTTGCGACCGGTCAGGATGCAGGCGCGGCTGGGCGCACACTTGGCGTTCGGTGTATACGCGCGATTGAACAACAGGCCTTCGCGCGCCACCCGATCAAATCCCGGCGTCTTGACCCAACTGCAACCATAAGCGCCCATGTGCGGAAACGAAGCGTCGTCGGCAATGCAGAAAAGAATGTTCGGCGGCGGCGGCGTTCCGCGCACCACCGCTCCCGGGAGTTGAACCAAATCGGCAGCCATGCCTTGGCTGACCACGGCCAAAACAGCAAAAAAACCGGCAAAAAGTCGTTTAGCGATCATAGGGCTTTCAAAGTCGCGCAGGGTAGGAGACTCCGCTCCCCTACGTAAGCAAAAACTATTAACGGGTGATGATTCGTCGTGTGCGTCCGATCCAACGGCGCTCAGCGATTCCTGACGACGGTGTGGTATTTGTTGATCGCCGGATTCTCCACCACCGACTTCGTGCCATCCGGCCAGATCACCGTGGCCGCGGTCACCTTGGTCAATTCACCCAGTCCAAAATGCTTGGTGGTAGAATGCTGGCAGGCGTAGGAATCCCCATTTACCAATACGGCCACACGTTTGCCATCCTCGGTCGTGAGCTCGATCCGACTCCCATACAGGCTTCCTCCACGGCCATGGCTCAAGCGGATGCCGATCCAGTTGCTGTTCTGCGGCCAGACGTTGCGGTAGAGATGAACGATCTCCCAGAACGTGGGATTCTCGGTCGTGTCCTCGTTGACCAATAGCAGATCCTGACGGCCGTCATTGTCGAAATCCTCGATCAGCACGGTGCGGGTGTCGTATTCGAAAGCCACTCCCATCGGATGCGCGGCAGACAGGTAGTTCGTGCCGCCACGATTCAGGTAAAGCCGGTTCTTCTCAAATCCGTTCCAAGAAACCCCATCGTCGAACCACTTGGAACCTGTCTGGCGAAACAACTCGGATTGCGTGGACGCCGGCAACGTCGTGTCCGTGTAGATCTCGTGGGTCCAGAAACGCGTACAGTAGTCACGACAGGTCTTGCGGCTCAGGAACCCGTTGGCAACGTAGAGGTCGGGCCAGCCATCGTTCCCGAAATCCAACGCCCCGGTTCCCCACGACCAACCGGTCCGCGCAACCTGCTCACCGATCGGGGCCTGGGTGAATCCGTTCTTGCCGCCGTAATACATGCGGCTGCCGTACGCCATCTTCATTCGAAGGTTCTGGACGTCCGGGAACTCGTCACGATCCAATCCCATCGCCTCCAGACGCCGTGCGGTGGTGGAACTCATCCCGGTCACGTAGAAATCGATTTCCCCATCGCGATTGAAATCCGCAATCGTGTGCCCCATGCCAAAGTTGGCACGCTCATCCACAAACTTTCCGCGCAGGTCCTCGAATTTCCCCTTTCCGTCATTGCGATAGGAATCCACCCCGCTGAAATCATTCACCGTGATCAGATCCATGTCGCCATCTGTGTCGAAGTCCCAGAGCGATCCGCTGAAAGTCAGGCGCGTGCGGCGATGCGCCAATCCGGCAGAATCGGTGGCGTCCTCAAAACCTGCTTCACCACGATTGAGAAACAGGTAGGCCGGATGTCCGTTGGTGGCATCGAACACCGGCTTCGGGAAATTGCCCCGATAGATCGTCCTGAAGTACTGACCGAACCACAGGTCAGTCATGCCATCGCCGTTCACATCACCGCTGCTGGCCACTCGCGGATACACGAAGTCGTCGTTGCCGCGGAACATCAGTCTCGGTTTGGACGAGAACTTGCGGTTCTCATCCATCTCCCAGAGGAACACACCATAGGGAGGCAGCACCGCGACGTAGTCTGGGCGATCGTCGCCGGTGAACTCATCGATCACGCAGGCAATCTGGCTTCCCATCTTCCAGACGTCCTTCATTTGCAGGCCTTCCGGAAACTGCTCCATCAGGGTGGCCCGCTCGAATTTGAAATTCCCGCGGTTCCACAACACCAGATTGTGCGAAGGCATGATGATCTCCAGCAAACCGTCCGCATCCAGATCATAGGAGAGGATCGGCATGGAAGCATTGAACTTCTGCAACGGCAACGGCACTTCCGCAAACGCCGGCGGGCCCTGGCGTTCCAGTATTCGGGCATTCTCGACGCGGAGAATGCGGGCCACCGGACGCCCCTCACCGTCCTGCCACTGCACATGAAGTTCCCCGGCCAGTTCCATGCGTTTCTGCGATGGACCAATGACGTACAGATTGACATTGAACACCGAATCCGGTGGACCCTTCTGCTTGGGCACGAAGCGCGCGTGATGCCACTCGGACTTCTCGAGGCGATAACCGGTCTCCCCGATCTTGCCTAGGAATTCGCCAAAAGACTTCCGGGTAAACTCAACGTTGGCTCCGTCCAATTTGCGATGGGCCAAGCCGAATCCTTCGGGCATCAAGTCGCCGGGAGCACTCCATGCGAGCTGTTCGAACGCGAAGTTCGCCATCACGTCCCAAGCGTTCGTCGCCGCCCGAAGATTGTCCCACAGCCGGATGAATGGCTCTTCAAAGCGTTGCGCGCGGACCTCGTTCGCCCAGACGGACTCATCCAGTTCCTGCTGCTCCTTTGTCAACGAACCGACGACCCGGGCATCCTTCGCATCGATCGGCTGCGGTGCCAGTTCGATGTCCGGACCACTCGCAGCGCGATGGACGGCATTGGTTGATGTGCCCGACGTCTGACTCTCGCGAGATTCTCTGAGGGCGACCACCAACACGACGATCGTCACGACCGCCGCGATTGCGGTGACCAAATACGAATTGTTTTCCTGTTTGCTCACGTTCAATCGAGATCAGTTTGAAGCCCTGCGGGCAAGGTATGGAAACCGATGCGATCGTGTCACGCCCACGAGGTG
This sequence comes from Verrucomicrobiales bacterium, assembly GCA_038154405.1. Lineage (GTDB taxonomy): Bacteria > Verrucomicrobiota > Verrucomicrobiia > Limisphaerales > JAYPXF01. The sequence continues at coordinate 1,832 of JAYPXF010000218.1, read as the reverse complement.
GCAGGAAGTCTCAAAAGCCGGGACATCGCCGGAATCATGCGGAATTTGACGCGAGGACGAGACAAACGTTCGGAAATATTCAGCGCCGCTTAGCCTGATTCCGCAGGAGAACAAATAATGGTCCGTTTTTCTTCCACGATTCGAGAATCTCTCGCGGAATCGTCCCCGCACCTGCCTGAGGGCGAATGTAGTTGCCGAGCACGACATCCTTGTCCCCGTCGCCATCCACATCGCCCGTATCCATCACCAACCAACGCCCACGATCGGCTTCAGCGAATGTCCGCGGCATGAAATCCAGTTTCTCTCCCGTGCCCACGTTTTCGAAGTAGACGAACGCACCCAGCGGCTTCCGGGAAAAGTCGGCGAAGAAGGCGATGCTCGCCAGGTCCAGATCCCCGTCACCGTCGAAGTCCGCACTGTTCACCCGATAGGCGCCGTCCAAGGGGTAGAAATAGGACTTCTCATAACGGCCGTCCCCTCGGTTCAGGAAAATGTGGATGCCGTGGTAGGGCTTGAAGATGACGGAGTAATCCGCGTTGTCCCCGGTCGATAGCAGGATGTCCAGCAGCCCGTCGCCATTAAAGTCCACCAACTCGAAGGAAGTGGAGCCGTACACCGGAGGAAACGAGAGCACCACGGATTCATCGAACTCTCCGTTTCCCTGGTTCTCCAGACGCAGCAGAACTTCGTTCGCCTGCGTCATCAGGACGAATATATCGAGATCGCCATCGCCATCGTCGTCGACCAACTGCGTCATCGCCGCACCGGGACGGGGAATCAGAATACTGTCCTTGAACCGTCCGTCGCGTTGTGTGAGATGCAAGGACAGCAGACCGTGTTGGGAACCAAACTGGCAGACCACGGCGTCCAACAGACCGTTGCCATCGACGTCCGCCCACTGCGTGTGAACTGGCCGCCGGAACTGCAGGCGCAGGGGATGCGGATTCCGATAGAAGCCGTTGCCCGGCAATTCGTCCAAGGCCATCACATACCCTTCCGGTCGATCGTTCGGATCGAGTTGGCCGACCATCGTCAAGGTGAGCTGGCTGAACCCGTTCGGCAAGGCGCGTCGCTCAAACCAAGTTGGCGGGTTGCCGACGTTGGAAATCAGCAGCGGTTTCAACGCCCCGTCGTAGACCGCAAACGAACTGGGCTCGTGCGTGCCGATCAGGATCCGCTGCTTCCGTTCGTCAATGCGGATCGCACTGACCCGCAACTGCTCCTGCCGGACGAACGGTGGCAGTTCGACACGAAACCCCGGCATAGCAACCTCAAGCGGACGCGGACGTTTGGCGACCGGCAGTTTCTCCGGCGCTGCCTTGGCGAAATAGTCTTCGATGTCCTTCCACGTGTTGGTGTCCACCGGCGGTGCCAGCAGGCGTGCCAACACCAGCGGGTTCATTTCCTCGGTGAATTCGGCCGTCCCCGGTCCGGCCAAAGGCGTGGACACACTTCCACCCGGTTTCATCAGTGGAAGCACGGATTCCAGCCAAGTCTTGCGATCAAGCAACTTCGGGTCGGGAGCCGGATGACAGAGTCCGCAATACCCCTGCACCGCCGCATTGCCGCGCGCAAACAAGGTACCAGCATTGTCCTCGGCCTCGGCACTGAAACCGACCGAAGCTGAAATCAGAACCAGTGGCACGAAAGCAATCAGCATGCGTGACCGCACTGATTTCCATCCGCTGATCCAATGAACAAACGCTTTGATGGCGCCAACTTAGGAAAGCGCGACCGCAATGAAAGCCTTTTCGGCCCCGTCCCCAACCTTCACTTCTCCTCTTCGTCGAACACCCGGATGAAGTGGTCCACCATCTCCACCTCCACCTTGC
>JAYPXF010000217.1:0-11997 GCA_038154405.1 Verrucomicrobiales bacterium | reverse complement strand
CTCGACTGGCTGGCCTCGGAGTTCATTGGCAGTGACTGGTCGATCAAACACATGCACCGACTGATCATGACGAGTGACACCTACCGGCAGGCCTGCCGGGTGCATGATCAAGGAAACGAGATTGATGCTGACAGTCGTTTACTCTGGCGCTTTCCATCTCGCCGACTCGAAGCCGAAGCCATCCGTGACAGCATTCTCTTCGTGAGCGGCAACCTCAACCTGGATGCCGGCGGACCCGGATTCAGCTTCTTCAAATCACGCGGCGGTCTCAGTGGATTTCCTCCCGTGACCGAATTCACCAAGAAGGAATTCCGACGAATGATCTACCAACATAAGATCCGCATGGAACGCGTTCCAGTCTTCGGCGCGTTCGATGTTCCCGACGCCGGCCAAGCCATGGCCCGGCGCAAACAATCCACCACCGCCATCCAGGCGCTCAATCTCTTCAACAGTCCGTTCGTCAACAACCAGGCAGCCGCCTTTGCAGAACGCGTAGAACGAGAGGCCGGCAACCAGCGTGCCGATCAGGTCGAACACGCGTTCAAGCTCGTGTTCAATCGCGAACCCAACACCACCGAGGCCAAGGCTGCGCTGGCGGCGGTGGAGGCCCACGGTCTCCCCACCCTTTGCCGCGTCCTGTTCAACAGCAACGAATTCCTGTTCATTCCCTGATGAGCGATTCGAATCCATCCCCATCCCTGCACGGTCAGCGACTGCTCGATCGCCGTAATTTCCTTGCGGGATCCGCCTCAGGCCTGGGTGCCATCGCGTTGACCAGTCTGCTCGGCAACCATGGGCTGTTGGCAGCCAAACCGCAGATCGATCCGGCAAATCCCAACGCCGCCCGTCTTTCCCACTACTCCGCCAAAGCCAAGAACGTCCTCGTCATCTTCTGTGCCGGTGCATGCAGCCAGTTGGAGACTTGGGACTACAAACCGGAGCTCGCCAAACGTGACGGTCAGCCATTGAAGAACGGTCCGGCGGTCACCTTTCAAGGCCCTGCCGGGAACCTGGCGCGACCACAATACGAATTCCGTCCTTACGGGCAGACCGGCAAGATGTGTTCGGACATGGTTCCGCATCTGGCAGAGATGGTGGACGACTACGCCTTTGTTCATTCTCTCACGAGCAAGTCAAACACCCACGGTCCCGCGGAGAACTTCATTTCCACCGGCAACGTTCTGGACGGTTTTCCCAGCATGGGCGCCTGGATCACCTACGCGCTGGGATCCGAGAACGACGATCTCCCGGCATTCGTCGCCCTGCCGGATCCGCGCGGTGTCCCGCAGGCAAGCGTCAACAACTGGGGGCCGGGTTTCCTGCCGGCCGTGTTCCAAGGCACGCCGTTCAACTCCAAGCAACCGATTCAGAACCTTTTGCCGCCAGGTTCAATCACGAAGCAGACCGACATTGCCGCCCGCGATCTGCTCAAGCTGCTCAACGACCAGCATCTGGAGCGCAATCCGGGAGACGCCCAACTGGCCGCCCGCATCGCCAGCTACGAGCTGGCCGCGCGCATGCAGTTATCCGTCCCCGAGATCAGTGACCTCACCACCGAGCCCAAACACATCCTTGAGATGTACGGCGCGGATGATTCAAAGAACGAGGTCAAGGCAGACTATGCCAAGAACTGCATCCTCGCCCGTCGACTGCTGGAAAAAGGTGTCCGCTTCGTGCAGGTGTTCAACGGCGCCTACGCCACCGCCGGTCGGCTGAACTGGGATGGGCATCAAAAGCTCCGCGAACAGTATGACGTCCATGGCCCGATCATGGACCAACCCTCAGCCGCGCTGATTCGCGACCTCAAACAGCGAGGAATGTTGAAGGACACCCTCGTCCTCTGGTGCACTGAATTCGGTCGTATGCCGATGTTTCAGAAAGGCGCAAAAGGCCGCGATCACAATCCCGGCGGCTTCACCGCCGTGCTGACCGGCGCCGGCATCAAAGCCGGAGTGAGTCACGGAGCCACGGACGAGCTCGGCTTCAAGGCAGTGGAAGATGTCCGTCCCTTCTACGACATCAATGCGACGGTGCTGCATCTTCTGGGACTCGATCACGAACGACTGACAGTTCTGCACAACGGATTCGAACGCCGGCTCACCGACGTACACGGAAACGTGATTCGAGAAGTATTGAGCTGATTGGTGTCGTCCCTTCGGGACTCTGAAATGGGCTCGCGGGTATGCTCTCTCCACCGAGTTGTGGACCGCTACAGCTGGCTCTGAAGTTTGAATCGAAACAACCCGCGTCCGGATCTTGGCGCAAGCTGTCAATCAACTCGGTGGGGCGAGAGACCCCGCGAGCCCACTAAATACCCCGACAGGGATTACAGACCGAAGGCCTTCACCGATTCCGAAAGAGCTCCGAAACCACAATCTCCTCAATCAACGACTTGATTGAATGATCGTTCTTCGCGAACTGCCTGGCCAATCGATCCACTTGCGGTTCATCACTCAGATCCAATGAGCGCCCCAACGCGTAGGTGGCAAGCTTGTGCACAAACGCATGCGCAAACTGCTCCCGCCGTTCATTCAGCAGAAACTTCTGCAGTCCTGTCACCCCGTCAATCTGATGTCCACCCGGCAAAGTGGTACGTGCATCAACCGCTCCCATCTCCTCACCCGTCTTTGATTTGCGACGCCGTTTGCCACCCGGCTTGCGAATCACTTCACGCCATTGTCCAACGGCGTCAAAGTTCTCCAACGCAAGCCCCCACGGATCAATGCCTCGATGGCAGTCACCACAGGCCGGATCTTCACGATGAACCTTCAGCTGTTCACTAACCGACAGCCTCGCGAAATCGGGATTGGATGGATCCAGCCCCGGAACGTTTGGCGGAGGAGGGGCCGGAGGATCGTGCAGCAATCGCTCCAGTACCCACACGGCCCGCTTGATCGGATGCGAATCTTCACCATTTGAATTTGCGAGATGCATTGCCCCGTGAGCCAGCAATCCACCCGGCCGACCGGAATCCGCCAAGGCAACTCTCACAAACTCCTGCGACCTCGGTCCCTCGAGTCCATAGTGCTTCGCCAAAGCCGCGTTCACCATGATGAAGTCAGCATCCAGCAGTTTCAGTGCTGATTCATCAGAAAGAACAACTTCGCGAAAGAACAGGTGCGACTCGCGACTCATGGAAGATTCCAAGGCCGTATCGAAATCAGGATAAAACTCCGGATTCACCGCCACCCGATTTACGCCCGTCAAGTCGAGCCATTGGGTCACAAACTCCTCGATGAAACGTTCGGATTTCTGATCGGCAAACAGTCGCTTCACCTCGGCACGCAGCACTGTTGCGTCATGCAACTGTCGGTCATCAGCCAGCCGCATCAACTCGTCGTCCGGAGAGGAACTCCACAGAAAGTAGGACAAGCGGGCCGCCAGTTCGTGATCATTCAGTCTCCTTGCCTCGGCTTTGTTCTCCGGTTCGATGAGATAAAGAAACTGAGGCGCGGACAAAGCGACCGCCAAGGTTTCACGCAATGCCGCTATCGGCATTCCCGTATCGGCGAGCATGCGATCGAAATGTTGCCGATAGGTATCGAGTTCAGACTGGGCAACCGGCCTCCGCCAAGCCCGCCGGAGAAAGCGATTCAGCGCGACGTCAATATCCTCGTTGGCCGCTCGATCGATGATGCGGCGATGAGCTTCCGGCGGCCACGACGTGTGATCATTCGCGACAAACTCGACCGACTCGATGATCACCTTGGGGAACGCGTCATCTTCCGGATAAATCATTTTCTTGCGCTTCTCCTTGATCGGTTTGGCCGGTCGCACGGCATCATCCAGTGAATTCTTCACGGCCAATACCTGCTTCAACTTCTCACCCTTCGTCGGAATGATCGGAAAGGCCTCCGCCCAACCGGAGAACTCATAGATCTTCGCTTCCTCGCTCGTCACCCGGGATTCACCCACCAACTCAATCAGCGGTTTCGCACCTGAGATATGATTGCCGTAGTGTACCTGAATGAACGGCGCCACGTGGCCTTCCACCAGGTCCGCCCGAGCCGTCACGCGAATCACGAACCGTCCGGAGCGAGGCGGATCTTTCACCTCCATACCGAAGAAATGGTAACGCCCCAATCGCTCGGAAGATTCTCCGTCCATGAGACCGCGGAGGTTCATCGGCTTGTCCTCAATCTGACTCTTCCGCTCAGGCTGCGCCCCCTCCACCAACACACTCGCCAGAGCCTTGCGCGCCGACTGCAGGTAGTATTCCAGTTGGAGTGCGGACATTCCCAACGCCTCACCGTTGTTCAGAAAGCCGTCCTTGGACAAAGGATCGGACGGAAGTTCCGCACCATAGTCAGCCTCCACTCCAAGCAGATCCGTCAGCGTGTAGCGATATTCGGTATTGTTCAGACGCCGCATCACCGCACCGGAACCACCAACTTTTTGCGCCTTCGCAGCCGCATGCAGTTTCCCGCGAATCCAGTCCACCAACACCTTACGCTGTTCGCTCGTCAGATCCGGTTCATCATCCGGCGGCATTTCACCAATCTGCACAACATTCATCGTGTCGTGCCAAGTCTCAGCCGCGGCGCGATCCTTGATGAAGTCAGTCGACAGCGTGTCCAGGCGGATCTTCCCCTTCTGCTTCTCCGGTCCATGACATTTGAAGCAGTGCGACTTGAGAACAGCTTTGACGGAAGATGGCAGGCGGGCATCAGCAGAGGAGACGTCCCCGACCAACCCGGAACAAAGCAGCCAACCCAACAGAGTTTTTCCAAACGTGCTCAAAACAACTTCCGCAGTCTGACGTCAACAGCTCGAGCCCCTTCAAACAAACATTCAGGGGAATACGCCCCTAGCGCCAACGATCCACCGCTTAGGTGGGGCGAGCGTACCCGCGAGCCCTGATCAACATCCCGCGGGGATGTCCGCGAGAATCTGTCGTCCCTCCGGGACTCTGGTTAGGGCTCGCGGGTACGCTCTCCCGACCAAATGAGTTGTCCGCTGACGCTAGGGACGTTTTCCCAACAGGTGTTTCCGCATGAACTCCGAGGCCCGCTTGGCCGTGGCGGGAACCCCTGCCCCGGCGACATTATGACGGCCATCCTTCACCCGCATCAGTTCCACATTCACCCCCTTCTTCTTCAATGCCTTCTCCAAGACCGTTGCGTGCTCATACGGCACGATCACGTCGGCATCACCATGTACAATCAGCATCGGAGGGTCATCCTTGGAAACAAAGGTCAGCGGCGAAACATCTTCCTTCAGTTTCTTCGACATCTTCCCAGCTGGCGTTCCGGGTTCGTAGCCAAGCAGTTGGCGATAAGCCGGATGGGCGTGTTCAATCGTCGCCAACAAACTCCAATCGGTCGGACCGGCAAAGGGAATCGAGAAACTCACCCGGGAACTGTGACGTTCAATCGGATCATCGGAGTCCGAATCTGCCTTGTCATCTCGCAGTGCCACGTAGGCTGACAGATGCCCGCCGGCCGATCCACCGGTCACGCCCATGCGGCTGATATCAAGGTTCCATTTCTTGGCGTTGTGACGAACGAACTGAATCGCCCGCGAACAATCGTCCACCTGCGCCGGGTGAATCGCCACATCCGTGAACCGGTATTCCACCGACACCACGGCAAGCCAGCCTTCGTCATTGGCTTTCGCCAGAAAACCGGGAATGCGGTTTTTGGATCCCCCTCGCCAACCACCGCCATGGATGTAGACCATCACCGGAGCCGGCTTGTCCATCTTGGCCGGATATACATCGAGCAGTTGTGATTTGTGTGTCTTGTCGTAAGCGACATTCCGGTGGGCCGGTTTGGCCGCGTGAGCCAGACCAGCCGTCAGGACTAGAGCGACGAGTATGTATTTCATTGTTTGAAAGTTTTCTTGAACCAGGCAATGCATTCGGCAGATGACATCGTATCACCGCCTAGGTGAATGAAGTACGTGTAGTTCTCCGGCACGCCAAGCGCAGTGTATTGCTTTTCACAAAGCTCGCGGAAGTTGGCGGCATGCTCCGCGTGGGATCCCTTGTCCTTGATGCCATGGCTCGCCAACATCGGCATTGGCGCGAGCACCAACGGATGGATGTTGCGCCCGGCAATCGCCATCATGCCCGGCATGATATGACAGAGATCCCCCGGTCCGCGATATTGCTTCGCGGTCATTTCCGTCGAAACCGTTCGTGTCTTGCGTCCGAAATCAGCCACCGCCGCAACGCGGTCATTCAACATGGCGGTCTGCACGGACAACCATCCACCGAGCGAAACTCCGGTCACCCCGATTCGGGATTCATCCACCCGTGGATGCGCCGCCAAAATCTCCACTGCCGCGATGCAGGCGCGCAATTGATGAGAACGCAACACGTCCTTGTGACCGAGCAACAGGGTCGCGATTTCTTTCTCGTCGTTGCCATTGCTCCCGTGCCGGGAGAGATAGCCGGTGTCGATCTTTTCAACCGCGATGGAGGCGAAACCCGCCTTGGCCAAGCGCACGGCCACGCCCTGCTGATAGCTGTCCAGATTCATCACCAGATCATGCAGGCCGCTCCTGGTATGCCCGGAGAAACAGGCGACACCGGCAACCCTGCCCTGCCCTTTCGGCAGACAAACCACCATCGGCACCACCAACCCGGTCGGCTCGATCGTCACCGCATGCATCTCGACCGACACTCCATGTATCTCCCTGCGTTCCAACACCTGATCACGAAATCGCGCGGCAACCGGACTGTTCTTGCCCGGAGGATTCCTCACCACCCATTTGCTGAGATTGAGTGATTGCGTCAGGTTTGAGACGAAATCCTTCTTGAAGCGGGCATGCGCCTGCTTGCCCAGCGGGAAGTCCGCGTTCTGGTAACGCCGCGTCTCACGATGATGATCGAGGAACACCTGCACCGAAGAGGTCAGTTGTCCCTTGAAGGCCTGAGCGAGCGGGTCTTCGGCAGCAGAAGCAACCGTCATGGTCGTCAAGAGAAGGAAAAGCTTCTTCATTTTTTCAGCCGGGATGAAATTGCGGCAAAGTTCCGTTCCAACACGCCCGACACCTCGCCAATCCACAAGAACGTGTCCTCATCCGGCTCCGCACCATCGGAATACATCCAGAGTTTCTTTCCGGCCGACTTGGCGGCACGGCGAACTGTGGCTACCGCCCGCCGATGACCTGGATGTGCCGAATTCCAGCAACAGCCGAGATCAGCGGACAGATCATACGGCCCCAGTCCCAAAGCGGTCGTCAACGGATGCGTGGCGATTTCCGATGCATGTTCGACACCACGCATCGTTTCAATCTGTGGAACGACAATGAAATGTTCCTCCAATTCCTCGCGCCAGGTTTCGTAGTTGTGATCACTGACCCAATGGTTCCCCATGCCACCAGGCCGACGTTTTCCGCGAGGCGGCATCCAGACAGCATCACGAGCGTCATGGAGTTGTTCGGTGGATTCGATGCAAGGCAGGATCAGACCGCAAGGCCCCAGATCGATCGCGCGACGTAATTCCGCCATCTCGCACGACACCGTTCGCATCAACACCGGAAAGTCGGTCACGCGACCAAGCTGACAGACCTGTGCGACCAGTTCATCTGAATGCGGGCCGTGCTCGCGATCAACCACCAAGTAGTCCAGTCCACCCTTCTGACAGATCTCGACCAACTGTGGCCACACATGATCCGTCGCCATAACGCCGACAACGGTTTCGTTGGCGGCGAGTCTTTCCTTCAGTCGTTTAGCAGGTGTCAACATATCAGCTCATATCGAGGGCATCGCTCCGTCGATGCCGAGACGCGGAACCGACGGAGCGGTTCCCACCATCATCAAGTTTGAACATACGCTCCATTCGGATCAATCCGCGTCACTCCTCCAGATGGTGACACCCATGTGGTAGCCTTCGTATTGAGGCGAATGCTTCGAGTACCACGCGGTGACGATGTTTCCGTTCGGCAACTGAACGCTTGCCGGATATCCGCAATCTGCATTGTTCAAGGTCACCGCCAATCGCACCGGATCACTCCACGTCTTTCCATCGTCCGAACTCGTCTTGGCGCAGACGCCCTTGCGGTTTGCGACCCGCACACCATAACTCAACAACAACCGACCGTCTTCCAATCGCATCAGGTGCCCGTTGATTTCGTTGCGAATGGTGACTGGCTGGGCCTCCCCCCAAGTCAGCCCGTTATCCACGCTGCGGACCAGTTCCATCTTGTCGATCCGGGCGGCGGCCAACCATTCGCCGTCACCGAGCGGAAAGATGTCGGTCTCATTGTGCCGAGGCCCGATGATCGAGCCACGCTGCCAAGTGCGGCCATCGTCATCGCTTTTAAAATGCCATGACCGCCAACCTTTCGTATGAAATGACCTTGTGGGATCCCGGAACTGCCCTTGATAACACGACGCGTGCAGCATTCGGTCAGATCCCTTCCAAATATCACCGAACGGAATGTATTCAGTCCATCCCGCATCGGCGTTGGGAAATCGTTCCAGCTTTGACCAAGTCCGCCCATTATCTTTCGAGCGCATCACCCAGACATTAATTATCCCATCACGAAACGCCTGCTGTTTCGGACGGATCGGTTGTTTGACATTTGTCCAACCGGAGCACAGCACCACGAAGTCGCCATTGTGAGCTGTCCCGGCGGCATGATTCATGCGAACGGTATCTGGCAGATGTCGCGTGATGCGACTGCGCTTCTCCCACATGCCGCCATCCTTGCTGACCCAACATTCGATGTCCCCTTCGCGTTGTCCATGACTCGGCCGATTGAAAAGCACGGCCGCAATTTCGCCACTGGGCAGAAGTGTCAGATTCGGCCAGGCACAGACATTGGTAATGGCGACATGCTGTGTGCCAACCAACGGAATTCCATCGGCCCGTGCAGACGACAACAAAACCCAAGCAGCAAACACGAAGCTCAGCGCGATTCTCATGATCGGACAGTTGTCGCCGAGCATGCTCGTGGGTCAAGCCTTCACGTGTCGCCCAGTCCCTCGTCGAAACGATCGTCGAAAGGACGTAGGCACCGAAGGTTTATTGTGCCTCCAACAGCGCAGCGACCAGACCGGGGATCGTGTGCTCCTTGGCTTCGATCGTCGGCTCCAGCCCCAGGGCTCTGATCGCCTTGGTTGTTTCCGGTCCTATCGACGCGGTCTTCATGTCCGGATAGGTCTCCAGCAGATCCGGCAGATCGAAACGCGCGTGAAAGTTCTCCACCGTCGAACTGCTGGTGAACGTGATCCAGTCCGCGCCGACGTCCGTCATCTTCTCCGCCGCGCCGTTGCGATCCTCCGTTTCGGGTACGGTCTTGTAGCAGGGAATGTCATCCACAATGGCACGACGCTCTTCCAGATCCTTTGGCAAATCAGGATTCGCCACCTGCGCACGTGCAAGAAGAATGTTCAGATTCTCCACATTCTCAAACTCATCGATCGCTTTCGCGACATCGGCCGTCACATATTTGCGCGGCTTCACATCAACCTTCAGATGCAATTCCGCCAGCTTCGCTTCGGTCGCCGGACCAACCGCGGCAATACGAGCTCCACCGAGATCGCGAAGATCATCAAAGGCCTGAAAGAAGTACTTGAAGAACCATTCCACCCCGTTCGGACTCGTGAACACGATCCAGCTGTAGGTGTTCAAACCCATGATCGCGTCAATGATCTGTTGTTGATCATCCGGCTCGACCGTCTTGATCGTGGGAATCTCCAACACTTCGGCGCCCAGTTCAGAAAGCTGGCTGCTCAACTGACTGGCCTGCTTACGGGTACGGGTCACCACGATCCGGCTTCCGAACAGCGGTCGCTTTTCAAACCAGTTCAACTTGCCACGCAATTCCACCACCGAACCGATGATGGTTACCGCGGGCGATTTGAATCCCTTCTCTTCGACCACCTTGGCAATCGTTCCGAGTGTTCCCTCAATCGTTGTCTGCTCACCACGAGTGCCCCAGCGGACCATTCCCACGGGGGTATCCGCTGACATGCCATTGGCGACCAGTTTTTCCGCAATGGAGCCGATCCGCTCCACCCCCATGAGCACCACCTTGGTACCGGGATTGTCCGCCAGGTTCTTCCAATCGATGCTGCTTTCCTCCTTGGTCGGATCCTCGTGCCCGGTGAGTACCGTCACATTTGAGCAGTGCTCCCGATGGGTTACCGGAATGCCGGCGTAGTTGGGCGCGGCGTAAAAAGATGAAATCCCGGGAACCACCTCGAACGGCACACCGTCCCGGGCGAGTTCCTCCGCCTCTTCTCCGCCACGTCCAAACAGATAAGGATCGCCGCCCTTCAATCGGACAACGGTGTTCCCTTCTTTCGCCTTTTCGACCAAGAGCCGGTTCAGATCCCCCTGCGGGATGGCGTGATTCTTCGATCGTTTCCCGCCATAAATCACTTCGGCCCCGTCGGGCACCAGGCGCAGGATGTCCGTGTTCACCAACGCGTCATATACCACGACATCCGCCCGTTTCAGCAATTCCGCCCCGCGCATGGTCAGCAGCCCGGCATCTCCCGGACCGGCGCCTACCAGATAAACTGTCCCAACTTCGTTCATGCGCCGTCAATGTAGAGATTTTGCCGTGGAAGTGTAAACCACCTTCAATGAACGCCATTTGGGAATAACTAGGACTGGGACGCGATTGCCCCATCCGCCAGACTCCGCTCGCCCGCGAAAGGGCGCACGGACCGTTCATGAAGGCTAAAATCATCATCACCCCAAAGAAGGCGGTTTTCGATCCGCAGGGCAAGACCGTCGAGAACGCCCTCGAGCACATGGGCTACACCGGCGTCGAAGGCGTTCACGTCGGCAAATACATCGAGATCGACCTGGCAGACGGCGACAAGGAAGAGGCCCGCAAACAGATCGATGCCGCCGCCCATAAGTTTCTGAGCAATCCCGTAATCGAGGACTACCACCTCGAAATTGAATAGCCGTTGGCGCCCGACAGTTGAACCCCTTTCAACCGTTCAACCCTTTACCCCGTTTAGCATCTTGAAATTCGGAGTTCTTCAATTCCCCGCCTCCAACTGCGACCAGGACGCGATCCATGCCATTCGCACGCTGGGCCACGAAGCCGACTACATCTGGCACAAGGAGGAGTCGGTCGGCGGTGTGCAAGCCATCATCGTGCCGGGCGGCTTCAGCTACGGTGATTACCTTCGCTGTGGCGCCATCGCCCAGTTCAGTCCGGTCATGCAGGCGGTGAAGAAGTTTGCCGAAGCCGGCGGTCTCGTCATCGGGATCTGCAATGGCTTTCAGGTGCTTTGCGAATCCGGTCTGCTGCCCGGAGCCTTGGTCCGGAACAAGGGACTGAAGTTCCGTTGCGAACAGGTCCTCCTCAAGACTGCAAACCACAACACGCCTTTCACCGCCGGCACCCCACAGGACAAATTGCTACGCATTCCGATCGCCCACGGCGAAGGCTGCTACTTCGCCGACGATGAAACATTGGCCAAACTGAAGGACAACAACCAGATTCTCTGGCAATACGCGAGTGCGTGCGGCGAACTGACTGAAGACGCCAATCCCAACGGTTCCATCAACAACATTGCGGGCATCTGCAACGCCAACCACAACGTCGCCGGCCTGATGCCCCACCCCGAACGCGCCTGCCAGGACCTCCTCGACAGCGCCGACGGCAATCTCATTTTCGAAAGCATGATCGCCAAAGTGACCGGCACCCCGGAAGCCGCAGCCGCCTAACCGATTTCCTCGATGTCAGAACCCGCCATCACTCCCGAACTCGTCGCCGAGCACAACCTCACCGCCGAGGAATACGAGAAGATCAAAGAGATCCTCGGCCGCGAACCGAACTACACCGAGCTGGGCATCTTCTCCGTGATGTGGAGCGAACATTGCTCCTACAAGAACACCCGCCCGCTGCTCAAAGGCTTTCCGACCAAGTCATCCAAGGTCCTCGTGCCGGCGGGTGAAGAAAACGCCGGCGTCCTCGACATCGGTGACGGACTCGCGATCTCCTTCAAGATCGAGTCCCACAATCACCCCAGTGCGGTTGAGCCATTCCAAGGTGCGGCCACGGGCGTTGGCGGCATCC
>JAYPXF010000216.1:0-12010 GCA_038154405.1 Verrucomicrobiales bacterium | reverse complement strand
GTACAAGTCCGATCTAGCTCCATTTACACCTTTTCGAACACACCCTAGCACTTAGCAAAGGGGTTAGTAATCATTTCTCAAGATAGTTTACGTCGCACTGATACCGGATCCTTTGCGCTAAACGGAAGCTTATGAGCAGACCGCATACGTCGGCAGCGAAATGGGAGACCTTCGGTCACGCGAGTGGTTCGGTCCGGAGACCGGCCACAGCAGGTGGGTGTGCTGAATACTGATCACTGATTGCTTTCACCTACGTCCGCCGGTGCTACGGCATCCGCCGTCATCGTGTAGAGGCCGACGAGGATTCCGTCGGTGCGGATTTCGCGGACGTTCAGGACGCCGCGGACCTGGATGGGGCGGCCGAGTTTGGCTTCGGTGGTGCCGTTGGTGAGTTTGACGGCGATCCAGTGATTGATCATGGGGGTGCCGCCGAAGCAGCAGGTGTCGCGATCGCGCAAGAGGAGGAACTCGCTCACCTTACCCTTGTTCAGGGTGATGGGTTGCATGAAGCCGGCGACGATCACGGTGCGGCCGTTCAGTGAACGTATGTCGGCGGGCACCTGGTCGATGATCGGAGTTTTGTCGTGCATGTACATTCCCTGTTCGTCCTCGATGACCTTGGGCATGGTGACCGGATAAGCTCCCAAGCGATCGAACCCCGCGGTGATCACAGGCGCATTGGTTGGCTGTCCGGCTACCTGGTCTTCTGCGCGTGGTTGAAGTGGTTGCGGACTCTCCCGCCTGAACTCCAGCGCCAGGGCGAAGGCCACCCCGATGATCAGAGCGATTCGGATGCCCCAGCGGAAGCGTGGATCCGGTGGTTGTTCATCTGGGGACGTGTCTTCCATCATGCCTGCGAAATCGGCCCGTGCGGGTATTCACTGGACGCGGCCGAATTTCTTTTCGAGATCGGACATGCTGAATTCGAGCAGGGTGGGTCGGCCGTGCGGACAGGTGTAGGGCATGCGGCAACGACGCAGGTCGTTCACGAGGTTTTCCAGTTCCTCATTGGCGAGGCGGTCATTGGCCTTCACGGCGTGACGACAGACGGTCTTGGCCACGACGTCTTCCCCGAGCCGGAGATTGTTCACGGAATCACCTGCCGCCTTGAGTTTGTCGATCAGCTCCATCATGAAGCGTTTGGGCTGCGCAACCTTTACCATCGGAGGGAGCGCTTCGAGCAGGAACGTGCGTTCGCCGAATTCGCTGAGTTCCACGCCGAGTCGGTTCAATGTATCGAGGTGAGTGGTTACGAACTCCGTGTCCCGCAGCGACAGCTCGATTGTTTCCGGCAGCAACAGGCGCTGGGATGGTGCGGTGTCGGCACGTTCCAGGCGATCGAGCATCTGCTCGAAGAGGATCCGTTCATGTGCCGCGTGTTGATCCATCAGCACCATGCCACGATCCGATTCGAGAACGACGTAGAGCTTTTGAATGACGCCTGCCAAGCGCAGCGGCACCGCCAGCAAGGGTGTGGGTGTCAAGGGAGTCGGTTCGATATTCGACGGCTCGGGAGGCAATGAAGTGGAAGGCTGGGCAAAGGCGGGTTGTCCACCGCCGAAGGCCATGGGCAGGGCGTCCTGCCGAGGCGGAACTGAAGTGGGAGGGACAGGATGTGTGGGAAACAACGACGGTTCATTCGGCGCCGGTGCGGACGTTTCCACTTCATAGTTCACCGCACCAGCAACTTCCATGGACGGAGCCGATGTGGGCTGACTGGATTCCGTGTGGAACGTCAGCAGCGTCTTCTTGATCGCCTCGGCCACGAATTGCCGCACCTGACGTTCACGATGAAACTTCACCTCGCGCTTGGCGGGATGGATGTTCACGTCCACCTGTCCGGCGTCCAGTTCGAGGAACAGGCAGCAGACCGGGTAACGTCCTTTCATCAAGGCGGTGTGATAGCCCTCAAGCAGCGCGGCGTTCAGTCCGCGGTTTTCAATCGGGCGTTTGTTCACGAACAGATTCTGATCGGCGCGGGTCGAGCGGGCGACTCCTGGACCGCCGATGAAACCCCATACGCGGATGTTCTTGATCTCGGTCTCGGTCGTGACCTGATCGCCTTCGCGATGCTGGGTCTTCACCTCGTAATGACCGCTCTCATCGAGCACCAACAATTCCTGATCGGCACCGTGCAGGGCACGCAGGCGTTCGCGGAGCTGCTCGAAGGCGTCACCACTTCGTGCAGCAGGCAATTGCAGACTGGTGCGTCCGTTCTGGATAAGAGTGAACGCGACGGCCGGGTGCGCCAGTGCGGCGAGCGTGAGGTAATGTTGGATGTGGGTGCGTTCGGTTTCCTCTGTGCGCAGGAATTTTCGACGGGCGGGAATGTTGAAGAACAACTGACGGACTTCGATCGTCGTTCCAGGTGCGCAGCCGGAAGATTTTACCGACACCATCTTGCCGCCATTGACGGTTACCTCGGTGCCTTCCTCCGCTTCTTTCTCGCGCGTGCTCAGCACGAAACGGCTCACGCTGGCAATGCTGGGCAGGGCTTCACCACGAAAGCCCATTGTTGCGATGCCGTAGAGATCATCGGCCTGCCGGATCTTGCTGGTGGCGTGGCGTTCCAGGCAGAGCAGGGCGTCATCCTTGTTCATGCCGATGCCGTTGTCGGTGACGCGAATGAGACTGCGTCCTCCGGCCTGGATCTCGACGGTGACGCGGCCTGCGCCGGCATCGAGACTGTTCTCAACCAGCTCCTTAACGACGCTCGCCGGGCGTTCAATAACCTCGCCCGCGGCGATCTGATTGGCAACCTGTTCGGAGAGGAGTTGGATCCGGTTCATGCGTGCGCCGAGAGTAGGCACAAGAGCGATTCACTGGCAGGGAAATTGTGCGCGCCATTAGGCTGTAAAAGCTCCAAGCCTCATTCGACTGGCTGCAGTGGAATTCGCGAGAAATTCCGAGTGTGTGGGATTCATGAATCGGAAGATTTTGCATCTTCCGATAAGAGTTCATTCGTGGAAGTTCAGAGCTCGATGGTGTCGCCCAGTGTGGGGCGGTCGGCCATGAGGCCGTAATTCTTCTCGATGAGCTTGGCGAAGGGTTCGCGGTCGCGATCTTAACCGTGGGTCAGGATTAGGCGGGGTTTGCGACCGGCCAGATGATCGAACCATTCGAGCAGCTTGGTCTGTCCCGCGTGGGCGCTGAATCCGCCAAGCGTGTGCACGGTGGCCTTCACCGGAATTTGGTCGCCGAACAATTTCAATTCATCCACGCCATCCACCAGCATGCGGCCGATCGATCCGTGTGCCTGGTAGCCGACGATGATTGCCGCGGTTCCCGGCTTCGGCAGGTTTTCGCGCAGGTGATGCAGGATGCGGCCGCCGGTGCACATGCCCGCGCCAGCCATGATGAAGCACGGACCTTTCTCATTGTTCAGCACCATGGAATCCTGCGGGGTCGGCGTGGGGGTGAAGGACTTGCAGGCCTCCAACACGGGACGGCAGCGGCGGAGCTCCTGGAACTCCTCATCGAAGCGGTCGATGTGATTGCGATAGATCCGGGTCGCTTCGATGGCCTTCGGGCTGTCGACGTAGATCGGGAATTCGGGAACCGTTCCATCGCAGAACATCTCGGTCAGTAGATACAGCATCAGCTGGGTGCGACCGATGGCGAAGACCGGCACGAGAATCTTGGTTCCCTCGCGCACGGCGTCCTTCACGATGGCCTCGAACTCTTCTTCGGTGTTGCGCAACGGCTTGTGATCGCGATCGCCGTAGGTGGATTCCATCACCACTACATCGGCGCGACGGAAGCATTCCGGATCCTTCAACATCGGCACGCCACCCGGACCGATGTCGCCCGAGAAAACGATCCGATGTTCGCGCCCGCCGTCACTGATGCTCAGCTGAATGCTGGCGGAACCGAGGATGTGCCCGGCGCCGACATACTTCGCCTGGATGCCTGGGGCCACCGGCTGAAACTTTTCGTAATCCACCGGCCGCATCAATCGCAGCAGGCTTTCGACATTTTCCTCGGAATAGGGTGTGGCCAACGGCGCTTCGCCGCGTTTGGCGCGCTTGCGGTTGAGGCGTTCGATGTCCTGCGCCTGCACAAAGACGGAATCGCGCAGCACTAGTCCGCACAACCCGATCGTTCCCTTGGTGGCATACACCGGTCCCTTGTAACCGTGTTTTGCGAGGAGCGGCAGGCGGCCGGTATGGTCGACGTGCGCATGGGTGACCAGCACGGCGTCGAGGCGGTCCACGTTCAACCCCACGGGCAGGATGTTTATTTCCTCCTTCTTGCGGCCGCCCTGGAACATCCCGCAGTCGATGAGGATGCGGGCATGACCGGTTTCGAGGAGGTAACAGGAGCCGGTGACATCCCCGGCCGCGCCATGGAAGGTGAGGCGAATTCCCGTTTGCCGGGAGCTCTGAGTACTGGAACAGCCCCGGTCAAATGCAAAGCCGGATCGCGCACACAGGCGCAATCCGGCTCGGCGTCGGTCAATTCGATTGATTCCCCGCTTCAGTGCGCGAAGGCCAGTCCGGCGTGATGCGGCTCGTCGGTCGCGGCATGCGCGGCGTGGCCATCCGGAGCGTGCAGATCCAGAATCGCGGTATTGTGAGTCTGGCCGGGCTCTTCAGCGATCTTGTCCGTGCGTTGGAGGTCGCCCTTGATGCAGCGATTCACGATGAGAAGGTAGGTGATCGGGAAAGATGCCCCGATGGCGGCGATGACGTAATTGATAAGTTCAGTCGAGTGCATGATTGATTGGTATGTTTCAGCCGGCCCCATTGCCGACCTGCAAACAGCATCGGTTTTTCCTGCCAACCGGCTTCGCTTCCGTTGCCCTGAAGCAACCGGATTTTGCCAATTGATCCGAAATTGCCATTTCGACTCCAAAAAAGGAGGTTCCGAGTCTGCATCGACGGTTAACACGAAACACACCAAAGAGAACGGGCTTCCGGTGACGGCATCGTAGGACGCGGATGTTCGATCCGCTTGGCATTGGTCCACCCAGTGCTAGACTCAAGACCGATCTCTGAACAGAGATTCAAGTGAGATGGGATTGCTGGCCTTTCTTTTTTCGTGGGATCTCGGAGCGTTATGGAGCAATCCGTTGGCTCTTGTGTTCTACGTGTTCTCCGTCTGGATGCTGGTGGACGCCTTCCGTCAGGAACAGTGGATGTGGGTGGTGTTCATCATCATCTTTCCGATCATCAATGCGCCGCTCTATTTCTTCCTGGTCTACCGGCAGCGCAGTGGAGGAGGCGGTTTTAAGTTCGCAGGCGGCTCGGACAAGAAGCGGATCAAGGAGCTGGAGCAGCAGATTCATCATCTGGACAAGGCGCATCACTATTTCGAGCTGGCCGACATTCTCTTTCGGCAGGGCAAATATCTGGAAGCGGAGAAGAATTATCTGGCTTCGCTGGAACGGGAACCGGACGACATCGATGCCCGTGCTCACCTCGGACATTGCCTGATGGCGTTGAAGCGCTTTGGTGAGGCCAAGGATCGATTTGAGGACGTCTGTATGGAAGACCCCAAGCACGAGTACGGTCGCTCGTTGATCGCGCTGGGCGAGTGCAAGACGGAGCTGGGCGAAGATGAATCCGCGATCGACATCTGGGAGCAGGCGATCAAGCAGAATGCCTATGCCCAGCCGCGGGTTCGGTTGGCGGAAGCCCTGCTACGCGAGGGGTCGGAAGAAAAAAAGATCCGCGCCCGGCAATTGGTTGAGGATGTCTTGAGGGAGGAGACACACACTCCTGAATTCCAGCGCAAGCAGGAAGCGGAATGGGTTGGCCGGGCGCGGAAATTGTCAAAGAATCTTCATTAAATTCGGGGTGACGGCTTCCCGATTCAATGCGAATAATTCCTAGTCTTCATCTTCGAGCGTGTGACCGAGGTTCACGTATTCGCAGGTGGGATCCTCATTGAGCGCCCCGATCGTGTATTTTCCGCCAATGGGGCAGATGTTCTGCGTCTGCGTCTTGGTCAAATACGGTTTGATGTCGTTATAGGTCGGCTCTTCGGTCTCCTTCTTGCCGTTGTCGAAGCCCCATTGCTCCTTGGCGTGGACAATGGTCTTCAGATTGGCAATGCAGATCTTATCCTCGGCGGTTTTGCGGGCGGAAAACAGATTCGGCATCGCGATCACGGCAATCACCCCCAGAACAGCCACCACAATGGCCAATTCAATGAGGGAGAATCCGGCGGAACGGGAGAAACGGGTGGATGCTGAAATCTTCATGCGCAAGCGCTAAGGCTATTTTTTATGAGTTCCTTTGGCGTGTAATCCAAGTTGCGCAAACTAGAACCTCGGTCGGCCGTTTTCAACTCAAAAGCAGGGGCAATCTTAGCGTCGCCGCAATTCAACTTGCCGGAGTCGGTGCGGTTTCCCTATGTTCCGCGCCGATGGATACGACCGATTCGCAACTCATCGAATACATCCCCATCTTGCTACTTGCCCTCTTGGGAATCGCTTTCGTGGTGGGTGCGTCGTTTGCCTCGACGATTGTCGGCAACATCGTCAATCGCAATCGCCTCACGCCCAACCGGATGAAGGATACCGCCTACGAATGCGGCATGCTTCCCGAAGGTGAAGGTTCGCCGCGGCTGGCGGTTTCCTTCTACCTCGTTGCGATGTTGTTCATCCTGTTCGACATCGAGGTGGTGTTTCTTTACCCGTGGGCGGTCGTGTTCAAGGAACAACTGGCCGTCAACCCTTGGATCATCATGGGTTCCATGCTGACCTTTGTCGGCATTCTTTTCGTCGGCTATCTCTACGCACTGCGGAAACGCGCGTTCCAATGGCGGCATTAATTCGCCGCGACTCCCTGTTTGATGGTCTCCTGATTCGGGTGATTCCACCGTGGTATTGCGGGCGGAATGGTACTTCATCTCGTCGCCTGCCGGGGCTAATAATCGAGACATGAAGCACCCGATCTTGTTGCTTTGCGTAACCGCGGGCATTTCGGGGATCCCCAACTTCCTCAACGCCGCCGAACACGAAATCAACTCATCGACCAACGCCACGCCGGAGCGATCTGTCGACGTGCCGGCGACGGATCAGGGTTGGCCGGACTTGGAACAGCTCGCCCGGATCAAGGTGAGCACCGTTGCGCGCAAGGAATTGGAGGTCCGCAAAACCGCGGCGGCGGTCCATGTCATCACCTCGGAGGACATTCGCCGTTCCGGCGCGAACTGAACGCGCGCGCGGAACTGAACTTCGGTCTGAATTACCGATGGGTGGACATGTATCTGGATGCCACTCCCGCTGCGCCCACCTTCAATCCGAGTCAGCGGCGACTGAACCTGTTCGGCGCGTTTGCGGACATCGATTACGATCTGAAATCCGACGCATTGACCTTTTCCGGCGGCATCAAGGGCCAGTTCAACGACTTCAGCGGCTGGGACCCTTCGCCAAACGTCCGCCTGATGTGGACACCGGAACAGACGTGGTCGGTCTGGGCTGCCGACTCACAAGGCATTGCGATGCCCACAGTGGTGCAACATGACGTGACCGTGTTCCAGGCCGCGCCCGCTCCTGGTGCCACAATCAATCCGAACACCGGTCTGAATTCCGAAAAACCGCGGGCGTACGAGGTCGGCTTGCGCGTGCAACCTAGCCAGGGGGTGTCGTTCGACATCGCCACATTCTACAACGACTATGACGACCTGACCTCCACCGAGGTGATCGGGATGGTCGCTCCCGTTCCGCTGAGATATGCGAACCTGCGCGAGGGCGAAGCTTACGGCATTGAACTTTCCGGTGTGTGGAACATACGGGACGATTGGAGATTGTCCGGAACCTACACGGCGCAGAAGATTGATCTGCACAACCAACCTGGCGGCACGGACACGAGTACGGCGGCAGCGGAGGCGTCCTCACCACAACAGCAGTTCCGGCTCAGCAGCGCCTGGAACCTCACTCCGAAAATCGAGTTCGATGCGGCCCTGCGTTTCGTGGACCGCATCAAGACGACCGGCGGTAAGGTCGATCAATACACTGCCCTGGATCTGCGCCTGTCCTGGCAGGCCCGGAAGAATCTGTAGCTGTCCATTGTCGGTCAGAACCTCCTGGACAGTGACCATCCCGAATTCCGGACCGCCATTCTTTCTCCGGCCGGTGGTCAGATTCCCCGCACCATACTGATCGCCGAAAACGACCCCAACGGGGTTGAGTTGACCTTGGCGGCGTTGAAGCCGCTCGGTCTCGACCGGCAGGTCGAAGTCGTTGAGGACGGTGAGGAGGCGCTCGAATTCATGCAGCGCCGGGGCCGTTACGCCGATCGCGCACCAGGCAATCCGGCGGTGATCCTGCTGGATCTGAAAATGCCCAAGGTCGACGGACTGGAACTACTCCGGGAGGTGAAGGCGGATGACGAGATGAGTTCCACCCCGGTGGTGGTGATGACCTCATCCACCGAACAGTCGGACGTTGAGGAAAGCGATCGGCTCAACCGGCCGTGGCCAGGGCCTGTTCCTGACGCTCGAAGAACAGCTGGGTGGCCGAGCTCAGCGAATCACCGCTCGTGAAGTTCACGAACGCACCGCCGAACAATTCTTTCACGTCACGCTCGATCTCCGCGGCGGTCGGCTCCCAACCGGTTTCCATGATGTCGAAATACTTCTGCGTGAGCACCTCGCCGATGATCTTGCGCGAATGGTTCCACTTGTAGAGGATCTGGTCGAGCACGCGCGCGTCCGAATGTTGCGGCGTGAAGCTCATGCCCAGCAGTTCCATCCGCATGCTGGTCATTTCGTTGATGAGGTAGGGGATGTTCGTGAACCACCAGCAGCCGAAGATGTGCAGGTTGCGGAACTTGCGCGCGGCGACAATGAGTTCGTGCTGGTTCTCCCGCGCCAGGGCGGTAATGAGGAATTTGTTGTCCGGATGGGCGGAAATCAGGTTGCCGAATGAGGCGACGCAGGCGGAAGCCAGGCCGTCGCCCGCGAGTTTCAAGAGCGGATTCACACCCCGCTTGACGCCGGGCATCATGGCAAATGGCAGGCCGTTTTCGCGGCAATGCGGCAGAACGGCCGTCTCCATAATCCGTGCGCATTCACTGTCACCGGGGTAACAGAAACTCGGCGGCAGCGACACCATCAGATATTGCGCGTCAATCTTGTGCGACCAGTCTTCCAAGAACTTGCGGATGCCGGAAATGGTTCGTTCCGAAAGCTCGGGTGCCACGTCGTAGCCCCACGAAGCCATCTGCTGGCTGGCGTTCTTCCAATCCAGCAGCAGCGGATCGATCCGCAGGGCCGCCGTGAACCGTTCGTCGCGGTTGAATCCCTTTTCCCACACCACGCGCTCGATATCGTCGAACGGCGAATTGGTCATGTTGATCGTCGCCACCTTGGCGGTATCCATCACATGCGTGGTGTATTTGTCCTTGTCCCAGTCTTTGAACCACTTGCGCAGGGAGGGCAGATCACGCTTTTTCACGTCCAGTCCCAGCAGGTTCAGGGTGGTCAACACCCCGCGACAGGCCTCGGAAATCGGGGAATGTTCGATGAACAGGGCGTTCCAGATGGTATCGGCCTGCTGTTCCTTGGACATTGCCCAAAACTGGTCAAATTCAAGGTCAAATTGCCGAAATCCCTCGGCCACGAGGTAATGATAGACGAGCAGATCGTCGATTCCGTAGAGCAGCAGGTCACCGAACGCGGGATCGAACAGGTGCGTGTGGATGTCGTACACCGGGGTGTTCGTTACCGCCCGGTCGACAAGGGCGGCCACGGCTTCACGGCGTTCAGGTGAGGCACTGGTCGTCATTGAAGCGCAGCGTAGGCCAAGGCAAGTCCCCGAGCCAAGCGTTTTTGCCAATGCTTAACACCGGGAAACAGGGCCAAACGCCCGTAAAAGGGTGGAACTAGCCGGCCTTGGCCGCTTCGAACTCCTTGGCGGCTTTGCGTTTGGCGGCGGCGCGTTTCACGATTTCGTCGGTGGCGACACCGCAGAGAATCACCGCTCCGATTACCGCATACTCAATGTTCGTCGGAATGGCGTCGATGAGGTTGATCATGTTCTTCAACACCTGCATCAGGGCCGCTCCAATGATCACCCCGGTGATGTAGCCTTCACCTCCGCGCAGACTGCAACCGCCCAAGACCGCGGCGGCGATTGCGTAGAGTTCGTAGAAATTGCCAAAATCCGAAGGCTGGGCGGATCCGACATCGAGCACAAACAGCATGCCGCCCAGGCCTGACAAGAGGGAGCAGATCACATAGGCGACGATGATCATCCGATCGGTGTTGATACCGCTGTACTTGGCCGCCTGTTCGTTGCGCCCCAATGCCAGGAGGTAACGCCCGTAAATCGTGTAATTGAGAAAAAGTCCCGCCAGTACGGCGACGATCAGGAGGATGATGCACGGCATCGGAATCCCGAGTGAGATGCCCGGAATGTCGATCTCCCCGTTGGCGATCTTGCGGAATCCGGACAATTCATTGCGAAAGCCCATGGTTTGATCGCGCGTGAATCCGCGGGTGACGCCCCGATAAAAGAGGAGGCCGCACAAGGTCACCACGAAGGGTTGCAGGCGCAGCTTGGTAACCAATGTTCCGTGAAGCAGCCCGATGGCCAGGGAGGCGAGAATCACCACGCAAACTGCAAGGCCCACGGACCATTTCAGCTCCATGACCATGAATGGAAACCCGCAGCCGATCAGGCACACCACCGAGCCGATCGACAGGTCGATGCCGCCGGTGATGATCACGAACGCAACCCCGATGCCGATGATGCCGAACAGCGCGGTGCGGCGGATCAGGTTCTCCATGTTGTAGGGTTTGAGAAAAGAATCGCTCGCCATCGCGGTGATCAGGAACACCGCAACCAGCAATCCGAAAATGCCCAGTACTTTTTTCATCTCAATTCAAAGTTCCGCCGGTGGCGAGTTGCATGATGGATTCCTCGGACAGGTCTTCCCTGTTCAATTCACCAGTGATGCGGCCTTCGTGCATGACCAGCGTTCGATCGGACATGCCGATCACCTCCTCCATCTCACTTGAGACGAAGAGGATCGCCACGCCGCGACCGGCGAGTTCTTCCATCAACTTGTAAATCTCCTGCTTGGCGCCGACGTCGATGCCGCGTGTGGGCTCGTCCAGCAGCAACACCTTGGGTTCCATGGCCAGCCATTTGCCCAACACGACTTTCTGTTGGTTGCCGCCGGAAAGGAACTGCACGATCTGATGTTCGGTCGGCGTCTTCACGCGCATCTTCGCGATCATCTCCGCGCTGATTTCACGTTCCTTCTGGCGGTTCAGGAATCCCTTGTTCTGGTCGCGTCGCAGACTGGCGAGGCTCATGTTGTCGCGGACGGACATCTCCAGCACGAGTCCTTGTTGTTTGCGATCTTCCGGGGCCAGAACCATGCCGAGTTCGATGGCATCGATCGGCTGCTGTGGCTGTACATCCTTGCCCGCCACCTTGATCGTACCTTCCAAAGCTGGCGTCACGCCGTAGACCGTCTGCAGCATCTCGGTGCGCCCGGCGCCTACCAGTCCGGCCATGCCGACGATCTCGCCGGCTCGCACCTTGAAACTCAGTTTGTGCGCCGGATGGACCGGCGTGCGCACGTCTGTCACCTCCAGCATCACGTCGCCCGGTTCATGTTGCGTGCGGCTGTAGAACTGGCTGATGTCGCGACCGACCATCATCTTGACCATGGCGTCGTGATTAATTTCCTTCCGCGCCAGTTCGCCGGCATTTTCGCCGTCCCTCAACACCACGACGCGATCTGCGAGTTCCTTCACCTCGCCAAGACGATGGGAGATGTAGATCACGCTGATGCCCCTGGAGCGAAGGTCTTTGACGACCTTGAACAGCGATTCGGTCTCCTTGGTGGACAGGCTGCTGGTCGGCTCGTCCATGATCAGGATTCGCGAATTCACCGAAAGTGCCTTGGCAATCTCCACCATCTGCTGGTGACCGATCGTGAGGTCGCCGACGATCATGGCGGGGTCGACATCCAGGCCGACCATTTCAAGATATTGACGTGCGTCCGCGTGGATCTTGCCCCGGTTGATGAAGAGGCCTTTGAGCGGT
>JAYPXF010000215.1:0-12031 GCA_038154405.1 Verrucomicrobiales bacterium | reverse complement strand
AGGAATGCCAGAGCACCCCAACCGATCGACCAACCGAGAAAGATGGTCAGGATCTGCAACCAGCGTTTCTGACCGAATGTCAGCGTCGCCATGATCGCCATGAAGCCGGAGATGAACGAGCCCTTGGACTCCGTGCGATACACGCAGTAGAGAGGAATCGGCAACATCGCCAGACCGACCTCCTTCACAAAGACCGGCCGCTTCCAGAACATCAGGAAGTAGATCATCGGGATGGCCACAATCACGCTGTGACCCAGCGCGTTGGCGTTGTTGAATAGCTGGGTGTTGAGCACCAGACGACCATTCGACGCCGCCGTGACATAGGCCGAGCCCGTCGGGTCGATACCGATCAGACTGAGCAAGGCCATCGCCGCGATGAACATGATGCAGCCCAGCCACCAGTAGAGGAAGATGTAGATCCGCCGCATCGTCGTGAGCGCCTGCACGATCACGAAGTAGAACCCGACGAAGTTGTAGATCATCTTCCACGTGCCATAGGCGCTGTTGCTCGTGAAGATCACCCAACCGAAGTAGGCCACTGCCATCCAGTCATGCGGGGTGCGGATGAGATCCTTGGGCTTCACGCCTCCATCGCGCATCATCACCGCGGTGCCCGCCCACAGCATCGTCAGAAACGCCGGCCGCATGGTGGCCAGGAAAGTGAAAATTTCCTGTGGCCGCACATACAGCGCAATCGTAAATGCAACGATACCTGCGAAGTCCATGATCCGGTTGTCGGTTCAGTCTATGCCACCTCGCGCGGGAGATTCAAACCCAACCGGCAACGCGGCGATAGAGGGCGGCGTAATCATTCACCATCCTGTCGATGGAGTAACGCTCCAAAATTGTTCTCCGGGCCGCGGCGCCGGTCCGTCGGCAAAGCTCGGGATCCGAGGCGAGTCGCTGCATCTCCGCCGCCAGTTGATCGGGCGTGTCCAGGGCCGACAGGAATCCGTCCTTTTCCGCGGTGATCACATCCGCATTGCCACAGGCGTGATGCCCCAGCACCGGCACGCCGCAGGACATGGCCTCCAGCACTGCGTTGGACAGCCCCTCAAAGGGCGACGGGGCGGTCAACAGATCGAGCGACTGGTAATACGGCAGTGGATTCTGCTGAAATCCCGCCAGATGAATCCGATCCCGGGCCGAACTCGCGTCCACCGCCGCGTGAATACGTTCTTTCTCCCCGCCCTTGTCCCCCAGGATCAGGAGGCGCACTGAGGGATGCGAAACAGCCACCTTCTCAAAGGCCTCGACAAGCAACAGATGTTTCTTGTTGGGATCGAAGCGACCCACAATCCCCATCCAGAATCCGTCCGAAGCCAGCCCCAATTCCTTGCGAACGGTCGCCCGGTCCGTGGGACTGAACCGCTCAGTGCCCACGCCGTTCACGATGGAGACGATCTTTGACGCATCGTATCCAAGCCCGATCAGGTAATCCTTCAGTCCATCACCGACCGCCTGGATCGTGTGACAGGCGCCATACATTTTGCCGCGGCGTTTCACGCGCCAATCGGAACTCTGTTCTCCCTGGAACACACCATGCTCGCCCTGCAGCAAGGGAGCCCATTTGCCCCAGAGAGTTCCACATACGGAATAGGTCAGCGGTCCCAGATTGTGACTGTGCACAACGTGCGGTCGCAACCGGAAAATGGCCTTCATGAGCCCCCATACCGCCTTCTTTGAAAAGCCCGGCCGATCCTTGCCCAGCACCGTCACATTGTCCGGGTGATTGAGCCGATCCACGAACGCCCCTCCGGTCTCGATGCAGCAGAAGTGAACGTCGAATTCATCCTCGGGCAACCGGTTGGCCACATTGACAACCCCGTTTTCCATCCCCCCCGGTTCGAGTGAAAACATCACATGCAGAACCCGCAGTCGGCGCTTGGCAGTCATTGCGTCGGAAAGAACTCAGGGCGCGCGCCCGGTCAGGAAGTTGAGGATGTAACGGACCGCGTGACGCAAGCGGAAGAGGAACGGATAGTTGAACCGGCTCCGGTCGAGGACCCAGGGGCAGGTGAGCGTCGACAAAAGGAGCAGCCACAGTCCCTTCAACGGCTTGCCGGCACCGTTGAACATCAGCGCGGACTCAAATCTCTGGTAGGCGAAGATCTCCCGCCAGAACCAGAACCGGCTCCGCGGCACCGTGCCCCGCCGATACGCGGCGTTGAGTACCACCACCATGTTCGCGCTCTGCCGCGCAGCGTTGGAACTCATGTTTGAACCGTGCTTGCGGATATGGATCAGTTCGCGATCCAGATAGTAGACCCGATACTGCTCCGCGATACGGATCCACATGTCGCGATCTTCCGTGCTGCGCAGCGTGGTGTCAAAATTGCCGACTTTGTCGAACACCTCTTTGCGACACAACGCACCCGTCGGTGAAAAACGAGTGCGCATCAGGATGTCCTCGGCGCTGACTTCACCCTCGGGTTCCGATGGCGTTGGCGTCGCGATCTTCTTCCCGTCCGCATCGATGAGAATGCGGTCGCACCCCATCATGCCGTAGCCAGATTCAAGCCCCTGAAACGCCTCCATCATCTGCCTGAGCATTCCCGGCAGCAGCTCGTCATCGGCGTCCAGAAAAAGAATGAAGTCATTACTGGCCTCGCGGATGCCCGAATTCCGGGCGGCCGACAGGCCGGCATTCTCCTGATGGATGTAACGGACCGGAGAACCGAACTGTTTCATGACCTCCGCAGTGTCATCCGTCGAGCCGTCATCGATGACCACCACCTCAACATTCGGATAGTCCTGGTTTCGCGCCGACTCCACTGCAAAAGGGAGATATCGCGCGTAGTTGTAGGCCGGCACGACAATGGAAACTCCCGGGAAATTGTCAGCTGAAGAAGAGGGCTTTTCGTCTGCCATGGGAAGATCGTTCTGCTGTTCCCGACCCGCGTCCGGTTCCACCTGACCAAATCGAAGCGAACGTGGTCGGCACTGCTTCAGACCCGCATCAACCAGCCGCGGTCATGGACTGGTAGCGGTTGTAGTAGTGGTTCGAGTAGTAGTAGTAGTGGAAACGGTTCATCGTCGCCGACAGATCCAAACGGTTCAGCACGAAACCGTAGATGTTGGCGTGATTGTCGTTGAGGATGTCCATCGCCGTGCGAATCTGTCGGGTCGAGGTAAACGCACTCCAGATGCACATGACCACACCGTCCACCACCGGCTGCAACACCGCCGTTTCGGAAAGACCCAGCACCGGCGGCGCGTCCATCACGATCCGTTGATACTTGCCCCGCAACTCATCCATGATCACCTGCATGCGGTTGGAAGCGAGCATCTCGATATCCCCATCCAGGTGATCACCCACCGGCAGGACCGACAGGTTTTCGGCCGCCGTTTCACGAATGGCCGAGGCCACATCCAAATTCTCGATGAGCACATTCCCCAAACCGGGTGAGGAACGGACACTGAAGAGGTGATGAACCAGACCTCGCCGCAGGTTGGTGTCAATATACAGGGTCTTGTCTCCCATCTGCGCAAACGAAAGCGCCAGGTTGGATGACACCACGGTCTTGCCCTCCTTCGGCATCGTGCTGGTGACCATGATGACTTGCGGATACTTTGAGGTCGCCGCCGCCGCCACGAGATTGGTACGAATGACGCGGAAGTTCTCGATCATGTCCGGATCGGTCATGGAATCCGAGCCGAGCAACGGATAGGCCTCAGCCAGCGTGTCTTCAAAGTCCGGAACCAGACCCAGACCACGCATGTGAGTCTCCTGTTCCAGCTTGTCGATGTTCGTGACCGTCTGGTCAAGGAACTCCAAGAGGAATGGCACGCCGACAGCCAAGGCGATACCCATCAGCAGGGAGAACAAAACGGTCTTCACACGGTTGGGCGATACGGGAATCAGGTCACGAACCTGCTTCCAATCATGGAACTTCAGATTGACGTGATCCTCCTCAGTCAGGTAGCTGACCTTCGCCATATCGATCTCCGCCTTCTTCTTCAATTCCTCCCAATCCTTGATATCCTCATCAACCCCTGCCTTTTCGAGATATTGCTGCATGCGTTCAACCGCCCGATCATATTCCGGCCGTTGCTCCTCCAGCTTCCGCTCCTGATCCCGCAGGCGGGATTCGCTGAGAGAGAAAAGATAAGCGGCATTGTACAGTGCCTTCTCTAACTGCTCCTCCACCTCGCCCAACTGCCGGCGCAATTCCTTCATCTTGGGGTGTTGATCGAGCCAGATCTTGCTGGCCTCCTTGATCTGCTGTTCAAACCGAAATCGGTCGCGTTCCAGTTCTTCCCATCTCACCGGACTCAGACGAGTGGTGTGGGTCACCACCCGGCCGCCTCCGCGATTCGCGTCCAATCGGTCCACGCCCAATGGATTCATCTGACGCAGGCCTCCACCATTCCCGCGCGACATTCCGGTTCCCTTCTGAAAATGACTGTTCTCGTTCTGCCCGATTGCATCCAGCAGCCCGGCTCCGCGACGACCACCAGACGAAGGCGTGGGATTGCTTTGCTGTGTAGGCGTCCGGGGAATGATCATGCCTGGTTCCAGCCCCACATCATCAATGATGGAAGTGTAGAGGGTCAGACGCTCTACGATGGAAAGATTGCGCGAAGAATGGAGCTTGGCCTTCACCCGCTCAATCTCAACAAGCTTCTGTTTCACCGCGAACAGCCTCTGGGGAATCTGCTTCAGGTGTTGAATCTCGATCTCCAACTGGTCGGGGTCGTATTCCGCGAGCAGCGCGCTCTTCTCGGCCCGCAACTCCTTGATTTTATCGGACAAGCGATCCGTCTCCTTCGTGAACGTCTGCCGAAAATTCTCGCGGTAGGCTTCCGCCTTGTTCTTCCGGTCCTGCTTCACAACGTCGACCAGTACCGCGGGAAACGGCCTGGCCCAGGTTTTTTCGTAGACCCAGACATCGAGAATGATATTGCGCTCTGAATCAAACGTCGCCCGGATCCGGGTATGCATCGGCAGGCCGCGGTTCTGTTCGTTCTCCTCGTAACCCATCTTTTCGTACGCCTGCCGAATGATGTGCGGGGCGTTGAAAAGATCGATCAGAACCTGATCCATGTAATGTTCTTTCTTGCCCTCTTCCAGATATCCCGCCTGCGGACGAATGGCGGTGTAATTCACCAGCGACTTGGAATAGTAGACCGGGCGTTTATACACGTAATAGGCCAGACCGGCCACCAGCGACACAATCACCAGCAACGCCATCAGACGCGCGTGCTTGGACGCCACCGCCAGGTAAAACACCAGATCGGTGAAGTCGACTTTCCGCTTTTCCATTCCGGGAGTCATGGCTGCTTGATTACGCGGTGATCAGAAACTGAAGAAACGTTCCGGCACGACGACAATGTCCTTGCCTTGAAGGACGACATCCGGCTCGAGTCCCTTCTGTACGTCCCTGATATTGATGGGTAAATGAGCCTTTTCGCCATTGCCCAGATCACGCACCACGTAGACACGTTTGATCGAGGCGAATCGCGCAAAACCGCCGGCTCGCAGAATGGCCGCATAGGCCGTGAGCGTCTCGTCTTGAAACAGGCGCAGCGTTCCCGGACGTTCCACGTTGCCGGTCACGTAAACCACCGGAGCGAATGGAGGAATCACCACGATGTCACCATCCTTCAGTTCAATGTCCTCGGGAGGCTCCTGCCCTGACAAAATGGCGGACACATTGACCTCCTGAACCGCACCCTGGCCGTTCTTCACCACGCGCAGCAGTTTCACCCGCATCATATCTCCTGAAGGAGTAATGCCACCGGAGCGGATGATGGTCTGCAACAACGTCGGCTTCACTCCCGGCGGGATCAACAGCGGACCGGGGGTGAGAAATTCACCGGCCAGATAAACGATGTCGCGCTTTATCGGAGGCGGCGGAATGATTTGCGTTCCCTGTGACCGATCACCAATTGGTGGCGCTACGTATGTCCGAGGCAGATATGAACGCTCCACCGTCACCGTTGCCGTGCGCAACAAGCTGGATTCCAAAATGCCCTTGATCGCCACTTCCGCCTGCTGCTGCGTCATGCCAATCAATTCCACCCGCCCCAGATCCGGATGAATGAGCCCGGAATTCCGGACGACAAATTCTCCATTCAAGCTGGGATCCTCACGCACAAACAGTTCCAGTTTGTCGCCGGGCTTGAACTTGCCGTCGTCCGGGATATCCATCACCTGTACGCCGCCCTGCCTTCCCGAACCGCCACTACCAACCTGGAAGTTTGAATCTGCTGCCGCGTTCATCTGATTGGCGAAATTGCCCGCCTGGGCATTCAGTGCGCTGGTCGCCACCTGGGTGTTGCCGATCTGGGTCTGAAGCGACTGCATCTCCGCCTGTATAGCGATCGCCCGCTCATTCTCCCCGGCGCGGGCAGCCATGTTATATTCTCCCAGCTTGGTCTGGTACGCGGACTGAAGTTCATTCCGTGTCTCCGACAGTTGGGTCTGTTCGCGAAGGAGCTTGCTCATCTCCTGGCGCGCGGCCAACGACGCATTTGCATGGGCAGCGGCGGGAGGAGCCGAACTGAACGAAGCGCCAGCACCAGTGGGCGTGGCGCTGAAGGAGTATTCTCCCGGCACGGTGGTCTTGGTCGTAAATGACGGTGACGAGGTTGAGAACGTCGACTTCTGACGGGCCAGTTCCTGCTTGGCCACATCAAGATTCACCTGTCCCAGTCCGGCCACGGGATCGACCGGAGCATTTCCGAATCCCGATTCCGCCGCCCGGAAATCTTCCATCCGACGCAATTCAGCCAGACCCTCGTCGAGCTTCTTGACCGCCGGAGGCGCCAGCGCCGAGCGACGTCCGCTGGGATTCGCCGTGAAGCTCGCGCCGGATGAGGATGAGCCCAT
Source organism: Verrucomicrobiales bacterium (assembly GCA_038154405.1). GTDB lineage: Bacteria > Verrucomicrobiota > Verrucomicrobiia > Limisphaerales > JAYPXF01. Next base: position 5,196 of record JAYPXF010000215.1, on the reverse strand, counting down.
CGTGAAAGAGGGAACCGTTGAAGCGCCACTCGCCCCGGCGGAGGAATTGCCAAACGATAAGTTTGCTGCTCCCGCGCCTCCACCGCTTGCCAAGGAACTGATGTCAGCGTCAATTTCTGCCAGGGCACTCTTCTGTTGCTTGACTCGTTGATTCCAATGTTCAACCCGACTGCTGGCTGCGGAGATCGCATCGCCGGTGGTGGGGTTGGCCATGATATCCCGCTCCGCCCGCTCCGCCCGGCTCTTCTGAAGGTTCGTCTCCCGCAATTCTGCCTCCAAGGTGGCGCGGCGCTGTTTCAGAAGTTCAAGCTGTCGGAGGTTTGCTGTATTGTCGGCCGGTGAAGATGTGAACGAACCCAACAACAAAAGCGACACAATGGTCACCAAAGTGCAGACGGGCGCGCGGAAATGTATCAATTGCGCGTTTCTCACAATTCGAATGTTGGCTGTCGGAGTTGGTTGAGAATCAATATTCCCCGCATATTTGCCAAAGTTATCCACTTATTGCAATTCGATTTTTTTCGGGAACTTATTGCAGCACAGGCAGTTTCATACATTTCAAGGTCCCGTTCCGAGCCTGAAACCACCCGTCTACGATGTCGTTAAAGTAACCAGAACCCTCAGGAGCCGTTCTGGCAAAACAGATAGCCTGCGGCGGCCCCGGCATCTTGACGCCATCAAGCGCCAATGCATAAAGTTCGCGCCATGAACGCGAGGACCGCGCAACTCTTGCTCACAGCATTCTTGGTGGCCGCCATTCCCAATGATAGCCCCGCACCGCTTATCTACCGCCAAGGCGAAGGCTGGGTCTACCAGCGCGTCGGTGCGGACGGTGTCGCCGATGAGATGTTTGCCCCCCGAGCCAAGGAACAACTCGACATCGTTCAGAAGGCCTTCAAGGAAAAAGACTTCGACCTCGCCCAACGCGCCGCCAAACGGCTCGTCAAGAAATGGCCACTCTCGGACTTCGCCCCTGCCGCACAGTATTATGTGTCCCGGACCTATGAAGAGGAAGGCAAGGACGAGAAGGCATTCAAGGAATATCAGAAGCTGCTCGAGAAGTATCCCAAGATCGACAACTACCAGGAGGTCTTGAAGCGCCAGTACGAGATCGCAACCCGTTTCCTGAACGGCAAAAAATTTCGGCTGTTCGGGGTGCTGCCGATCTACCGCTCGATGGAGAAGACGGTGCAGATGTACGAGAAGGTCATTGCCAACGGACCTTACAGTGAGATCGCGCCGCAGGCGCAGATGAACATCGGGCGCGCGCATGAAAAGCAGGACAAGTTTCAAGGTGCGGTCAGGGCATACGAAAAAGCGGCTGATCGATATCACGACCGCAAGAACGTGGCGGCCGACGGACTGTTCAATGCAGCAGACACCTACTTCGAGCAGGCCCGTTCCGCGGAATATGACCAGGGAATCGCACGCAAGGCCTTGGAGGCCTATCACGATTTCATCTCCCTCTACCCGGACGATCCTCGTGTGGGAGACAGCCGCAAGAAGATGGATCACCTTCGCAACGAGCAGGCCCGCGGCGCCATCAAGGTCGCCGAGTTCTACGAGAAAAAACGCAAATGGTCCGGGGCGCTGATTTACTACAATGAAGCCTTGGTGAAATCGCCGAACTCCATCTACGCCGATACCGCACGAAAGAAGATCGAGGAAATCAAGGCCCAGCAAGCCGGGGAGGCATCCAAGTGAAATCCATACTTTCGGCCGGCCTCGTCATGGTCGCCTTGGCCTTCACCGGCTGCACGGGTTACCGGCTCGGATCCACCACCGACTTTGCCGCCGGCTCGAAATCGGTGGAAGTAAAGTTCTTCAAGAACACCACCTCCGAACCCCGCCTGGTCTCCGCCGTCAATCACGCACTGCGCAAACGCCTGCAACAGGATGGGACCTACCGGCTCGAGACCCGTGGCGACGCAGATGTGGTCATCACCGGTCAAATCTCGCAGTTCCTACGCACGCCCATCAGCTTCGTCTCCGCCGATGTCATCACCGCGCGGGACTACTCGGTGACGCTCGTGGCCGACATCACGGCCACCGAGCGGGCGACCGGCAAAGTGTTGATGACGCGTCAGGTTACCGGCCGGACGACGTTGCGGATCGGAACTGATCTCGCCAGTGCCGAGCGTCAGGCCGTTCCCCTGCTGGCCGCCGATCTGGCCCAGAATGCCACGGCGAGCATCGTCGACGGCGACTGGTGAGATTCGGCACCAGATCACCCAAGCGGATCGCTGTTCAAGACCGGAAATCGGTCTCCCATGCACGCCCTGAGTCGAGCGAATACTGATTGCCGGGTCACTTCTCTCATCTTTCCGGCCGGCTTATTTCCGGCAAAAAAAGCCGGGATTTCAATTGACCCCCCAATTCGGGCGCGGCTAGCTTTCCCGCCCTTAATTTACAGATTACCCGGCCATGATCGGAACATTACGCAAACATTCTCAGACGCTCTGGATTTTCATCATCATCGTCATCTGCATTTCATTCGTCTACTTCTTCACCCCGGAAGTGGAGAACATGGGCAGCGGCCCCGAAATCGATTATGGCACGCTCTACGGTCAGAAACTCACCCGTGCGGAACGGCTATCCGCCATCCGCGAAGCCAACATCGCCCTCACCATGCAGTCCGGCAACTGGCCTGATGGGAACCGCTTCGGAGACCAGATCGACATGTTTGCCCGCCGTCGCCTGATGCTCAACATGAAGATCAAGCGCGAGGGGATCACCGTTCCCGAAACCGCCGTCATTCAGTTCATTCGCAACCAGTTCGGAGATCCGGAGTCGGGCAAATTCAACGAGGCCTTCTACGACGGTTTCCTGCGCCTGCTCAAGGAGCGCGGGGGCGTGACGGAAGCGGAATTCGAAGAATTCGTCGCCAACGAAGTCGCCATCAGTCATCTGGGTGAAATCACCGGCCTCAGCGGCAAGCTGGTCTCCACCCGTGCCGCAGAGTCCTTCTATCGTCGTGAGAACACCCAGCGTGAGGCCCAGGTCGTCTTCCTCAACCGTTCCAACTACTTCAACTTCGTCACGTTGGACACCAATGCGGTCACCCGCTATTTCACCAACCGCATGGCGACCTATCGCATCCCCGAGCGGGTCGTCGTGAACTACGTCTTCTTCGGTTTCTCGAACCATCTCGCCGAAGCCAAAGCCGAACTGGCCAAGGAAACCAATCTCACCGCCCGCATCGAAGCTGAATACACCGATCGCGGCACCAACGCCTTCCGCAATACCGAAGGTGAACCGATGTCCGCCGAAGAAGCCAAGAAGGAGATCGAGAACGAGTTTGCCGACACGAAGGCCCAGGCGATCTGCGAGAAGAAGGCCTACGCCTTTGCCAATGAAGTTTTCTCCATCGCCGATGTCCGGGCAGAGAATCTAAGCAGCATCGCCGAGAAACGCGGTTACCCCGTGCTCGAGACCAAGCCCTTCACCGAACTCGACGGACCGAAGGACCTCGACACGCCCGGCAACTTCGCCAGCACCGCTTTCAATCTCTCGCCGGAAGAACCGTTGGCCAGCCCGCTCGTCTGGACCGAAGGCATCTACCTGATCGCCTTCAATCGCCGCGTTCCCAGTGAATCACCCACCCTGACCAATGTGTGGGATGATGTCGTGGAAGACTTCCGCGAATCCGAAGCCCGCGAAGCCATGGCTCAGGCCGGCGCCAAGATCGCGGTCGAGATCGTCGCCGGACTCGCCTCCAGCAAGCCTTTCAAGGATCTCGTGCCGACCAACGGCGTCACGCTGGTCGATGTACCCGCGTTCTCACGCAGCACCCGCAGCATTCCGCAGGTGGAAGATTTGGGCATCTCCCCGATGTCCATCATCAACACCGCATTCGACCTGAAACCGGGCAGCGCCAGCGGATTCATCCCCGGTGGCAATGGCGGCTACATCGTCTACTGCCAGCGCGAAGTGCCCGTGTCCGACGAGGAAGTCACCAAGGCTCTGCCGGACTTCCTCAAGGAGTTCCGTGCGCAGCGCTCAAACACCGCCTTTCGGGAATGGCTCGAAACCGAGTTCCAATCCTCCGGACTCGCCCCCCGTCCCCAGCAACCGGAGCAGGCGGCGCAATAACGCGCGGAACTACATCGCCAGCTTCGTGAAGCGCTCGCGTAGTTGCGACTGCCAGCGGTCGTAGTAACTGAGCCGACGAAACGTCGCTTCCAAGGTTTTGAGATCCGACACGTCCGTCTGCTGAAGTTCGGCTTCCAATGCCGTGATCAGTTCGTTCACTCGCCCTGTGAATACCTGCACCTTGTCGGACCACTCCATACCTTGGGCGAACAGCTTGGCCTTGAGAAGTGGCGATTCAGTCTCCTCCTTCTCCCGCAGAAAGCGATCCGACCCGTTGCACAATTCGCCGCATTCGAAAAACAGATCCATCAGATCCGGAGGCGTCTGACTGATAGCTTCAAGCTCATTCCCCGTTTCGAGCTCGATGAAATGCTTCAGGCGAAGTCGCGTGCTGGACAGGATGTTGTAGGCCTCGTTCAAGTCCGCGTAACGCGCATTGGCAGCCTCGCGCTCCGCATCGGAAGCGTCGTGAACACGATCGGGATGAACCTCCGAAGAGAGCCGGTGGAACTTTGACTTCAGCGCTTCGACATCCAGCCAAAGGGCACGCGGTTCATCGAGCAGCGCGAAGAAATCCGTCATGCCTCAGGCCGTAAAACTTTCGCCGCAGGAACAGCTAGTGGCCGCGTTCGGATTGTGAACCTTGAAACCGCCTTCGGTGAGCGAGTTCACGTAATCCAGTTCGCTGCCCGTCACGTACAGTGCGCTCTTGGGATCCACCACCACCTTCACCCCCGCTGACTCGATCAGGATGTCGCGATTCTGCGGCCGGTCCTGCAGGTCCATCTTGTATTGCAGTCCCGAACACCCCCCACCGATGACCGCCACCCGCAGCACGCCCTCCGGACGCCCCTGCTTCTCCAGCAACGAGGAAACCTTGTCCCCCGCATTGCCGGTCAGCTTGATCAGGCGCTCATCCCCCACTCGGAACTTGATTTCCTCCGCCTCGGGTTTCGCAGTTCGTTTGGCCATCGACGACATCATCGCGGCGGAACGCTAATCGGAGCCCCTCAACTCGTCAATGCCACCCCACGATTTCCATCCCAATGCCTGTTGCCTCATAAAAAATGGCACCGATGCGGAAAAGCGGTTGGCGGATGATCA
>JAYPXF010000214.1:8934-12036 GCA_038154405.1 Verrucomicrobiales bacterium | reverse complement strand
GGGTGGGCAGGCCTTTGGCAAGACCGACAAGTTCGCCGAGTATCCGGCCGAACACGCCCTGAGTCCGTCGGACATCACCCAGACTGTTTACCATGCCATGGGCGTGAACAGTCTGGTTGCGCAGGACGAACTTGGTCGCCCTTTCAACCTGATCGAAGACGGACGAGTCCTGGCCGAGTTGTTCTGAAGCGACCGCTGTGATTCGCTGTTGGAGTATTACAACTTCCCGGCTCCGCCGCCGCCCAGTTTTGCTCGATCGAAGTCGGACGACATCTTGTAATTTCCCGTCTGATCGCAAAATCGGATTTCCACACGGTTTGTCGCTTTCTTCCGGTTTGGCATCGGGTAGGCAAGTAACTTCTTCGGTTTTTAATAGTCAGGTTGGGATGATTGGTTTGGCTCGGGCTTTTCAAAACCTGGGGTTTGGGCACCGTTAGAATAGAGGCGGCACCCCATATCGTATAGGAAGCCGCCCTGGTTTCTGATCAGCATTCTTCCCGATTGCCCCTCCGACAATTAGACATATCATCCCGCCATGCGAATTCTCCCACTTTTCTCCGCTTCCCTGGCGATCCAGCTTTCGACTCTTGCCGCAGGCATCCCGAACTGGAAGGCGATTGAGTCGCTCCCGAACAAACTTGGCGTGGCCGGACCCTTTGCCGGAATCCACAACAACGCTCTCATCGTGGCCGGAGGCGCCAATTTCAAGCGGCCGATTTGGGAGACCGATAAAACCTGGTATGCCGAGATACATGTTCTGGAGAAGACCAAGACCGGATACCAGTGGCACGCCGCCGGCAAACTCCCGCGCAAGACTGGATACGGCGCAGCTGTTTCGACTCCGGATGGAGTGATCTGCATGGGAGGCAACGACGGCGCGAAGACCTTCTCCCAATCTTACGTCCTGAAATGGAATCCGAAGGCGAAGAAGATAATCCGGAAACCATTTCCTCAACTCCCTCGCCCCGCCGCGTACGGACAGGCGGCACTGTTAGGCAACACCATCTATTTCGCCGGTGGCCAACACGGCAATCCCCTCGACACCGCCATGAAGAACTTTTGGTCGATCGACCTTAAAGCCGAAAAACCTCAATGGAAGAAGCTGAAACCATGGTCCGGACTCAATCGTGCATTCAATTTGACGGTCGCGCAAAACGGCCGCATCTACGTGTTCAGTGGACGTCGCCAGCAAGCTGAGGATGTTCAATTCCTGAAAGACGTTCACGAATACAACCCTCAATCGGGCAAATGGACCAAGAAGATACCCATGCCCTTCAGCCGCGTGGCTGGCACGGCGATCGCTTACGGCGATGCTGACATTTACGTTCTCGGCGGCGCCGACGGATCCCTTTGGGCGGACGCACCCAAACTGGGAGACAAACACCCCGGATTTCCCAAGGAAGCCTGGCGCTTTGACGCCAAGCGAAACAGCTGGGCATCCGCCGGTCCCATGCCAGCCAATCACGTCACCACGATTCCCGTCATCTGGAACAACAAGATCATCGTTCCCACTGGCGAAATCCGCCCCCGCGTCCGCTCCCCAAGAATCTGGGAGATTACCGTAGCTACCGAGTAGCTCGTAAACCCAACTCCTGATCCTAATCGAGAACGACAGATCAAGATTACGTGTTAGGAGCAGGATGATGCGGATTAAAACCCATAAAGTGGGTGTATCGAGATTCCAACACTCGCCGTGAGTCGGACGGACGAATCCGTGCACCCAGGCAAAACGTCCCCTTGACCCATCCGAATCAAGTGACGATATTGTTACCACCGTATGGGGGCGTCCTGGTTTCGACTGGACAGATACTCCTGCGGCTGCATGTCGAGGATGATTCGTTGGCCTCGTTAATCCCCGAATCAAACATTAGTTGCTAACGAAGAATTAGCTCTCGCTGCTTAATTGACAGCGACGTCTCACCCCGGACCCGGGCTAAGGGGATGAGGCGCCGACAGCCTGGTGGATCCGATGCGGGGACAGCGCGTATTCGGTCGACGTTTTCATGCTGACTAAGCCGAGGGATTCGTGCCGGAGCGCTATCCCACGGTCGAAAACCCATCTTCGGATAAACATGTAGACGTCGTAGTCAGGTTTGCCTAGGACGGGAGTTCGATTCTCCCCGCCTCCACCAAAGCGGCCGCTTCATCCGGAGCGGCCGTTTTGCTTTAGAACCCATTGATTCACGCAGCCTTCGTTTGCCTGACTGACCGTGGCGGAGAAATCGGCCAGATATCCACGGATGTGATTCGGTTCGGGGGTATCTGCAGATTCGGCGCGCGCCTTCATTTCCGGTTCGCTCACCGCCAATTCAATGTGTCCAGCGAGCAGATCGAAACGAATCACATCATCATCTTTCACCAATCCGATCGGTCCGCCGACCGCAGCTTCGGGTGCACAGTGAACTCCTATGGCTCCATGGGACACACCCGAAACCCGCGTGTCAGAGATCAATGCAACCTTGCCGTCCAATTCGGGCACAGAGAGCGCGGCCGATGCGACCAGCACTTCCGGCATCCCCGAAGCAACCGGCCCCAGTCCACGAAGTACGATCACGTGGCCGGGTTTGATACGACCGGCCTCCACCGCGTCCATCACCGATCGGGAATCTTCGAAGCAGATGGCCCGTCCTTCGAACGTCGCGTCACGCATGCTGGAGACCTTGAACACCATTCCGTCCGGCGCGAGGTTGCCGAAGCAGATCTGCATGTCGGCGAAATCCTTGAACGGTGAATCCGCCATCGCAATGAGTTCCTGATCTGCCGGAACAGGTCATGCATCCGCGAGGTTTACGCTCAGTGTCCGCCCGTTTACAGTCTAGCAGGAGCCATCAATGATACCTGCCTCCAACTAGTGCTTCAGCAGCAGTGAAGTGCCGCCGAGATTGTGCAGGTCCACCATGGTCTTTGTGCCCCGTGGGGCAAAACTGCACAGCACGGGGGTCTTTCGCAGAATGGGTTGCAGGTCCTTCAGTCCGAAATCCACGCCCGCTTCCCGCGCCAGCCCGATCAAGTGCAGCACGCCGTTGGTAGAGCCACCAATCGCGGCAATCGTGGCGGCAGCGTTCTCGAACGCTTTGCGCGTGAGAATATCTCGCGGACGGA